>NZ_JBAKHS010000016.1:0-141138 GCF_036906795.1 Micromonospora sp. CPCC 205739 | reverse complement strand
CCGCGTCCTCCGATGCTCGATCCACCTGGATTGTCGAGCCGGGAGGGCAACGCTACTTCGAGCCGAACAAACCCCTCTTGAGCCTCTCCCCGCCCGGGGGGCGACGCCCGGGCCGCGCAGGCCAGATGAGAGCCACACGACCAGCGTGGGCAGCCGAAATGAGAGCGACAGCCCGGGCGCCTCGACCGAAGCCTGGCCGGGCCACGGTCGCAGGTCAATGAAACAAGTAGCCGATGTGCGTGCGGGGGGGGCTTGAGGGGTCGCAACGGCGATGAGTTTCGTTATGGTGTCCAGTCTGTACTGCCATGCACCCGATCTCCCGACTCTCGGGGAGAGCGTCATGACCGCTACGTACAGGAGGCAAGCGTGAAACTTCTTCTCACGTCCGCGGGCGTCAAGAACCCGAGCATCCGCGATGCGCTGGTCGACCTGCTGGGCAAGCCGATCGCCGACTCCAGTGCCCTCTGCATCCCTACGGCGGCCCACCCCATGGGCGGGCCAGCCTCGGCCTGGCGCTTCATCACCGGTCAGACGCCGCTACCCATGTGCGACCTGGGCTGGAAGTCGCTGGGCGTCCTCGAGCTGACAGCGCTGCCCAGCATCGGCGAGGAGCGGTGGGTCCCCTGGGTCCGGGAGGCTGACGTCATGCTCGTGGCCGGCGGCGATGCGACGTACCTGTGCCACTGGATGCGGCAGTCCGGGCTGGCGGATCTCCTGCCGTCGCTGCGGGACACCGTCTGGGTGGGGTTGAGTGCTGGGAGCATGGTGCTGACCCCCCGGATCGGTGCGGACTTCGTCGAGTGGCAGTCCGCGCCCGACGACCGCACACTGGGGGTCGTCGACTTCTCGATCTTCCCGCACCTAGGTCTCGAGCCGGACAACACCATGGCTGGTGCCGAGAGATGGGCGGCCGAAATCGCCGGTCCGGCGTACGCAATCGACGACCAGACGGCCATCAAGGTGACCGACGGCACCGTCGAGGTCGTTTCCGAGGGGCACTGGAGGCTGTTCCCCTCGTAGCCGCGGCCAACAGTGATCGGCGTGGCGAAGCGCCCGCTCATGCCGCTGATCGCGCGTCTTGACCGACGTTGAGGATCGCGTGCCCCAGCGATAGGCGGCACGCCCGTTACGCACCGTGACAGCCGAGCCCGGAGAGAGCCGGCCAACTGACACCCTTCACGTGAAGTTGATGTGTAACGGATCAAGTGGAGCCCGGCACCGCCGGCAGCCGGCCCGCCTTACCTCGGGGGCTGCGTGGCCGCGTCGCCGGTGTGCTCCCGCCACTGCCCGCCGTCGGCCTGGACGAGACGCTTCACCGCCTCACCTCTGGAGTACTTCGCTCGGCGGTCCGGGATCGGCTCATCGGATTCAATCCGTGCGAGGGCGTCAGGCTGCCACCCCGCCGCCGGATGGACACCGACGACCTGGTTATCTCCCGCGCGGACCTGTTCGACAGGCTGCTACCTGCTGTTCCAGAGCGGTACCGCGCCCTGGTTGCCGTTGCCGCCGGCACCGGCCTTCGCTGGGGTGAATGCGCCGGGCTTCGCTGGGATGCCGTCGACCTGGCCGCATGCGTCCCTGCGGGTAGTACGGGTGGCGGAGGAAGTATCCGGGCACGTGACGCTCAAGCCGTACCCAAAGTCACGAGCTGGTCGGCGGGCCGTGCCGCTACCACCGTTCGTCGTCCAAGCGCTCACCGACCACAGGCAGTCCTTCGAAACCGGCGCCGAAGACCTGATCTTCGTTGCGCGGACCGGAGAACCGCTCAAGCGAGGCACATTCCGGGCGCGCATCTGGAAACCGTCGCTGCAACGTGCGGGCCTGCCCCTCGGGCTGCGGTTCCACGATCTGCGGCATTCATATGCAACCTGGCTGGTTTCCGACGGCGTGCCGATCAATGATGTTGCGAAGGTGATGGGACACGAGCAAGCGTCCACGACCCTGGACCGCCATACGCATTCAATCCGCGACCGGGACCGCAGGGTGCTCGCGTCGTTTGCTGCCTTCTCGCTGCCTCCAGAGGAGCAGTGATCGGCAGAAACGAGTCAAGGCCCCTCCGTGGAGGGGCCTTGACCTTCACTTACCTCTGGTCGGGGTGGCCGGATTCGAACCGACGACCTCTTCGTCCCGAACGAAGCGCGCTACCAAGCTGCGCCACACCCCGAGGCGTGCCGACAAATAGTAGCCCACCCGGTCCGATGGTCAAACTCGGTACCCCCTCCACCCGGTCCGCCCCCGGCGACGGCCCCGGTGCGGGCCGTCGCGGCAGCAGCACCATCCCCCTGAGTCGTTCACGTCATCAGCTCGAAAGGGCTCCCGAGGCCCCCTTCGACCCGGGGCGACACGCCGGAGAGGGCGAGCCTCAGCGCGGGATGAGGGTCAGCACGCTCGCCTCCGGCGGGCAGGCGAACCGCACCGGGGCGGTCGGGTGGGTGCCCAGGCCGGCGGAGACATGCAGCCAGGAGTCCGAGCCGGGCCAGCGGTGCAGCCCGCGCGCCATCGACCGGGGCAGCCCGCAGTTGGTCACCAGCGCGCCGTATCCGGGCACGCAGACCTGCCCACCGTGGGTGTGCCCGGCGAGCAGCAGGCCGAAGCCGTCCGCGGCCATCCGGTCCAGCAGCGCCGGCTCGGGGGAGTGCGCCAGCGCGATCGCCAGGTCGGCCGAGGCGGAGACCGGGCCGGCGACGGACTCGTAGTCGTCCCGTTCGATGTGCGGGTCGTCGACGCCGACCAGCTCCACCAGGCGGCCGCCGGCCTTCACCGACGTCCGGGCGTTGTTGAGGTCCGCCCAGCCGGCACCGGTGAACACGTCCCGCAGTTCCTCGTACGGCAGCGCGGCGCCCTCGGTGTACTCCCGGTCGGGCAGGAAGTAGGTGAACGGGTTCTTCCAGACCGGCCCGGTGTAGTCGTTCGACCCGAAGACGAATGCGCCCGGGTAGTCGAGCAGCGGTTGCAGGGCCCGCAGCACGCCGGGGACGGCGTCGGGGTGGGCCATGTTGTCGCCGGTGACCACCACCAGGTCCGGGTCGAGGGCGGCCAGCGACGCCACCCACTGCTGCTTGCGCGCCTGGTTGGGCATCATGTGCAGGTCCGACAGGTGCAGCACGCGCAGCGGTTCCGCGTCGGCCGGCAGCACCGGCACGTCGTACCGCCGGAGGGTGAACATGTTGCGCTCGACGAGCGACGCGTACGCCAGGGTGGCCGCTCCCGCGGCGACGGTTCCGGCGGCCAGGCGGAATAGTGTGCGCTTTCGCATGCCGTTCAGGGTAGTTTGACCGTCCATGAGCACGCTGAAGGACCGCCTCACTGCCGACATGCGCGCCGCACTCAAGGCGCGCGACGAGCTGACCACCTCCACCCTGCGGATGGCCCTCGCGGCCGTCGGCACCGCCGAGGTCGCCGGCAAGGCCAAGCGCGAGCTCACCGACGACGAGGTGCTCGCGGTGCTGACCAAAGAGGCGAAGAAGCGGCGCGAGGCCGCCACCGCCTTCGCCGAAGCGGGCCGGGGTGACCAGGCCGCCAAGGAGACCGCCGAGGGGGAGGTGCTGGACCGCTACCTGCCCAAGCAGCTCTCCGACGACGAGCTGTCGGAGCTGGTCGCGGGGGCGCTCGCCGCCGGCGGCTTCACCGGCAAGGCGCAGATGGGCCCGGCCATGAAGGCGGCCCAGGCCGCGGTGGCCGGCCAGGCCGAGGGGGGCCGGGTGGCCGCCGAGGTACGCCGACAGCTCGGCCTCTGACTCCGCGTACGCGAAACGGGCGGGCACCCCCTCGAAGGGTGCCCGCCCGTTCGTTCTGCTAGGTCAGCCGCGGGGTCGGCCGGGGGGTCGGCCCGTCCCCGGCGGTGCCGGCGGGCCGCCCGGGGTGACCGTGCCGGGGGTGGTGCCCCCGCCGCTGCTCACCTGGATGACGACCAGGCCGCCCTTGATGGTCCGGCCCTCAGGGCTGGTGCCGGCGGCCGTGCCCGGCGGGCAGTTCGACGCGACCTTGTCGTCCGAGACGACCGCTTCGAACCCGGCGCCGTTGATCCGGGACCTGGCGGTGTTCAGGTCCTGGCAGGTGACGCTCGGGATGGAGCGCTGGTCGCCTTCGGAGATCTTCCTGCCCGGCGGCTCGAAGTTGATCCGGTCCTTGCCCACCATCGCGTCGCGGAGCGTCTCGATGACCGGCGGGTTGATGCCGTCGGGCTGGTTGTGCTTCATCTTGACGTTGGTCTGCGGCCAGTCCGGGTCGGCCATGATGCCGGCGACCGCGTACTGCTTGGTCATCGCGACCAGGGCGGCGGTCTTCTCCGAGTCGGTGGTGCCGGACTTGCCGGCCACCGGCGCCTTGACGACCTGCTTCACCTGGCGGGCGGTACGGCTGTCGCCGCACTTGCTGGTGGAGGAGTTGTCGCCGACCGGGCAGCGGGCGGCGTCCACGGCGGCCCGGGCCACCTCGGTGCTGACCCGCTTCTCGCAGCGCGGCTTGGCGATGTCGAGCTTGTTGCCCTCCGGGTCCTTGATCTCCTGCACCGGGATCGGCTCGCAGTACTTGCCGTCCGCGGCGAGGGTCGCGTACGCGTTGGCCAGCTCCAGCGGGGTGGTCTGCGAGACGCCCAGGGTGAAGGCGCCCCACTGGTGTGCCGCGTCCTTGGTGCCGGCGAACTTGGCGTCGTTGGCGGCCCGGAACTGGATGCCGAGACGCTTCGCCGCGTCGACCACGTTCTCCGCCCCGACCTGCTGCTGGAGCGGGACGAAGTAGGTGTTGGTCGATTGGGAGAAGGCGCTCCACATGTTGAGCGGGCCGCCGGCCTTGCCGGTCGAGTTGGTCGGGCAGTAGAAGTGCGTGCCCTTGCAGGCGGCCGGGGAGCTGCTGTCGATGATGTATTCCGACTTGAACTGCTGCTGGGCGTTGATGGTGTAGCCGAGCGGAATGCCCTTCTCCAGGGCGGCGACGATGGTGAAGATCTTGAAGGTGGAGCCCGCCTGGTAGCCGGTGATGCCCTGGCCGCCGGTGAGCAGCGGGTTGACCGTGTTCGGGTAGTTACCGCGGATCTTCTTCTTGGCCTTCGCCGGGTCGCTGGAGAACTTGTTCTTCGGGTTCTTCGGATCGTCGATCTTGAAGGACCGGTTCACCGCGAGCGCCCGGACCCGACCGGTGCCCGGCTCCACCACGGCGACCATGGCGGCCTCCTTGGCGCTTTCCTTCTTGGCGTTGCGCACCGCCCTGTCGGCACCCCGCTGCGCCTGGGCGTCGAGGGTGGTGACGATGGTGTAGCCGCCGCTCTTGAGCCGCCGCTCCCGGTCGTACGTGGTCGAGCCGAACGTCTCCTGCTGCAGCCACCAGCGGTAGAAGTAGTCGCAGAAGAAGCCCCAGCCCTTCTCGTTGGTGGAGACGCAGCCGTTCGGGGTGCGCTTGTCCTTCACCACCATCGGGGCCGCCTTGGCGGCGTCCGCCTCCTGCTGGTTGATGGCGCCGATCTTGACCATGTTGTCGATCACGTAGTTGCGCCGGTCGAGGGCGAGCGGGCGACCGCTGCGGGTGGTCGGGTCGTTGGTGGTCGGCGCCTTCACCATGCCGGCCAGCATCGCCGCTTCCTCGAGCTTCAGCTTGCTCGGCGGCTTGCCGAAGTAGACCTGGCTGGCGGCGTAGATGCCGTACGCGCCGTTGCCGAACGAGGCGATGTTCAGGTAGCGCTCCAGGATCTCGTCCTTGGAGAACTCCTTGTCGATCTGGATCGCGTAGCGCATCTCGCGCAGCTTGCGGGCGCTGGTGTCCTCCGTCGCGGCGACCACGTCGGCCGGGTGGGTCGCCGAGTAGGCGATGGCCAGCCGGACGTACTGCATCGTCAGCGTCGAGGCGCCCTGCTGCGAGTTGGTGCCGGACTGGTTGTTGACGAAGGCACGAGCGACGCCGTTGAGATCCACGCCGTTGTGCTTGTAGAAGTCGTGGTCCTCGGCGGCGATGATCGCCTTCTGCATCACCGGCGCGATGTCGGCCAGCTTCACGTCCCGACGGTTCTCGTCGTACATGGTCGCCAGCGGGGTCTTGCCGTCGGAAGCGAGCAGATAGCTGATCTGCGGCGCGCGGGCCACCGTCAACTCCTTCGGCAGCGCGCCGAAGGTCTCCGCACCGGCCTTCGCCGCCAAGCCGGACATCGCCACCGCGGGGAAGGCCGCCGCCGCGACCACCACGCCGGCCAACAGGCCACAGACAAGCAGCGATGCGGCGTTGGTGAAGACATTGTGGTCACGTTTCCGCATCCAGGTCACCTCGACAGGGTACGCGAGTAGGGAACGAGGGGCGCTGGGGCGTTCTTTCCCCATTTCCTGCGCGCGCCGACCTCGTTGTGCTAAACGCACGACCCCCGGTACGTGGTTGCGTGTGACCTGCCGCGAGTCTCCACCGAACGGTGGAACCTCCGCAGCGTTTTCACCTACTCGGGCCGGGTAAGCGGCGGGCGAAGGCCCGGGAAGCCGGGAGTGTCCGGAATGATGGATTTCGCCGACAACGTTGCGTAATCAGGCGACTACAGAGCATGATGGTGGCGGCGACAGGGCCACACGTCGTCCGTGCCTCCTTGGGGAAGGAACGGGCCGGACGACCGGGGGGAAATTCACGGCTGGTCGCACGAGGTCGGTAGGTACTGCAAGGGGGGACGTGTACACATGGGCATGATCACTGACTGGCCGTCACTGGCGGCGTGTCAGAACGGGGACCCGGACGCGTTGTTCGTACAGGGCGCCGAACAGAACGTGGCGAAGAGGATCTGCCGGAGTTGCCCAGTTCGGTACGAGTGCCTGGCCGACGCGCTCGACAACCGGATCGAGTTCGGGGTGTGGGGTGGCATGACCGAACGCGAACGCCGCGCGCTGCTGCGCCGGCACCCGCAGGTGACGAGCTGGCGCAAGATGTTCGAGGCCGCGATGAAGAAGAACGCCAAGGACAAGACCGGCAAGGACAAGGTCCTGGTCACCGCCGCTGCCGGCTGACGCCGGTCACGGCCGGCTGATCGCCGCGCCGATCGTCCGCAGCCCGTCGACGTCGTGCACGTCGGCGGGCTGCGCCGTCACCGACACCGCCGGCACCGACGGGAACGTCTCGGTGAACCGCGCCGCCACCTGCTGCTCGCGTACCGCCAGCTGGGCCAGCGCGGCGTGGGCCCGCAGCACGTCGACGGTCGCCTCGTGGCCGCCCAGCTCCGCCAGCCGTGCTGCGGCGGCGACGCTCTCCGCCGCGCCCAGGTCGGGCACCGCCGGCCGGTGCACCCGGTTGAGCACCAGGCCGGCCAGCGGCATCCGCTCCTCGCGCAGCCGGCCCGCGAAGTAGGCCGCCTCCCGGACCGCGTCCGGCTCCGGCGCCGCGACCAGCAGGAACGCCGTCTCCCGCGCCTGCAGGATGCGGTACGTCTGCTCGGCTCGCTGCCGGAAGCCGCCGAACATCGAGTCCAGCGCGGCGACGAAGCCGGAGAGGTCGGTGAGCAGCTGCGCGCCGAGCACCTTCTGCACCACCTTGGAGAACATCCCGAAGCTGGCGGTGACGAAGCTGAACATGCTCCGCCCCCCGCTGCGCGCCGGCGCCAGCAGCAGCCGCAGCATCCGCCCGTCGAGGAAGCGGGAGAGCCGGGCCGGGGCGTCCAGGAAGTCCAGCGCGGAGCGGGATGGCGGGGTGTCCACCACGATCAGGTCCCACTCGCCGCGGGCGTGCAGCTGGCCCAGCTTCTCCATCGCCATGTACTCCTGCGTGCCGGCGAAGGTGGAGCTCATGGCCTGGTAGAACGGGTTGGCGAAGATCTCCGCCGCCTTCGCCGGATCGGTGTGCTGCAGCACCACGTCGTCGAAGGTGCGCTTCATGTCCAGCATCATGGCGTGCAGCTCGCCGCCGCTGGCCTCGATGTCGAGCCCCTTGACCTGGCGCGGGGTGTTGTCCAGCTCGGTCAGGCCGAGCGACTGGGCCAGCCGGCGGGCCGGGTCGATGGTGAGCACCACGGTGCGCCGGCCGTGCCGCTCGGCCGCCCGCAGCGCGAGCGCGGCGGCGGTGGTCGTCTTACCCACCCCGCCGGCGCCGCAGCACACGACGATCCGCACGCCGGGGTCGGCGAGGATCTGGTCGACGTCCAGCCGTGGCGCCGCGTCTTCGGAAGGCACCAATCGAGCGTATCGGGCCGGTGGGGTCCGCGCCCCCGTGCCGAGGTCAGGTGTGAGTCAATCGGCCCGGCCGAGCAGCTCGGCGAGGCGTTCCAGCCCCGCCCGGTCCACCCCGTCGGGCAGCAGCGGCAGCTCGGTCAGGGGCAGCCTCAGCTCCACCAGGTCGGTCCGGAGGGAGTCCTCCAGCTCGCGCCGGACCTGCTGGTCCCGCGCCTCGCCAGCCAGGCCGACCACGGTGGCCCGGTCGGCCGGCAGCCCGGCGGCGAGCAGCCCCCGCTTCAGCTCCGCCTGGGTCACCTCGCGCCCGGCCGGCACCGGCGGCCGGGCGCCGTTGACGATCACCCGCCCGACGCCGAAGCCCAGCTTGGTCAGCTCGGCGATCGCGTCGACCGTCTCCTGGACCGGCATCTCCTCCAGCAGCGTGACCACGTGCACCGCGGTCATCGGGGAGCGCAGCAGCGCGGAGACCCCCTCGCTCTGGGTCTTGATCGGGCCGACCTTGGCCAGCCGGGCGGTCTCCGCGGTCACGTTGAGGAAGCGGCCGATCCGCCCGGTGGGCGGCGCGTCCAGCACCACCGCGTCGTACACGCGACGCTGCCCGGTGGTGCGGGTGGTGGCCTCCTTCACCTTGCCGGTGAGCAGCACGTCCCGCAGCCCCGGCGCGATGGTGGTCGCGAAGTCGATGGCCCCGAGCTTGCGCAGCGCCCGCCCGGCCGCCCCGAGCTTGTAGAACATGTCGAGGTACTCGAGCAGGGCCTCCTCGGCGTCCACCGCCAGGGCCCGCACCTCCCCGCCGCCGGGGGCGTCGGTGAGGTGCCGCTCCTCGTAGGGCAGCGGGTCGGTGCCGAAGAGCTGGGCGATGCCCTGCCGCCCCTCGACCTCGACCAGCAGGGTGCGCCGGCCGCCGGCGGCCAGGGCCAGCGCCAGGGCCGCCGCGACGCTGGTCTTGCCGGTGCCGCCCTTGCCGGTGACCACGTGCAGACGGGCCGGCCAGCCGGTGGAGGCCGGTTCGGCCGGCCGTTCTGCTGCTCGCATCCGTCGAGCCTATCCACCCGGCGGCGTCAGGCCACCTCGCAGACCCACCAACCCGTCTTGCGTACGACGGTGAAGCGCAGCGCCTGCTCGGCGACCTTCTCGTCGGCGGTGGTCATGGTGACCTTGGTGCTGACCGTGGCCCGGTCCCCGTTCTGGTTGTCCACCTTCGGGCTGGCCCAGCGGAAGCGGGGGTTGGCGTAGCCGGCGGCGTACTTCTGCACCTCCGCGACCTTGGCGTCGAGTTTGTCCTGGTCCCGGGCGTCGGAGCAGACGTGCTGGGCGGCCTTCTTCGCGTCCCGGTCCCGGTAGACGGCGGTGAGGAAGTTCTCCACCGCCACCGCCGGCTCCTTCGCGCCCTCGCCGTCCTCGGTGTCCCGCAGTGCCAGGAAGGCGGCGGTCCCGCCGCCGCCGCAGAGCAGGACGGCCGCCGCCAGTACGAGCGAGACGACGAGCAGGCCGCGCCGGCGCTTGGCGACCGGCGCCTGGTACGCCGGGTAGGCGGCCGGGGGTGGCGGGATGGCGCCCGGTCCGGGCCCGTCGGGGGAGGCCGGGCCGGTGGTGTCGGGCGCGGGGGTGTCCGGCGCTCCGGTCAGCCCGTCGTTCGGCGGTTGGGTCATGTGGTTCCCCCGGGGGATGGGCGTCCCCGCCGCCCTGGGCGTGGACACGGGTTCGGGCGTGGCGGGCGGCGTCGCTTCGCCCGTCCGAGGCAGAAGGGTAGCGGTCGTCGGCCGCGTCGGGGTGCAGGCGTTCACGAGCGCTCGGCCCGTGTGGTCACGTTCCGGACGAGGCATGTGTCGCATATGTGACTCCACGTGATCAACCGTGCGCGTCCCGTTGTGGCCGTCCGGGCATCGGTCCTACGTTCGTGCCGGCGGGGGAGCGGGTCGGGCGGTGGATCCCGATTCCAGGCGGTGGTCAGTTCATGGTTTGAGGCCCGGAGGCAGTACATGCGCGACGCGGACAACATCGCTCGAGCCCAGTTCCCGCCCGGCGACCGGGCGGGCCGGCTCGCCGACCGCAGGGACGCGGACGGGCCGGCCGGTGGTCTCCCGATCAACGAGCGGTCGTACCGCCGCTGCGCCGAGCCGAACGAGGTGCTGCGCATCCTGAACCGCACCGGCGGCCGGGACGAGGAGGAGCCCGGCTACGTCATCCACCTGCCGATCCGGGTGGCCGACCTGTCGGCGGCGACCGCCCTGGCCGGCACGGTGGCGGTCTCGCTGGGCTTCCTGCCCGAGCTGGACGCCGGCGATACCACCGTCTCCACCGCCGACGACCAGAACAACCGGCACCGGGTCTTCTGCGACCTGCTCCTGCCCGACAAGTCCCGCTGCCCGCAGCCGTACGACCACGAGGGCCCGTGCGGCGAGGTGCCGACCGCCCCCGAGCAGCGTCCCGCGCCCCGGCCCACGTCCGGACCGTAGGCTGTGCCTGGAAACCAGTCCACGCCAGGCAAGGGAGCCTTCCACCGATGCAGAAGTGGGAATACGCCACGGTCCCGCTGCTGGTCCACGCGACCAAGCAGATCCTCGACAACTGGGGCGAGGACGGCTGGGAGTTGGTCGCCGTGGTCCCCGGCCCGAACCCGGACCAGCTGGTCGCCTACCTGAAGCGTCCGAAGGGCTGAGCGGCATGAGCAACGGGCCCCACGCGAAGTTGGCGGAACTCGGTCTGGCCCTGCCGGAGGTCGTGCCTCCGTTGGCCAGCTACGTGCCGGCGGTGCAGTCCGGCCAGCACGTCTTCGTCTCCGGCCAGTTGCCGATGGCCGAGGGCAAGCTGCTGGCCACCGGCAAGGTCGGCAACGGGGTCTCCGCCGAGCAGGCCAAGGACCTCGCCGAGCGGTGCGCGCTGAACGCCCTCGCGGCGGTCGACGCGCTGGTCGGTCTGGAGAACGTCGTCAAGATCGTCAAGCTGACCGGCTTCGTCGCGAGCGCCCCCGGGTTCACCGGCCAGCCCGGCGTGGTCAACGGCGCCTCGGAACTCTTCGGCACCGTCTTCGGCGAGGCCGGCCGGCACGCCCGCTCCGCGGTCGGCGTCGCCGAGCTCCCCCTCGACGCGCCGGTCGAGATCGAGGTCATCGTCGAGGTCGCCTGACCCGTCACCCCGCGATCTTGTAGCCGCGGCCCGGGGGAAAGCCGCGAACGGCTACAAACCATCGGCGGCGCCTGCAAGATCGCGGGGAGTGGCGGGCGGGGTCGTACGATCGCAGCCATGGGCGGGCATGTGACGGGGCCGGTGGCCGCGCTCGCGGACGGGCTGCCGAGCTGGGTGACCCTGCTGCGGGCGCCCAACCCCGGGCCGATGACGCTGGACGGGACGAACACCTGGGTGCTGCGGGCGGCCCCGGGCGCCCCGGCCGTGGTGGTCGACCCCGGCCCGGCGGACGAGGACCACCTCGGCCGGATCGCCGCGCACGGCCCGGTCGGGTCGGTGCTGATCACCCACGGGCACCCCGACCACACCGAGGGCTCCGCCCGCCTGGCCGACCTGCTCGGTGGGGCCGCCGTGCGGGCCGCCGACCCGGCGCACACCATCGGTGCCGCGCCGCTGACCCTGGACGCCCCGCTGGAGGCCGCCGGCTTCACCATCCGCCTGGTGCCGACCCCCGGGCACACCGCCGACTCGGTCTGCTTCCTCGCCGAGCACGGCGACGAGCGGGTCGTGCTCACCGGCGACACCATCCTCGGCCGCGGCACCACCGTGGTCGCCCACCCCGACGGGCACCTCGGCGATTACCTCGCCAGCCTCGAACTGCTCTCCGCGTACCGGGGGATCCCGGCGCTGCCCGGGCACGGCCCGGCGCTGGCCGACTGCGGCGCGGCGGCCGAGTTCTACCTGGCCCACCGCCGGGCCCGGCTCGACCAGGTGCGCGCGGCGGTCGCCGCCGGCGCGACCACCGCGCCCGAGGTCGTCGCCCGGGTCTACGCCGACGTCGACCGGTCGCTCTGGTGGGCCGCCGAATGGTCGGTCCGGGCCCAACTGGAGTACCTGGGGGTCGCCGCCCGGGAATCCGGCACCGGGGGTACGGAGTTGGAGCAGCCGTGACCTGCCCCGTGTGCGGCACCGTGGCCGTGCCCGGCGCCCGCTTCTGCCACAACTGCGGCGCCGCGCTCCCCGCCGCGGCGAGCCTGCCCGCCGCCGAGCGGCGGGTGGTCACCGTGCTCTTCGGCGATTTGTCCGACTTCACCTCCTGGTCGGAGGACCTGGACCCGGAACGGGTCGGCGCGGTCACCGACCGGGTGCTCGCCGCGCTCGCCGGGGCGGTCAAGACCTTCGGCGGCCACGTCGACAAGCTCACCGGCGACGGGATCATGGCGGTCTTCGGCGCGCCGGTCGCCCACGAGGACGACGCCGAGCGGGCGGTCCGCGCCGCGCTCTCCATGCAGCGGGCGGTCCGCCGGGTGCTCGACGACGAGCGGGGCGGCGGCGCCCCGCTCGGCCTGCGGGTCGGCCTGAACACCGGCGACGTGATCGCCGGCATCCAGGCCGCCATCGAGTACACCGTCATCGGCGACACGGTGAACACCGCGGCCCGGCTCGCCGACGCCGCCGCCGTCGGCGCGGTCTACGCCGGCGCCCGGACCTCCGCGGCCACCCGGCACGTCGCCTCCTGGCGGGCGCTGCGCCCGCTGCGGCTCAAGGGCAAGCGGGAGCCGGTCGAGGCGTACGAGCTGCTGGGGCTCCTGGATGCTCCGGGCACCCGCTCGGGCCTCGGCGACGAGGCGCCCTTCGTCGGCCGGGAGACCGAGATCGGGCGGATCGCCGGCCGGCTCGCCGAGGTGATCGATCGCAGCGAGCCCCGGGTGCTGCTGATGACCGCCGAGGCGGGGATCGGCAAGTCCCGCTTCGCCGCCGAGGTGGAACGCCTCGCCGCCGGCTACGACGTCGGCGCCGGCCGGTACGCCGCGCACACCGGCGCCCGGGTGCTCTCCGTGCGCTGCGCCGCCTTCGGCGAGCGGCGCCGGCTCGCCCCGCTGGCCGACCTGGTCCGGGCCGCCGTCGGCCTGCCCACCGACCCGTCCACCGCCCTCACCCGGCCCGCCGTCGAGGAGCGGCTGCGCCGGCTCAGCCAGCGGCTCGGCCGGCAGGGCACCACCCCGCTCGCCACCGACCAGCTGCTGGCCCTGCTCGGGTACGCCGAACTGCCCGGCGGGCACGGCAGCGCCACCGACAACGGGGAGTGGACCGCCGGCGGCGTGCCCGCCGACGCCGAGGCGGTGCCGAACGCGGTCGCCGGGCTGCTCAGCGCCCTGGCCACCGAGGCGCCGCTGGTGATCGTGGTGGACGACCTGCACGACGCCACCGCCGAGACGATCAGCGCCCTCGGGCTGACGCTGTCCCGGCTCACCGGCCCGGTGCTGGTGCTGCTGCTCGGCCGGCCGGAGCTGGTGCGCACCGCGGGGGCGCTGACCCGGGTCGCCGACGCCGAGGTGCACGCGCTGCCGCCGCTGCGCGGCGCCGACGCGGCCCGGCTGCTCACCACCTACCTCAACGGCGGCCGGCTGCCGCAGGCCGACGCGGACCGGCTCCTCGCCACCGCCCAGGGCAACCCGTTCTACCTGGCCGAGCTGGTCACCCTGCTGATGGAGCGGGGCGCGCTCACCGCGCTCGCCGAGCGAGGGTCCGGCAACCCGGGCGGCTGGCGGCTGGTCCCCGGCTCGCTGGGCAGCCGGCTGCTCTCCCGCGACCTGGCCGCCGTGCTCGCCGCCCGGATCGACGCGCTGCCGGCGGACGCCCGCTCGGTGCTGCGGGACGCCGCCGTGGTCGGCGACACCGTGCCCGCCGGGGCCCTAGAGGCGCTGCGCGAGCTGCGCGTCGGGCGCGACGGCCGCCCGGCCGCGGTGGCCGCGGTCGAGCTGGAGCGCGCCGTCGAGGAGCTGCTGCAACGCCGCATGCTGCACCGCACCCGCACCGGGTACGCCTTTGCCACCCCGCTGATGCGCGAGGCCGCGTACGCCGGGGTGAGCAAGGCCGAGCTGGCCGAGCGGCACGCCGCGCTGGCCCGCTGGGCGGAACCGGTGCCGGACAGCCCGGTCACCCCGCCGGGCGGCTTCAGCGACACCGCCCGGGACGACTTCGTCGCCGAACACGTCGAGCGGGCCGCCGCGCTCGCCGACGCGGTCAAGCTCCGGCCCGACGCGCCGGCCCGGACGGTCGCCCCGCTGGGCGTGGCCGCGCTGGGCCGGGCCGCCCGCCGGTCGATGCACGCCGGGGAGCCGGCGATGGCCGTCGAATACGCCGAACGCGCCGCCGAGCTGGCCCGCGACGGGGTGCCCGCCGCCGACCGGGTGGTGCACGCCCGGGCCCTGCTGCAGGTGGGTCGGCCGGGCGACGCGCTCGCCTTCGCCGAGAAGATCGCGGCCAACGCCGGCGACGACGCGGCCACCCGGACCAGCGCGCTCCTGCTCGCCGGGCAGGCCCACCAGACCCTCGGAGACCAGGACCGGGCGGTGACCTGCTGGCAGGAGGCGATGCAGGTGGCCACCGCCGGTGGGCTGCCGACCCTGCGCGCCTCGGCGATGCGCCGGCTCGGGATGGCCGATTTCATCGCCGGCCGGCTCGGCCAGGCCAGCAGCCGCCTCGCCGCGTCGTACCAGGTCAGCCTCGCCGCGCGGGACCCGCGGGGGCAGGCCTGGTCGTTGCAGAACCTGGCCTGGGTGACCACCACCCGGGGCGACTTCGCCGGCACCGACGCGGTGCTCGGCCGGGCGGCCCGGCTCTTCGCCGAGCTGAAGGACCCGTACGGGCGGGCGTGGCTGCGCGGGAGCACCGCGTTCGCCCGGCTGCTCGCCGGGCGGCTGAGGGAGGCGTGCCGGCTGGCCAACGTCTTCCTGCCCTTCGGCGAGCGGGTCGGCGAGGCGTGGGCGGTCGGCACGTTGCGCGCGGTCGAGGCGTTCGCCGGCGCCGAGCTGGGTGAGATCGCCGAGGCGGACCGATCGGCCCGCCGGGCGTACCGGGACTTCGCCGAGGTCTCCGACGACTGGGGACGCGGCTTCGCCCTGGTGGTACGGGGCGTGGTGGCCCGCGGCCTGGGCGAGCCGGAGCACGCCGTCGACCTGCTCACCGACGCCCTCGCGTACGCCGAGCGCACCTCGCACCCGCTGCTCACCGGGATGGCCGGCACGCTGCGCGGCTTCGTGGCGCTGGACCTGGGCGACTGCGAGACCGCCGAGCGCGACGCCCGGGCGGTGCTGACCGCCGTCGAGCCGCACAACCCGCAGGCGCCGGCCCAGGTCGCGCCCCGGGTGCTGCTGGCCACCGCCCGGCTCGCCGCCGGTGACTCGGCCACCGCGGTCGGGCTGCTCGCCCCGGTGGCGACCACCGCCGCGCACGCCCCGACGCTGCTCTTCTCCCGCCGCCAGACGATGGCCCGGTACGCCTCCGCCCTGCTCGCCCACGGCCAGCGGGAGCAGGCGCTGGACTGGGCCCGCCGGGCGGTCGCCGCGCCGGCCGAGGACGTGCGCAGCCAGGTGATCGGGGCGAGCGTGCTGGCCGAGGCGCTGGCCGCCTGCGGCCGACCGGTCGAGGCGCTCGCCTGCGCCGAGGAGGCGGTCCGCCTGGCGTACGCGACCGAGCAGCGCAGCGAGCGGGCCGCCGCCGACGCCCTCCGCACCCGCCTCGCCGCCATCACCTGACCCCCTCGGCCCTCAGCCCAGGCGCTCTTTCCGGGAAAGCGGGGCTGTTCCGACGTGGACAGCCACGCTTTCCCGGAAAGCGACGCCGGCGGCGGCGGGTGGGAGGGATCGAGGCAGGTCTGGCGGTTCCGGGGATGTGCGTGTCGGTGGGGGCGGTTAGCGTGTCCTTCCACGCGGTCGGCCACCCGGCCGCAACCTGGGGGTGGGGAGGACAGATGAGGCCGCCGCGTTCCGGCGCCGGCTGGACGATCGCGGTCTTCGGCGTCCTGGCGCTGCTGCTCGGCGCGCTCGGGTTGGTCTGGCCCGAGGCGCAGCTGCGGCTGCTCGGCTTCGAGGTGCCGGCGCGGCGGTCGGCCGGCGACTACACCGGCACGTTCCTCATCGCCTCCTCGATGGCCTCGTTCAACATGGGCGTCTACTACCTGCTGGCGGTCGCCACCGAGTGGCGGGCGTTCTACCGGTTCACCGTCGTCTTCCGACTCGTCACCTTCACCGTCTTCACCCTGATCGTGCTCGCCGACGTCGCGCCGGACCGGTTCTTCGGGGTCGCGCTCTGGGAGGGGTTGGGAGCGCTCGCCACCGCCGTCGGCCTGCGCTGGGACGCCCGCCGGGCGGGCACGCCGACGTCCGTCGATGGCCCGGACGACGGTCCGCCGACCGCCGGTGAGAGCGCCGGTCCCGCACCGGCCGCCGGTACGGTCCGCTGAGCGCTCCGGCGGGACGGGTATTTTCAGAGTCGTGACCGAGACCCCGCCCGGCGCCCTCCGGCTGCCCATCGTGCCCGGTCTGACCGATCTGCAGGTGTTCGCCCGGGGCGGCTACGCCACCGTCTACCGGGCCACCCAGATCTCGGTGGGGCGCGAGGTCGCCGTCAAGGTGGAGAACCGCACGCTGGACAGCGAGCGGGACCAGGCCCGGTTCCTCCGGGAGGCGCGGGCCGCCGGGAAGATGTCGTCCCACCCGCACGTGGTCGACCTCTTCGACGTCGGGGTCACCGTCGACCAGCACCCTTATCTGATCATGGAACTCTGCGACGGCTCGTACGCCGAGCGGATGCGGACCTCGCCGCTCGGCCCGGCGGAGACCCGTGACCTCGGCATCAAGATCGCCGATGCGCTGGCCCACTCCCACGCGGCTGGGGTGCTGCACCGCGACGTCAAGCCGGCCAACATCCTGCACTCGCACTTCAACCCCGCGGTGCTGGCCGACTTCGGGCTGGCCGTGCTGGCCGAGGTGCGCGACGCCTCGGTCACCCTGGAGGTGCTCACCCCGGCGTACGCCCCGCCGGAGATGTTCAGCCACAGCCCGCCCTCGCCGGCCGTCGACGTGTACGCGCTCTGCGCCACCCTCTACGCGGTGATGCACGGCCGCCCGCCGCGCTGGCAGTCGGAGCGCAATCCGAGCCTGGTCACCGTGCTGGAGATGTTCAACCAGCCCATCCCGGAGCTGCCCGGGGTGCCGACCGAACTGGTCGACGTGCTCCGCGCCGGGATGTCCAACGACCCGGGCGCGCGTCCCTCCGCGATCGAGCTGCGGGACCTGCTCACCGCCCTGCCGCTCGGCTCGGTCCCGTCCCCGGTCAGCGGCGCGCCGGTGAGCGGAGCGCCGATCTCCGGCGGCCCCTCCGGGCCGTACACGGTGGACCGTTCCGGTCCGCCGCGGCCGGTGGCCGAGGACGCCCACCCGACCGTGCCGCGCGGGCGGCGCCGGCGGCGGTGGTTCCTCGGCGGCATCGGGGTCCTGGCCCTGGCCGCCTCGGCGAGCGCCGGGGCCTGGGTCGCCGGCAACGCCTCGTCCGTGGCCGCCCCCACGTCGGCCCCGACCACCACCGCGCCCACCTCGCCGGCCGCGTGGGGCTCGCTGCCGGGCTGCGTGGCCGGTTCGTCCACGGTGACCCTGCCCCCCGGGGCCCACTGCGCGCCGGGGCTGGAGTGCTTCGGGCCGGTGCGGTTGCGTGGCGACCGGGCCGAGGCGCCGCAGGTGTCCTGCGACGGCCGGCACACCTGGGAAACCTATGTGGAGGGTGAGTTGCCCGCCACGCTGGTCGGCGCGGGGCACGCCGCGGTCAGCGCGGACCCGGCGGTCCGCCGGGTCTGCAACGCGCGGACCTTCCGACTCACCAGCGGGCTGGCCTACCCGACCGGGTGGAACCTGGAGGTCCTGCCGCCCAGCGGCACGGACACCGGCCGGACGTACCGCTGCCTGGCCGGCAAGGGCGTGGACGCCCTCGCCTCGCCCACCCTCACCGGTCCCTGAGTTCGTCCAGCTCCGCCAGCCGGGTGCGGACGGCCGCGCTGTCCAGCGCGTCGAGGGTGTCCGCGTCGAGTACCGGGGCGTCGGCGTCCGGCAGCCCCGGCGGCGTGGCGCCCGACGACGAGGGCCCGTCACGTTCGCGCAGGGCGGCCACGGCGGTGCCGGCGACCGTGGTCAGCAGCACGCAGAGCAGCGCCAGACCCACCGTCAGGATGCCGGGCGGGTGCCGCACGAGCAGGACCACCAGCACCCCGACGGCGGCCAGCGACGCCAGCGCCGCCACGACCCGCGGGTCCGGCCTGAGGAAACGTCGCACCCGACAAGCATCGCCCGGTGACGCGTCGTGTCAATCCGCGTACCGGTGAAACGCGGTTGGCGGATCCGCCGGCGCTGGCGGTGGGATGATGCGGTGACGTCGCCCGAGGGAGGAACGCCGATGGACCGGACGTCCCGGATCGTCGTCGCGCTGCTGGTGTCGGGCGCGCTCGGCGCCTGCTCGGCGGGGTCGTCGCCGCAGGCGCGTCCCTCCGTGCTGGCCACACCGTCCGCCGCCGGCACGGCCGCCTCCCCGTCGGCGACCCGAGGGGCCGCGGCGGTGTCCCCCGCCGAGGCCATCTCCCGGTACGTCATCGCCAACTACGGCGCCGACCACCGGTACGTGGGCGACTGCGGCAGCGCCCGGCCGGACCCGAAGAGTGTCTGTTCGCTGGAAAGGGCCAAGGTGGACGCGGGCACCGTGTACGCCGTCGGCGCCCCGTACAGCGAGATCGACGCCTTCCTGCTGCTGCGTGCGGACGCCGCCGGTTGGCGGGTGGTCGACGACCACGTACCGCCGGGGATGGGCGGGCCGGCGAACGGGCCCGAGCCGGACTGGTTCAAGGGGCTCGACGACTGAGGCGGAAAGAAAGCCGAACAGCGTCGAGGATGAAAAATTCGTTACATCGTTTAGAGAAAACGTCCCTTTGGTGGTGTTTTGCCGGGCCGCGGTCGTTGCCGACCGCCCCTAGGGTGACGGAGGTCGAGGGTCACCTCGGCAATCCCCGTCCTCCACCGGAAGGCAGCACATGCCACGTACTTACCGGTCCCTGGCCGCGGCAGGAATCGCCGGCCTCGTCCTCGCCGGATCGGCGGTCGCGCCCGCAACCGCGTCGCCCGTCACCACCGGCTGGGGTCGACCCACCACATCGGATCGCACCAGTCCCGCCGAGGCCCGGCGGGTCGACCGCGTGCCCACGCCCAAGCTCGACTGGTACGCCTGCTACGGCTACGCGGAGTGCGCGACCACCCGCTTGCCGCTCGACTACGACCAGCCCAAGGGCGCCACCACCGAGGTCGCGCTGCTCCGGGTCAAGGCCCGCGACAAGCAGACCCGCATCGGCAGCCTCTTCCTCAACCCGGGCGGACCCGGCGGCTCCGGCACCGACATCGCGCTCGCTGCGCCGTACTTCCTCTCCGACGAGCTGCTGGACCGCTTCGACATCGTGGGCGTCGACCCGCGCGGCGTCGCCGCCAGCGACAACGTCAAGTGCTTCCCGTCCGTCAAGGAGCAGACCAGGGCGTACGCCGGGCTGAACGTGGCGTTCCCGTGGACGAAGGCGGAGGAGAAGGCGTACATCGCCTCGTCGAAGGCGGTCGGTCGGGCCTGCTCCACCACCGGCAAGCCGCTGACCGGGGCGATGTCCACCGCCGAGGTCGCCCGGGACATGGACGTGCTGCGCCGGGCGGTCGGCGACAAGAAGCTCAGCTACCTCGGCTTCAGCTACGGCACCGCGCTCGGCCAGTACTACGCCAACATGTTCCCGGACCGGGTCCGGGCGCTGGCCGTCGACGGGATGCTCGACCCGAACGCCTGGGTCGGCCAGGGCAAGGCCCGCGGCGAGCTCCAGGAGACCCGGCTGCGCAGCGCCGACGGCGCGTACCAGGCGCTGCGCGAGATCCTTCTCCGCTGCGACAAGGCCGGCGAGGAGAAGTGCTCCCTGGCCGCCGGTGACCCGGTCGCCACGTACGAGCTGGTGGCGCAGCGGCTGCGCAAGAAGCCGGTGGTGATCGACGACCCGGATGCCGGTTCGTTCACCGTCACCTACGCCGACTTCGTCGGCGTCAGCCTCAGCGCCCTCTACAGCCCGTACGGCTACGCCGACATCGCGGCGATCACCGCCGACCTGCTGGTGCTCACCGATCCGGGGGCGGCCACCGCGGCCCGCCTGGCGCAGGCCCGCAAGGCCGTCGCCAAGCGCGCCGAGCAGGCCCGCCAGCAGCGCCGGTACGACTTCCCGTACAACAACGGGCTGGAGACGTTCCTCGGTGTGGACTGCACCGACGCGTACCACCCGACGGACGCGGGCGCCTGGCCGGCGTTGAGCGCCAAGGAGGACAAGCGGGCCCCGTACTTCGGGCGGGCCTGGGCCTGGAGCGCCGCGCCGTGCGCCCGGAACACCTGGACGGTGCGCGACGAGGACGCCTACACCGGCCCGTTCAACCGGATGACCAGCGCCCCGGTGCTGGTGGTCGGCAACTACTGGGACCCGGCCACCAACTACGACGCGGCGGTCAGCTCGGCGAAGCTGCTGCCGAACAGCCGGCTGCTCAGCAGCGACAGCTGGGGGCACACCGCGTACGGGACGTCCGCCTGCGTGACCGGTGCCGTCGACGCGTACCTGCTCAAGGGCACGCTGCCGAAGAAGGGCACGGTCTGCGTCGGGGACGTGCAGCCCTTCGTCGAGGTGCCGGACGAGCCGGAGACGACCCGGGCCGCCGCGCCGAAGAGCGCGCTGGCCGCCGAGGGCGAGCCGGCCCGGGGTGAGCCGAAGCGGCTGCCGCCGGTCGTCGCGCCGCTGCCCGCCGTGGGCACGCTGACGGTGCGCTGACAGACGCCGGGGTACGGCAGGCGCTCGGGTCGCCTGTCGTACCCCGGTCACTTTCCACACCGTCCCGGTGGCTACCGAAGTGGACGGAAAGCACTACTCTCGGTGTTCCGCAGGCCGTGTCCGTCAGCGAGGTCGCCCGATGAAGAACTCCTCCCCGCGGTTCCGCTCGGTCGCGACCACGCTCGCCGTGGCGCTGACCCTGACGTTGGCCGCCGCGGCCGGCTGCGACAACCGGCAGGACCCGCCGCTCCCCTCGGTGCTGGACAAGCTGCGCGAGTCGCACATCGACGGCCAGCCGAAGATCAGGGTCGGGGTGGCGGCCACCGAGCCGCTGATGGGCGAGCTGCGCAACGGCACCTACGTCGGCTTCGACATCGAGATCGCGCGGTACATCGCCGCCTCCCTCGGCTACGAGGGCGACCAGCGGATCGAGTTCGTCTCGCTGGCCACCGAGGACCGGATTCCGGCCCTCCAGGGTGGCGTGGTCGACCTGGTGGTCAGCAGCTTCTCCATCACCGAGGAGCGCAAGAAGCAGATCGGCTTCGCCGGGCCCTACTTCGTCACCACGCAGGAGGTGATGGTCCCGAACCGGTTGAAGGACAAGATCCGCACCATCGAGGACCTGCGCGACCCGACGTACAAGATCTGCACCAGTGGCGGCTCGACGACCGAGGCTGAGCTGGAGAAGCACCAGGTCAAGGCGCTGGTGGTGAAGCGGGTCGGCGACTGCGTCAAGGGCATCCGCGAGGGACGGTACGACGCGGTCAGCTCCGACGAGACCATCCTCGCCGGCTTCCTCTCCCAGTACCCGACCGAGTTCGAGATCGTCGACATGCCCTTCGGCACCAGCGAGACCCTCGGCATCGGGGTGCCGATCGGCGATCCGGCCCTGCGTGACCTGGTCGCCTTCTTCCTCGACAAGAGCTACCAGCAGGGGCGCAGCGGAATCAGCAGTCCCTGGCTGACCGCGTACAACCGGACGTTGGGGCCCTGGATGAAGGGGCCGAAGGCGCAGCCGCAGCCGCTGGACGTCCCCAAGCTGGTCGACTTCGACGACAAGGCGCCCCGGCGGTGAGCGCGCCGGTGGTGGACGCCCCGGCGGTGCCCGCCACGCGGGACGGGGGCCCCGCCGGCCCGGCGTGGGAGGGGAACGACCCGGCCGAGCGGCGCGCCCGGGCCAGCCAGTCGTTCTGGACGGCCGTGGTCGGCGTGCCGGCGATCTTCTCCGTGCTCCGGCTCGGCGTCGAGGCCGGCGGCGAGCTCCAGACCACCCTGCTGCTGGTGGCGAACGTCGGCCCGGTCAACCTGCTGGCCGGGTTCCTCACCACGGCCGCGCGGCTGCTCTCCACCGGCCTGGTCGCGGTCTTCGCGCTCGGCGCGGTGCTCCGGGTGAGCGTGGAGCGGATGCCCGCCGGCGCCCGCCGTCCGCTCTTCGTCCGCTGGGTGGACATCACCCCGGCCTGGTTCGTGGTCGCGAGTTTCCTGCTCGCCCTGGTCACCTGGCAGCTGCTCTACCTGCCGCTGCTGATCCCGGCCTTCGTCGCCGCGTTCCAGCTCACCCCGGCCCGGCTGCACGAGCAGGTCGCGCCGCGGCTGCTGCTGCTCGCCGCCCTCTTCGTCGGGTACGCCTGGCTGCTCGCGCCGACCCTGCGCGACGCCTGGCGGCAGGGGGAGCTGCTGGCCCTGCTGCTGCTCGTCGCGCCGCCGCTGCTCGCGCTCGGCGTCACCGGTCCGCTGCCGGCGGCGGTGATCCGGCCGCTGGCGTCGCTGACCGAGGCGGCCGTGCTCGCCATGCTGGTCTGGGCCGCGCTGCCGGTGATCAGCACGCCGGTGCTGCCGCTGACCGTCACCACCGTGGAGTCCACGCCCGGCGTCACCGAGGACGTCCGCGGGCACGTGGTGACCGTGGACGACGTGAACGTGGTGCTGCTCCAGGAGCGCGGCGGCGTCCGCTACGTGCCGGTGGACCAGGTACGCGCGCAGGTGCTCTGCCCCAGCGAGGAGGAGCTGCCCCGGCACCGGCTGCGCATCCGCGACTTCCACGTCGAGGACTCGCTGCTGGAGGGGACGGGCCGGCGGGTGCGCCCGGTGCACCGCATCGACGCCGCCTGCCGCGCCGTGAGCTGAGCCGGCCCGGGGCGGCACCACCACGGGTTCGGCGGCCCGACCGGCGCCCGGGCCCGGCGTCGCCCCGCCGGACCCGGACGCGGCCGGTCAGCCGAACGCGGTGGTGTAGTACCGCACCCGGTAGAAGCGGGCGCCGCTCTTGCTGTGGTTGCCGGAGCTGAAGTGGATGGTGCGGCTCCAGTCACCCTCGCCGGAGCCCGGCACCACCCAGGTCCGCACCCCGTTGGGCAGCCGGGTGTACGCCTTGACGTGGTCGGCTCCGCTGACCTGGCTGGAGGTGAACTGCCAGCTGGTGCCGGCGTACACCAGTTGCAGCGAGCGCACGTTGTACGACGAGGTGAAGAAGTAGCCGCTGCCGTCGTGGTCGGGCAGGATGTCGTGCCCGACCTTCGCCCGCCCCGCGCCGTCGCTGAAGGTCAGCTTCGTCCGGTACGACAACCGGGTGCTGGACCCGTTGCCGGTGATCCCGTAGAGGCGCACCTCACCGGTGCCCACGGCGATGACGAAGCCGTTCTGGTTGTAGATGACCCCGTGCGCGCCGGGGAAGCCGTAGAACTTGACGGCTCGGGTGCCCGGCTTGCCGCCGTTGGTCGACGGCACGAACAGGTGCAGGCCGCCGCCGCCGGCCGAGCCGGTCGGCCCCTTGGAGGTGGCCACCACGATCGCGCCCTTGCCCTCGATCCGCTCGATCGAGTGCGGGTTGCCGTCCACCGTGGCCTGCCAGACGATCCCCCCGGTACGCGAGGAGCCGATCGCGCTCTCGTCGATCATCGCGGCCCGGCCCAGGTAGTCGCCCACCCCGGAGGACGTCACCAGCATGACGTTGCCCCAGTTCGCGGTGCCCCGCCGCTTGACGTCGGAGAGGTTCGTCCACGTGCCGGTGGTGCTCGGTGCCTTCCACAGCACCGTGCCGCTGCTCCAGGCGGCCGGGTTGAACCTGAGAATCCGACCGCTGGCCTGCTCGGTCGCCATCACATAGTGGGTCGCGGCCTCGGCCGACGCGGCGCCGAGCAGCCCGGCGGCGGGCGCGGCCACCGCCGCGCCCGCGAGCCCTCTGAGTACGGCTCTTCTGTCCATGACGCCCTCCCCTGTGGTCTGTCACTCCCGATCGTGACAGTGGGGAGTCGCCGGATCACGGTGTCGGTCCGGCCACCCTTTCCGGTCCGGCGCTTATCCAGCGGGGTCAGTAGGACTTGTCCTGGCCGAGGACGTGCTGGGCGACGAAGTTGAGGATCATCTCCCGGCTGACCGGGGCGATCCGGCCGGCGCGTACCGCGCCGAGCAGGGTGGCCACGCCGTACTCGGTGGTCATGCCGGCCCCGCCGAGGGCCTGCACGGCGGTGTCCACGGCGAGCGCGGCGGCCTCGCCGGCGGCGTACTTCGCCATGTTGCCGGAGATGCCGGCCTCCAGGTCCCGGCCGGCGTCGTAGAGGGTGGCCGCCTTGTGGATCATCAGTCGGGCGAGTTCCACCTGCACCGCCGCATGCGCGAGCGGGTGCGCCACGCCCTGGTGCGAGCCGATGCTCCGGCCGCCCCAGACCTTGCGGGTGGCGGTGTACTCGCTGGCCCGCTCGATGGCGTACCGGCCGGTGCCGGCGCCCATCGCGGCGACGGTGATCCGCTCCGGGTTGAGCCCGGCGAAGAGCGCCGGCAGCCCGGCGTCCAGGGACTCGCCGACCAGGGCGTCGGCGGGCAGCCGCACGTCGTCGAGGTAGAGCAGGAACTGGTTCTCCGGCGAGAGGATCTCCATGTCCAGCTTGGAGCGGGTCAGCCCGGGCGCGTCGGTCGGCACGATGAACAGCGCCGGCTTCAGCTTGCCGGTCGACGCGTCCTCGGTGCGGGCCACCACCAGCACGTACTGCGCCTCGTCGACACCCGAGATGTAGCACTTGCGGCCGGAGAGCAGCCAGTCGTCGCCGTCGCGGCGGGCCACCGTGCCGAGCCGGTGGAAGTTGGAGCCGGCCTCCGGCTCGGTGATCGCGAAGACGATCTTCTGGGTGCCGTCGGCCAGGCCGGGCAGGTGCCGCTTGCGCTGCTCGTCGGTACCGTGCTTGTTGATCACCGTGGCGGCGATGGCCGGGGAGACCACCAGCAGCAGCAGCGGACAGCCGGCCGCGGCCAGCTCCTCGCAGACGAGGGCCAGTTCGGTGATGCCGCCGCCCCCGCCGCCGTACTCGGTGGGGATGTTGACGCCGAGGTAGCCGAGCCGGCCGGCCTCGCTCCACAGCTCGGTCGTGTGCTCGCCGGCCTTCGCCTTCGCCACGAAGTAGTCGTGGCCGTACTTGCGGCCCAGCGCGCGGACGGCGTCGCGGAGCTGGTCCTGCTCGGGGGTGAGGTCGAAGTTCATCGGGCGTCCTCCTCAAGGTTGACCACGGCCAGCACGGCGCCCGTGTCGACCTGGCCGCCGGCCGGCACCGGCAGCTCGGCGACCACCCCGTCGGTCGGGGCGAGCACGGGATGTTCGAGCTTCATCGCTTCCAGGGTCAGCAGCAGCTCACCGGCGGCGACCCGCTGACCGACCTCGACGTGCACCCGGGTCACCGCGCCGGGCAGCGGCGCCAGCAGCGACCCGGCCGCCAGCTCCGTGCCGGGCAGCGGGAAACGCGGCAGCTCGGCCAGGCTCGTCGCCCCGTCCGGGCCGTCCACGAAGACCGCCGACCCCACCCGGTGTACGCGGAACGCCCGCCGCACCCCGTCGACGTCGAGCACGACCCGGTCCGGCGCGGCCTCCACCAGCGCCACCGTCGGCGGCTGCGCGGATTCGGCTCCGGCCGGCTCGGCTTCTGCCGACGGCCCGTCGGCCGACGCCGCGCCCGGGTCGGTGGACCACTCGGCCAGTGCGCCGGCACGGTCCAGCCGGTAGCGCACCTCGACCTCGCCGCCGTCCGGCCCGGCGTAGCGGGTGACCTGCGGGAACGCCGGCACGTTCCGCCAGCCGGAGGGAAGCCCGGCGAGCACGGTGGCCTCGGCGCGGCGGGCGGCGGCCGAGGCGAGCGCGGCGGCCAGCGCGGCCAGCGGCGGCTGGTCGGCGGGGAGCAGCGGGGCGAAGACCTCGGGGTGCCGGTCCAGGAACCCGGTGTCCACCTCGGCCGCCGCGAACTCGGGGCTGCGCAGCACCCGGACCAGCAGGTCCCGGTTGGTGGCGACGCCGTGGAACTCGGCCCGGGCCAGCGCGCCGGCCAGCGCCCGGGCCGCCTCCGCCCGGGTCGGCGCCCAGGCGACCAGCTTGGCCAGCATCGAGTCGTAGTGCACGCCGACCGCCGAGCCGTCCGTCACCCCGGAGTCCAGCCGCAGCCCCTTCGTCGGAGTGAACTCGCCGGCCACCCCGGGGACGGCGAACCGGTGCAGAGTGCCGGTCGCGGGGCGGAAGCCCTGGGCCGGGTCCTCCGCGCAGAGGCGTACCTCGATCGCGTGGCCGTCGACCGGCGGGGCCGCCGCCAGCGGCAGCGGTTCGCCCTCGGCGACCAGCAGTTGCAGCCGGACCAGGTCCAGCCCGGTGACCGCCTCGGTGACCGGGTGTTCCACCTGGAGCCGGGTGTTCATCTCCAGGAAGAAGAACTCGCCGGTCGGGGCGAGCAGGAACTCCACCGTGCCCGCGCCGACGTAGCCGACCGCCCGGCCGGCGGCCACCGCCGCCTCGTGCAGCCGCTGCCGCAGCTGCGGCCCGACCACCGCCGGGGCCTCCTCGACGATCTTCTGGTGCCGGCGCTGGATCGAGCAGTCCCGCTCGCCGAGCGCGACGACGCTGCCGTGGGTGTCACCGAAGATCTGCACCTCGACGTGCCGGCCGCGTTCCACGTACCGCTCGACGAAGACCGTGCCGTCGCCGAACGCGGCGGCCGCCTCGCGGCGCGCGGAGGCGACGGCCTCGGCGAGGTCGGCGGCGTCGCGCACGACGCGCATGCCCCGCCCGCCACCGCCGGCGGACGCCTTGACCAGCACCGGGAAATCGGTGATCTGGTCGGGGTCGGTCCAGGTCGGCAGCATCGGCACGCCCGCCTCGGCGAGCAGCGCCTTCGCCTCCATCTTGTCGCCCATCGCGGCGATCGCCTTGGCCGACGGGCCCACCCAGGTCAGCCCCGCGTCGGTCACCGCCGCGGCGAACTCGGCGTTCTCGGCGAGGAAGCCGTAGCCCGGGTGGACGGCGTCCGCGCCGCTCTTCCGGGCCGCGTCCAGGACGAGGTCGATCCGCAGGTACGTCTCGGCCGGCGTGTTCCCCGCCAGCCGGACCGCCTGGTCGGCCTCGGCGACGAACGGCGCTCCGGCGTCGGCGTCGGAGTGCACGGCGACCGTCTCGACGCCGAGCGCGCGGCAGGTGGCGAAGACCCGGCGCGCGATCTCGCCCCGGTTGGCGACCAGAAGTCTGGTGATCATGAATCCGACTCCCTACATCCGGAAGACGCCGAAACCGTCGGCGCCCTTCACCGGTCCGTTGTGGATCGCCGACAGGCAGAGCCCGAGGACGGTACGGGTGTCCCGGGGGTCGATCACCCCGTCGTCGTAGAGCCGGCCGGAGAGAAAGAGCGCGCCGGACTGGGACTCGATCTGCTGCTCGACCATCATCCGCATCGCCGCGTCGGACTCCTCGTCGTAGTCGCGCCCCCGGGCGGCGGCGGCCTGCCGGGCGACGATGGAGAGCACCCCGGCGAGCTGCGCCGGCCCCATCACCGCCGACTTCGCGTTGGGCCAGGTGAACAGGAACCTCGGCTCGTACGCCCGGCCGCACATGCCGTAGTTGCCGGCGCCGTAGGACGCGCCCAGGTTGACCGTCAGGTGCGGCACCCTCGAGTTCGAGACCGCGTTGATCATCAGGGCGCCGTGCTTGATGATGCCGCGCTGCTCGTACTCGGTGCCGACCATGTAGCCGGTGGTGTTCTGGAGGAAGACCAGCGGGGTGTCGGCGGCGTTGGCGAGTTGGATGAACTGGGCCGCCTTCTGCGCCTCCTCGCTGAACAGCACGCCCCGGGCGTTGGCCAGCACGCCGACCGGGTACCCGTGCAGCTCGCCCCAGCCGGTGACCAGCGCCGTGCCGTAGCTGGGCTTGAACTCGTCGAACTCGCTGCCGTCGAGCACCCGGGCGAGGACCTCGCGCGGATCGAACGGCACCTTCAGGTCGGCGCTGGCGATGCCGAGCAGCTCCTCCGGGTCGTACTTGGGCGGCTGGGGCACCGGATTGCGCGGCGGTGGGCCCTGCTTGCGCCAGTTGAGCCGGCGGACGCACTGCCGGGCCAGCCGGATGCCGTCCCGCTCGTCGGAGGCCAGGAAGTCGGCCAGTCCGGACGTCGACGCGTGCATCGCCGCGCCGCCGAGGGACTCGTCGTCGGTGACCTCGCCGGTGGCCATCTTCACCAGCGGCGGGCCGGCCAGGTACACCTGCGAGCGGTCCCGGATCATGATGGTGAAGTCGGACATCCCGGGCACGTACGCGCCGCCCGCGGTGGCGTTGCCGAAGACCACGCTGACCGTGGGGATCTTCGCCGCGGAGAGCCGGGTCAGGTCGCGGAACACCCGGCCGCCCGGAATGAAGATCTCCGCCTGGGTGGGCAGGTCCGCCCCGGCCGACTCGACCAGGTTGATCATCGGCAGCCGGTTGGCCAGGGCGATCTCGCCGGCCCGCCGGGTCTTCGCCAGCGACCACGGGTTGACCGCGCCGCCGCGTACCGTCGGGTCGTTGGCGACGACCAGGCACTCCACGCCCTCGACCACTCCGATGCCGGTGACCACGCTGGCCCCCACCGGGAAGTCGGTGCCGTACGCCGCCACCGGGGACAGCTCCAGGAACGGGCTGTCCGGGTCGAGCAGCAGCTCGATCCGTTCCCGGGGGAGCAGCTTGCCGCGCTTGTGGTGCCGGGTCACGTACTTCTCGCCGCCGCCGGCGCGGGCCTGTCCGAGCGCGGCGTCCAGCTCGGCCAGGCGCTCCAGCAGGGCTTCACGGTTGGCCCGGTGGGCCGGCGTGGACGGGTCGACCGCGCTGTCCAGTGTGCTCACAGCCCCATGCCCTTCGCGATGATCTCGTTCATGATCTCGGTGGTGCCCCCGCCGATGCCGAGGATCCGGGCGTCCCGGTAGTGCCGCTCCACCTCGGCGTCGCGCAGGTAGCCGAAGCCGCCGTGCAGTTGCAGCGCGGCGTCGACCACGTGGTCGCAGGCGGCCACCGCGACGTTCTTCGCCATCGCCACCTCGGTCACCACCGGCTCGCCGGCCGCCACCCGGGCCGCCACCTCGTGCACGTACGACCGGGCCGCCTCGGTGCGGGTGTGCATCTCGGCGAGCCGGTGCCGGATCAGCTGGCGGCTGGCCAGCGGGCGGCCGAAGGTGGCCCGGTCCCGGCACCAGCGGGTGGCCAGCTCCACGCAGCGCTGCGCGGTGGCGTACGCCTGGGTGGCCAGCGAGAGCCGCTCGGCGGCGAAGTGCTGCATGATCGCCAGGAAGCCGGTGTTCTCCTCGCCGATCCGGTTGGTCACCGGCACCCGGACGTCGACGAAGGAGAGCTGGGCGGTGTCCGAGCAGTGCCAGCCCAGCTTCTCCAGCCGACGCCCCACGGTGAAGCCGGGCGTGCCCTTCTCGATCACAAGCAGGCTGAGCTCGCCGCTGCCGGGGAAGTCGGTGCAGACCGCCGTGGTGACGAAGTCGGCCCGCAGCCCGCTGGTGATGTAGGTCTTGGAACCGTTCACCACGTAGTGGTCGCCGTCCCGGCGGGCGGTGGTACGGATCGCGGCGACGTCCGAGCCGCCGTCCGGCTCGGTGATCGCCAGCGCGCCGATCATCGTCCCGGCCAGGGTGGGGCGGACGTACCGGTCGACCAGGTCGTCGTCGCCCGCCGTCCGGTCGCCGGCCAGCCGACCGCCGAGCGTGCCCCCGGTCCGGGCGCCCGCGGCGGCGACCATGTGCGGCAGCGCGATGCCGTGCGTGAACAGCGCCGCCACCAGCCCGGACGAACCGCCGGAGCGGATGATCTCCTCGGTCACGACGATCGAGTCGAGCAGGTCGCCGCCGCTGCCGCCGACCGACTCGGGGAAGCCGATGCCCAGCAGGCCGATCTTCGCGGCGGTGGCGTGCACCTCGCGCGGCACCTCGCCGGCGCGCTCCCAGTCGTCCAGGTGCGGCAGCACCTCCCGGGTCACGAAGGCCCGGGTCAGCTCGCGCAGCTGCCGCCGCTCCGGGGTGTCCACGATGGTCATGCGCCCGCCTCCCCGCCCTGCGGTGGGCCGGCGGGCAGTGCCGCCGGCAGGTCGACGACGCGGGAGCGGAGCAGCTCCCCGAGCGCCTTGGCCTGGGGGTCGAACCGGGTCGAGGCGGCCACCCCCTGCCCGAGCAGCCCCCGGATGACGAAGTTGACCGCCCGCAGGCGGGGCAGCTCGTACCGTTCGACGGCCAGCGGCGCGGTCTCCGGCAGCAGCGCGGCCAGCCGCTCGACGGTGAGCCAGCCGCGCAGCCAGGCCCAGGTGGCGTCGGTGCGGGCCCAGACGCCGAGGTTGGCGTCGCCGCCCTTGTCTCCGGAGCGCGCCCCGACCAGCTCGCCCAGCGGTGCCCGCCGGGTGGCCCCGTCACCGTCGGGAGCGGCGGCCGGCTCGGCCGGCGGCGGGAGGTCGCCGCCGGGCGCTGCGTCGGTCCGGGCCGGCGGGGGGATCGGCATCCGCTCGCCGCCGGGCAGCACCGCGACGTGGTCGACCGCGTCCTGCGGCACCGTGTCGGCGGTGAAGACGCCGTACGGGGTGGCGTCGCCGGGCAGCGTGGTCAGCGTGCAGCCGGGGTAGGAGGCCAGCGCCAGCTCCACCGCCGCCGCCGAGAAGGCCCGCCCGGCCCGCGCCTTGTCGCCGTCGCGCAGGTGTACGTGCAGCAGCGCGCTCGCCGCCTCCGTGTCGGTCGCGTCCGGGTGGTCGGTGCGGGCGAGGGTGAACTCCAGCCCCTCCTTGCCGACGGCCTCCTCGAGCTGGCCCCGGACCAGGGCCGCCTTGGCCGGAACGTCCAGTCCGCACAGGACGAACGTCATCGAGTTGCGGAAACCGCCGAGGTTGTTGACGCCGACCTTGAGGGTGCCGGGCGGGGGTGTGCCCCGGACGCCGGAGACCCGGACCCGGTCGGGCCCCTCCTGGTGCAGGCTCACCGTGTCCAGCCGGGTCACCACGTCCGGCCCCAGGTACGCCGGCCCACCGACCTCGTAGAGCAGTTGGGCGGTGACGGTCTCCACGGTGACCGCCCCGCCGGTGCCGGGGTGCTTGGTGAGCACCGAGGAGCCGTCCGGGTGGATCTCGGCGATCGGGAAGCCGGGCCGGTGGCCACCGTCGGGCAGTTCGGTGAAGAAGCTGAAGTTTCCCCCGGTGACCTGCGCCCCGCACTCGATCAGGTGCCCGGCGACGGTCGCCCCGGCGAGCGCGTCCAGGTCGTCCCGGCCCCAGCCGAACCGGGCGATCGCCGGCCCGACGGCCAGCGAGGCGTCGGTGACCCGGCCGGTCACCACCACGTCCGCCCCGGCGTCGAGGCAGGCCGCGATGCCGAACGCGCCGAGGTAGGCGTTCGCGGTGAGCGCGTCGGGACGCGCCAGGGCGTCGCCCTCGACGTACCCGATCCGGACGGTGAGGCCGAGCCGGTCGGCGAGCGAGCCGATCGCGGCGGCCAGGCCGGCCGGGTTCAACCCGCCGGCGTTGGTGACGATCCGCACGCCCCGGTCCAGCGCGGTGCCGAGGCAGCCTTCGAGCTGGCGCAGGAACGTCTTCGCGTACCCCAGCGCGGGGTCGCGCATCCGGTCGCGGCCGAGGATCAGCATGGTCAGCTCGGCCAGGTAGTCGCCGGTGAGCACGTCCAGCTCGCCGCCGTCGAGCATCTCCCGCCAGGCGGTGGAGCGGTCGCCGTAGAAACCGGAGGCGTTGCCGACCCGCAGCGCGCCGCTCATGCCGGGACCCCGGTGCCGCTCGCCGCGCGGGGCTCCCGGCCGGCGCCGGGCGGCCCGGCGAAGGCCTGGGCCACGTCCAGCCACTCGTCGGCGGTGTCGCCGGTGGCGACGAGCGCCAGGTCGGCGCGGTGCCGGCGCTGGGTGACCAGCAGGCAGAAGTCGAGGGCCGGGCCGGTGACCCGGTCCGCCGCGTCCGCCGGCCCGAAGGCCCAGGTGTCACCGTCGGGTGCGGTCAGTTCGACCCGGACCGGCGCCGTGGGCAGCGCCCGGCCGTGGGCGGCGAAGCCGTGCCCGAGGGTACGGAAGCCGAGGTGCGCGACGTGCCGCAGGCGCCCGGTCGGGGTGCGGGTGACCCCGAGCGCGTCGGCCACGTCCTCCCCGTGCGCCCAGGTCTCCATGATCCGGGCGGTGGCCATCGAGGCGGGCGACATCCGGGTGCCGTACCAGGGCAGCTTCTCCCCGGGCGGGACGGCGGTGAGGGCGTCGGCGAGCGCGGCCCAGCCGCCGCGCCAGCGGTCGAGCAGCTCGGCCGGTGGGGCCAGGAACCGCTCCGCGGCGTCGTCGACCAGCCGGCTGACGTCCGGTGCGGAGGTGACCGACGCGTAGAACGCCGCGACGTCCGTGGCGGCGAGCCGGGCCATCTCGTCGGTCCAGGCGAGGTGGGCGATCTGGTGGCCGACCGTCCACCCGGGAGCCGGGGTGGGCCGCGCCCAAGCCTCCGGCGGCAGCGGCGCGACGAGGGCGTCGAGCTGCTCGGACTCGGCGGCCAGATCCGCGAGCAGTGCTGTCAGGTCGACCATGGTGCCTCCGGGCGGGTGTGCCGGTCAGGACGGGCGGGTCAGGTCACGGCCGCTCGTGTCCGGGCCCCGCCCCGGCCGGCGCGGCGTGCTCCGGTGGGGCGGCGTCGGGCGTGAGCAGGGTGGCGAGCTGGCGTTTCCAGGTGCGCAGCAGGGCGGTACGGCGGGCGGAGTCGTCGCTGAGCAGATTGGCCACGCCCAGCCCGCGGAGCAGGTCGAGGGTGGCCTGCACGGCCTCCCGTACGCCGGGCCGGCGCTCGTCGACGCCGAGCAGCGCCACGGTGAGCCGGTGCATCTCCCTGCCGACCCGGGCCTCCAGCGGCACCAGGGCGTCGCGCAGCTCGGCGTCGGTGCGGGCGGCGACCCAGAGTTCCAGCGCGGCGACGAAGAGCGGCCCGGTGAAGGCCACGCCGAGCAGGTCGACCACCCGGTCGAGCCGCTGTGGCCCGGCCGGCAGGGCCTCCGCCTCGGCGCGCAGCTCCGCGGCCCGCCGGTCGGCGAGGTGGACGACGGCGGCGGTGACCAGGGCCGCCTTGGTCGGGTAGTGGTGCAGCTGGGCGCCGCGCGAGACACCGGCCCGGGCGGCCACCACGGTGGTGGTGGTGCCGGACCAGCCGTGCTCCACCAGGCAGTCGACGGTCGCCTCCAGCAGCCGGGCCTGGGTGGCGCGGCTGCGCTCCTGCTGAGGGACGCGCGTCGATGCGGTGGACACGGGGACAGCGTGCCGTCCCCGAAACAAACAGTCAAGACTGACTTTTTCTGCTTCCGCCGCTCCGCGCGCCCGCCCCGGGTCCGTCCCGCCCGGGTCCGCTCCCGCCTCGCCCTGGTCTGCTTCGGCCTCGCCCGGGTCCGCTTCGGCCCGGGCGGGCTCTCGACCGCCGGGCCGGAGGGCGTTGCCCGGCGCCGCACGCCGGTGTCGCGAGAACGGCCTCTTCCCGGCCCTTGTGGTGGTGTTTTCGGCGCTGTGGAGCTGATGACGTAGACGACTCAGCGGACGATCCGTTTACGTCATCAGCTCCACAGGACCCGCCAGTGGCCTGGGCGATGGGATGAGCCCCGGCAGCCGTCCACACCCGCCACCACACGAGCCGCGCCGTCGGCACCAGCCGCGCCGGCCGCATGGGCCGCGCCGGCCCGGCAGCCGCCGGCTGCGTGAGCCGCTTGAGTCGCTTGAGCCCCCTGAGCCCCTGAGCCCCTGAGCCCCTGAGCCCCTGAGCGGCGCAGCATCGCACGGCGGGCCTCCTGCTCTGGGAGGTCCGCCGGGGGTCAGCGACCGTCCCGGGGGCCGAAGACGGTGAGCGCGTCGGCGTCGCTGTGCCGGGAGCGCAGGTACTCGTCGGCCCACTCGGCGGCATCGGGGAAACCCGACTCGGCGGCGACCCGGGCGCAGGCGGCCTCCACGTCGAACGGAGTGCGGCGCAGTTGCACGCCCGGCCCGAGCAGTGCCCACCACGCCCCGGCGCCGCCGTACGGCATCCCGACGCTGCCCGGGTTGACCACCAGCCGCCGGTCGACCAGGCGGGTGAACGGCATGTGGGTGTGCCCGCAGACGATCGTGCCCACCTCGGCCGGCACCCCGGCGAACACCTCGGCCCAGCGGTCCATCCGGGAGTCGACCAGCACCACCTCCTCGTCGTCGCGGGGCGTGGCGTGGCAGAAGAGCACCGGACCGAGGCCGGCCACCTCCAGGGTCACCGTCAGCGGCAGCGCCGCCAGCCGGGCCGCCTGATCGTCCCGGAGCTGCCGGGCGGCCCAGTTCGAGATCGCGATCGGAGAGCTCCGGCCGGCCCGGGCCTCGACCAGTTCGCGGTCGGCGTTGCCGCCGACCCAGCAGGCCCGGTCGCCGAGGCCGGCGAGCAGGTCCAGCACCTCGACCGGCTGCGGTCCGGCGGCGATGTCGCCGGTGAGCACGATCAGGTCGGCGGCGGCCACGTCCGGCTCGGCCAGCACGGCCTCCAGCGCGGGCAGCGCCCCGTGGACGTCGGAGAGGACGGCTACGCGTTCGAGCATGCGCTCACCGTGCCGGGCGGCGGCCACGATGTCGAGGAATTCTGCGCTCGGCAGAGCGCCCCGGACACGACGAGGCCAGGGACACCCTGCGGTGTCCCTGGCCTGGTCGTCGATCGGGTCAGACCCGCGCGCGGCGGGCCAGGCGCTCCGGGTCGAGGATGATGATGCTCTTGCCGTCCAGCCGCAGCCAGCCCCGCGAGGCGAAGTCGGCCAGCGCCTTGTTGACGGTCTCCCGGGAGGCGCCGACGAGCTGGGCGATCTCCTCCTGGGTGAGGTCGTGGGTCACCCGCAGCACGCCGCCGTCGCGGGTGCCGAAGCGGCCGGCCATCTGGAGCAGGTTCTTGGCGACCCGGCCCGGCACGTCGGTGAAGATCAGGTCGGCCAGCGAGTCGTTGGTCCGGCGGAGCCGGCGGGCCAGCACCCGCAGCAGCTGCTCGGCGATCTCGGGCCGGTTGTTCAGCCAGGGCCGCAGCGCCTGCTTGCGCAGCCGCACCAGCCGGGTGTCGGTCACCGCGGTGGCCGTCGCCGTACGCGGACCGGGGTCGAAGAGCGACAGCTCACCGACCATGTCCGACGGGCCCATCACGGCGATCAGGTTCTGCCGGCCGTCGGCTGCCCGACGCCCAACCTTGATCTTGCCCGACAGGAGGATGTAGAGACTGTCGCCGGGCTCGCCCTCGTTGAACACGATCTCGCCCTTGCGGACGTCGATCGTCTCCATCTCCTTGGCGAGCGCCTCGGCAGCCTCCGGGTCGACACCCTGGAAGATCCCGCTGCGGGCCAGTACCTCGTCCATCGCGCACCTCCGGTTGCGCGCCGCCGTCCGTCGGCCGGGTCCGCCGTCCGCTTATCCCTCGCGCGCCGACAAGTCTAGGCGCACGTGAGCACGAATCAGAGGTGCACCCCTGGAATCTTGATCGTTGGGCGTAACCTTCCCGCCCTGATCAGGGGCTACGATCGCGCGACCGTGACCGGGGGGTGACCGGGCGTCGCCGTCGATGGCCGTAGGGTGACCGGCGTGCTGAGCGACCCCACCCTGACCACCCGTGCCGAGGACGGGTGGGACATTCCGCTACTGGTGTGGCGCGCCGGGGGACCGCTGCGGGCGGCCGGCTCCGGCCCGCTCGGCGGCGGGATCGGCGTCCGGAACTGGGTCGTGAACGCGACCGTGCCGATGTCGTACCACCGGGACGACCCCGCGGCCCACCTGGCCGGGCTGGCCGACGGCCTCGGCCTGGCCGGGCCCGGGGTCGGCCTGCTCACCGGGGTGGACGTCGCGGAGGTGGTGGCCCGGGCCGACACCGGCGTGCGGGCCTGGGCGACGGTCGGGCTGGGCACGCCGGTCTGGGCCGCCGCGCCCGCCCCGGCCGCGCCGGCCCAGCGGGTCGGCACGGTCAACATCGTCGTGTACGTCCCGGCGGCGCTCAGCGACGCCGCGCTGGTCAACGCCGTCGCCACGGCGACCGAGGCGAAGGCGCAGGCGATCTGGGAGCTGGGCCTGCCCGCCACCGGTACGCCCACCGACGCGGTCACCGTGCTCTGCCCCGCCGACGGTCCGCCCGAGCCCTACGGCGGCCCCCGGTCCACCTGGGGTGCACCGCTCGCCCGGGCCGTGCACGCCGCCGTCCGCGACGGCGGGTCGGTGCCCTGCGTGCCCTGGTCGGACCGGCTGGCGGGCTGAACTTCCATCCGATCGGCCATCGTCGCACCGCTACCTACCCGGTAGGGTCGCCAACGATGTACGCACCCGCGTTCCCCAGGACCCGCCGCCGCGCCGCGCTCGCCGCCGGCGCGGTCCTCGCCGTGCTGCTCGCCGCGGGCTGCAGCACCTCGGACGACGACGCCCCGCCGGTCTGGCAGCGCGGCGGCGGTGCAACCACCAGCGCCGCACCGGCCCCGACCGCCGGCGGGTCCGAGACCGCCGACCAGGCCGTGTCGCTCTCCGCGACCGGCGACATCATCATGGGCAACGCCCCCTCCCGGCTCCCCGCGAACAACGGGAAGGGCTTCTTCGACGAGATCTCCGACGCGCTCGCCGCCGACCTGGTGATGGGCAACCTGGAGGAGCCGCTGACCGAGGACACCGGCACCGGCAAGTGCGGGGCGAACTCCACCGCCTGCTACCAGTTCCGGGCCCCGTCCAGCTACGCCGCGCACCTCAAGGAAGCCGGCTTCGAGCTGCTCAACCAGGCCAACAACCACGGCTACGACTACGGCCCGCAGGGGTACGCGAACACCCAGAAGGCGCTGGAGAAGCAGGGCCTCAAGCACACCGGCGCCCCGAACCAGATCACCGTGATGGAGGTCAAGGGCGTCAAGATCGCGGTGGCCGGCTTCTCCTCGTACCCCTGGTCCAACAGCCTGACCGACATCGACGCCGCGACGGCGGTCGTCGAGAAGGCCGCGACCATGGCCGACATCGTCGTGGTGCAGGTGCACATGGGCGCCGAGGGGGCCGACAAGACCAAGGTCAAGCCGGGCACCGAGCTGTTCTACGGCGAGAACCGGGGCGACCCGGTCAAGTTCTCCCACGCGATGATCGACGCCGGGGCCGACCTGATCGTCGGGCACGGCCCGCACGTGCTGCGCGGCATGGAGTTCTACCAGGGCCGGCTGATCGCCTACAGCCTCGGCAACTTCGCCGGCGGCGGCCGGTCGCTGAACCCGACCGGCCGGCTCGGCTGGGGCGGGGTGCTCAAGGTCTCGCTCAAGCCGGACGGCAGCTTCGCCGGCGGCTCGTTCACCTCCACCCGGATGAACTCGGTGGGCAAGCCGACCATGGACTCCGCCGACCAGGGCCTCGGCCTGGTCAAACAGCTCAGCCGCGCCGATTTCCCGCGCACCGGCGCCCGGTTCGACGCCGCCGGGAAGATCAGCGCCCCGCAGGCCGGCTGACCGGCGAGGCCGGGCGTGGGCGCGGCGGCTGGTCGGCCCGGCGACGTAGGCTGGCCGGCGTGACCATCAGCTCCCCCGGCCGGGCCGAGACGGACCTCGGCCGCACCCGGCGCGCCCGGCGGATCGGCCGGGCGCTGACCGAGGCGCACCCCGACGCGCACTGTGAACTCGACCACTCCAACGCGTTGGAGTTGGCCGTCGCCACCATCCTCTCCGCGCAGTGCACCGACAAGAAGGTCAACGAGGTCACCCCGAAGCTCTTCGTCCGCTACCCGACGGCGGCCGACTACGCCGGGGCCGACCGGGCGGAGCTGGAGGAGCTGATCCGGCCGACCGGCTTCTACCGCAACAAGACGGACTCGCTGATCAAGCTGGGTCAGGCGCTCGTCGAGCGGTACGACGGCAAGGTCCCCGGCCGGCTGGCCGACCTGGTGACGCTGCCCGGGATCGGCCGCAAGACCGCCAACGTGATCCTCGGCAACGCCTTCGACGTCCCGGGGATCACCGTCGACACCCACTTCCAGCGGCTGGTCCAGCGCTGGGAGCTCACCGCGCAGACCGACGCGGTGAAGATCGAGCACGAGATCGGCGCGCTCTTCCCGAAGCGCGAGTGGACCATGCTCTCGCACCGGATCATCTTCCACGGCCGGCGGGTCTGTCACGCCCGCAAGCCGGCCTGCGGGGCCTGCACGCTGGCGAAGCTCTGCCCGTCGTACGGGACCGGGCCGACCGAGCCGTCCGCCGCCGCGAAGCTGCTCAAGGGCCCCCGGGCGCGGGACCTCGCGGTCGCCGCCGGGGTCGACCCCGACCTGGTGCCACAGCAGGCCGTCGTCGCGGAGGTGCCGTGAACCGGCGGCTCGCTGCTCTGCTCGTCCCCGCTCTGCTGGCCCTCGCCGGCTGCACCGCCACCGGGCCGGACAGCGCCACCACCCCGACCGGCCGGGCCGAACGCCCCTCGCCCTTCGCCGACTGCGCGACGCTGACCCGCCCGCCCGGCGCGTCCGCGTCGACGCCCGCTACCGCTGACGCCGCGCCCTCCGGCACCGCCGCGACCGGTACCGCCGCGACCGGTACCGCCGCGCCGGGCGACCAGGGCACCGGGGCGCTGCTGCCCGGGCTGACCCTCTCCTGCTTCACCGGCGGTGCTCCGGTGGCGCTGCGGGACGTCCGTGGCCCCGCCGTGGTCAACCTGTGGGCCTCCTGGTGCCCGCCCTGCCGCAAGGAGCTGCCCGCCTTCCAGCGGCTCAGCGAGCGGACGACCGGCACGCTCCAGGTGATCGGCGTGAACAGCCGGGACACCCGCACCGCCGCCCAGTCCATCGGCGAGGACTACGGCGTCCGCTTCCCGATGCTCTTCGACCAGGGTGAGGCGCTGCAACGGGAGTTGGGCCGCAACGCCCTCCCGCTGACCCTCCTGGTCGACGCGCAGGGCCGGGTACGCCACACCGACGCCACCGGCGCCCTCGACGACGCCCGGCTCGCCGCGCTGGTCCGGCAGCACCTCGGCGTGCAGGTGCAGCAATGAGCGCGAGGAGTGAGCCGGTTCTGCGAGCCCCGCAGTCGCCGAACGAAGGTGGCACCGTGAGCGCGAGGAGTGAGCCGATCCTGCGAGCCCCGCAGTCGCGAACGAAGGTGGCACCGTGAGCGCGAGGAGTGAGCCGGTTCTGCGAGCCCCGCAGTCGCGAACGAAGGTGACGCCGTGACTCGCCGCCCGCCGGCCTGGATCGACCCGCTGCTGGGCCGGCTCGGCACCGCCCGGGCCGAGGACTTCACCCGGCTGACCACCCCCGAGGAGGGCGGCCGGGAGAGCGCCGTGCTGGTGCTGCTCGGCGAGGAGTCCGGCGTCGGCCCGGACGTGCTGGTGCTCCAGCGGGCCGCGACCCTGCGCAACCACGCCGGCCAGCCGGCCTTCCCCGGCGGTGCGGCCGACCCGGAGGACGCCGACGCCTCCGCGACCGCGCTGCGCGAGGCGAACGAGGAGGTCGGCCTGGACCCGGCCAGCGTGACCGTCCTGGCCGAGCTGCCCCGGCTGTGGATCCCGGTCAGCGACTTCGTGGTGACCCCGGTGCTGGCCTGGTGGCACACGCCGCACCTGGTGCACCCCCGGGAGCCGGCCGAGGTCGCGCACGTCGCCCGGCTGCCGGTGGCCGAACTGGTCGACCCGGAGAACCGGATGCGGGTCCGCCACCCGAGCGGCTGGATCGGCCCGGCCTTCTCGGTGCGGGGCATGCTGGTCTGGGGCTTCACCGCCGGGGTGATCGCCACGCTGCTGGAGATGGGCGGCTGGGCCCGCCCGTGGCCGCGCGGCCGGGTGATCGAGCTGCCACCCGTCGGCGCCACCCCGGCACCCTCGGCCGGCACCGACGAGGTCGACGAGATGGCCGGTCCGCTGACCTGATCATCACGTTCCGCAAGCGCAACGCCCCGGTCGTGCCCGGTGCCCGTACCCTTGACGCGTGTCCGTCGTGGATCTCGTCCTGCTCCTGCTCATGCTCGTGTTCGCGATCAGCGGATACCGCCAGGGTTTCGCCATCGGGGCGCTCTCGCTCTCCGGCTTCTTCCTGGGCGCGCTCCTCGGCCTCCAGGTCGGCCCGATCTTCGCCCGGCAGTTCGTCGACAGCGGCACCCGGGTCCTGATCTCCCTGGTCGCCGTCTTCGGGTTGGCCGTGCTCGGGCAGGCGCTGGCCGGCTGGCTCGGTTCGCACCTGCGCAGGACGATCACCAACGACGTGGCGAAGCGGGCCGACGACATCGGCGGCGCGTTCGTCTCGCTCTTCGCCGTGATGCTGGTGGCCTGGCTGGTCGCCGTACCGCTGGCCTCCTCCCCGCTGCCCTGGCTGTCCGCCTCGGTCAAGAACAGCGCGCTGCTGACCGTGGTGGACGCGGTCCTGCCCGACCGGGCCCAGGAGCTCTCCACCGCCCTGCGCGACACGGTGGACACCGACGGCTTCCCGGACGTCTTCAACGGCCTGGGCCGCACCCAGGCGCGGCAGGTCTCCCCGCCCGACCCGTCCCTGGCCGGCTCCCAGGTGGTGGCCAACAGCCAGCGCTCGGTGGTCAAGGTGCTGGGTTCCGCGCCGAGCTGCGCGCGCCGCATCGAGGGCTCCGGCTTCGTGTACGCCGACGACCGGGTGATGACCAACGCGCACGTGGTGGCCGGCACCCGCTCCGTCGCGGTGGAACTGCGCGGCGAGCGGTACGACGGCGAGGTGGTCGTCTACGACCCGGACCGCGACCTCGCCGTGCTGCACGTGCCCGGGCTGCCCGGCCCGTCCCTGCGCTTCGCCGCCGGGCAGGCCGGCAGCGGCTCGGACGCGATCGTGCTCGGCTTCCCCCTCGACGGCCCGTACGACGCCCGCCCGGCCCGGGTCCGTGACGTCGACCGGATCACCGGGCCGGACATCTACTCCTCGGGCGACGTGACCCGGGAGATCTACACGATCCGGGCGCTGGTCCGCAGCGGCAACTCCGGCGGCCCGCTGGTCTCCTCCAACGGCCTGGTACTCGGCGTGATCTTCGCGGCGGCGGCCGACGACCCGAACACGGGTTTCGCGGTCACCGCGGCGGAGGCGCGCCCGGTGGCGCTGGAGGGCGCGGAGCGTACCCGCGGGGTGGGCACCGGCGACTGCACCTGAGCCGGCGGCGGGGAACTACGCGTCGGGCCGGTCGGGGTCGGTCAGCTCCGGTTCCACGCCGTCGGCCGTCAGCCGGGCCGCGGGCCGGCCGGTCCGCTCCCGCCAGGTGGTGAACGCGGCGGAGGTCGCCGCCAGCACCGCCACGCCGAGCAGCCAGCCGCCCAGCACGTCGCTGGTCCAGTGCACGCCGAGCGCCACCCGGCTCAGCCCGGTCACCGCGGCGAGCAGCACCGCGGCCACCCAGAGCGCGACGCGGGACGCCCCCCGACCCCGGGCGTAGGGCAGGAAGACCAGCAGCAGCACCCCGGCGGCCAGGGTGGCGTTCAGCGCGTGCCCGGACGGGAAGGCGTAGCCGGCCGCCCGGGCCACCGGGTCGAGCAGGTCCGGCCGGTCCCGGCCGACCAGCAGTTTCAGCAGTGCCCCGAGCAGCCCGCCGACGGCCATGGTGGTGACCACCCAGAGGGCCAGCCGATGGGCCCGGTGGGACCAGAGCCAGACCACGAGGGCCAGCGCCGCCACCCGTAGCGGCCCGGGCCCGAAGACGTCGGTCCACAGGTTCATCGCCCGCACCCAGGCCGGGTGGTCGAGGGCGTAGCGGTAGCACGCCTCGGTCACCGCCGCGTCCAGGTCGTGCAGCGGCGGCCAGACACCCACCACCAGCACGGCCAGCAGCGCGAACGGCACCAGCACCAGGAACGCCGCCGCCGAGGCCAGGGTCAGCCGCAGGCCGAGCGAGTGGTCGGGGTCCAGGCGGCGGTCCCGCCAGGAGCGGGTCGGGGGGCGCACGGAGGTGCGCTGACCGGGGGAGTCCATGGCGTCATCACTTACCCAGGGGCGCGGCCGATCAGGCCGGGGTCAGCGGCCCCACAGCCGGAATCGGCGGATCATCAGTGCGGTACCGGTGACCAGGGCGACGAGGATGGCCACGCCCATCCAGAGCCGGCGCGGCGCGGTGTCGTCCCCGGCACCGGCCGGCTGGGCCGACCAGCGGGTGTGCTGCCGGGGCGCGGTGAAGCCGAGCGGGTCGGAGCCGGTGCCGCCGGCCTGGGCGTCGTCGGCCGACCCGGGTGCCGGGCCGAAACCGACCACGCCGGGGGAGGTCTGGTCGTCGAGCGGGTTGCGGTGCACCAGCGGCACGTCCGCGGTCAACGCGGCCACCGGGTCGACCAGGCCGTACCCGAAGCGGTCGTCGCGGCCGGTGGGGCCGATGTCCTTCGCGGTGGCCAGCAGCCGGTTGACCACGTCACCGGCGGACATCTCCGGGTACCGGGCGCGGACCAGCGCGGCGGTCGCCGCCACCAGCGGCGAGGCGAAGCTGGTGCCCTGCACCCCCCAGTGGCCGTCGGGACGGGCGCCGACCAGGCGGGTCGCCGGTGCGCTGAGGGTGGTGGCGTGCCCGGTGATCGAGCCGGACCAGAGGTTCTCGCTGTCGCCTTCCAGCCCCGTCACGGCGATCACGCCGGGCTCCCGGGCCGGGTACCAGACCTTGGAGTTGGTCGAGGTGGCGACGTTGCCGGTGCAGGCCACCACGACCACGTCCCGGGCGAAGGCGTAGTCGAGGGCGGCGGCCAGCGCCGGGCTGTCACCGCTGCCGCCCAGCGACAGGTTGATCACGCGGGCGCCGTTGTCGACCGCCCAGCGCACCCCCTTGGCGACGATCATCGCGTCGTCGTAGCGGTTCTCGTCGTCGAGCACCCGCACCGGCAGGATGCGGGCGCCCGGGGCCAGCCCGGCGACGCCCTTGCGGTCGTCGTTGCGGCCGGCGATCAGGCTGGCGACCGTGGTGCCGTGGCCCACCGGGTCCGGTTCTTCGGCGCCGGGGGAGACCAGGTCGATGCCGGGCAGCACCTGGCCGACGAGATCCGGATGCGAGCCGTCCACACCGGAGTCGATCACCGCGACGGTGACCCCCCGGCCGGTGGAGGTGCTCCAGGCGGTGCTGGCGCGCAACTTGTCCAGCTGCCACTGCTCGTCGCGGATCCGGTCGGCCCGGGCGGTGGTCTCCACCGGGGTGAAGCCCGGCTCGGCCAGCGGTGCGCCGGCGACCGGCGCGGCCACGGTGACCGGTCGGGCCGCGGCGGCCGGCGGCGGCGCCACGCCGACGACCGTCACGGCGGTCGCCGCGACCCCGAGCAGCGCGCGCCCGGCGAACCGGTCGAACGCGGTCGGGGCGCCGTGCCGAACCCTGGTCACATCCTCCGCCATTCATCGTTCCTGACACGTGCTGCTCGGCAGATTACCGGTTTTCCCCGCCGCGGCGGGACGTTCCGCCGGACACGCTCACGGTGGCGGCAGATGCGCCAACTGGACCAGGCGTACGCCCTCACGCCGGGTGACCAGGCGTCCGCGTCCGGGCGGCAGCGGCCCGGGACGGACCTGACCGACCAGCGGTCCCTCGTCCGGGCTGCCGCTCATCACCAGCCCGGCGGTGGAGAGTTCGCGGAGCCGCTGCACGATCGGCTCGTACTGGGCCCGGGCGGCGCCGCCGGACCGGCGCACCAGCACCAGGTGCAGCCCGATGTCGCGAGCCTGGGGCAGGTGCTCCTCCAGGCCGCGCAGCGGGTTCGCCGGGCCGCTGGCGACCAGGTCGTAGTCGTCGACCAGCACGAACAGCTCCGGCCCGGACCACCAGGACCGCTCCCGCAGCTGCGCCGGGGTCACCTCCGGCCCGGGCAGCCGGGCCTGCATGTAGCCGGCCACCGACTCCACCAGCTCGGCGGTGTGCGCCGCCGCGCTGCCGTACCCGATCACGTGCGGGTCGTCGATCAGGCTGTACAGGCTGCGCCGGTAGTCGACCAGGATGATCCGGGCCTGCTCCGGGGTGAACCGGTCGATGATCGAGGTGGCCAGCGCGCGCAGGAACGAGGACTTGCCGCACTCCGCGTCGCCGAAGACCACGAAGTGCGGCTCGGTGGCGAAGTCCACCGCCACCGGGCGCAGGTCCGCCTCGGCCACACCGATCGGGAAGGCCAGCCCGGTGGCGGCGGAGGTGTCCAGCTCGGCGTAGGGCAGCACCGGCGGCAGCAGCCGTACCCGGGGGGCGGGCGGGCCGGACCAGGCGCCCGCGACCGCCTTCACCAGATCGGCCGTCTCCGTGCCCGTCAGCTGCGGCAGCGCGGTGAGGAAGTGCAGGCTCTGCGCGGTGATGCCCCGGCCGGGGGACTTCTCCGGCACGCTCGCCGCCGCGACCCGCTTCACCACCGAGTCCGACGGGTCACCGAGGCGCAGCTCCAGGCGGGAGCCGAACAGGTCACGGATGGCCGGACGGAAGTCCGTCCAGCGGACCGCGCTCGCCACCACGTGCACCCCGTACGACAGGCCGCGGGTGGCCAGGTCGGTGACCAGCGGCTCCAGGTCGTCGTACTCGCCGCGCAGGGTGACCCAGCCGTCGACCACCAGGAACACGTCGCCGAACGGGTCGACGGCGGGCTGCCCGGCCGCCGCCAGCGCGGACCGGCGCTGCCGCCAGGCGGCCATCGACTCGACACCCAGCTCGGCGAAGCGGCGCTCCCGCTCGGCGAGCAGGGTGGCGATCTCGCCGACGGTCCGGCGCACCACCGTCGGGTCGGCGCGGCCCGCGACCCCGCCGACCTGCGGCAGGTCGCGCAGTGCGGCGAGCCCGCCGCCGCCGAAGTCCAGGCAGTAGACCTGCGCCTCGGCCGGGGTGTGGGTGAGCGCCAGCGCGCAGATCAGGGTCCGGAGCAGGTGCGACTTGCCGCTCTGCGGCCCGCCGACCACGGCCACGTGCCCGGCCGCGCCGTCCAGCGCCAGCCAGAGCAGGTCGCGGCGCTGCTCGAAGGGCTTGTCCACCACGGCCACGGGGACCTGGAGGGCACCGTGCAGCTCCGGGTTGGCGACGGTGAGGCCGCGCTGCGGGTCGGCGGCCGCCGGCCCGAGCAGCTCGTCCAGGGCGGGTGCGGTGTCCAGCGGCGGCAGCCAGACCTGGTGGGCCGGCGGGCCCTGCCCGGCCAGCCGGCCGACCAGCACGTCCAGCAGCTTCGAGGTCTCCTCCTCGACGTCGGGCGGCGCCGGGGTGGCCGGCTCCGGGACCGGCGCCAGGTGGGTGGAGAAGGTGAGCAGCCGGGTGCCGCCGCCCGCGCCGCCGCCGCCGGCCGCCGCGCCGCGCCGGCGTACCGGCCCGGAGACGTACGCGGCCTTGAACCGGACCAGCGGGTCGGTGCCGGCGCGCAGGTAGCCGTGCCCGGGGGAGCGGGGCAGCTCGTGCGCGTCGGGCACCCCGAGCACCGTCCGGGACTCCAGCGCGGAGAACGTCCGCAACCCGATCCGGTACGACAGGTGGGTGTCGAGCCCCCGCAGCCGCCCCTCCTCCAGGCGCTGGCTGGCGAGCAGCAGGTGCACCCCGAGCGAGCGGCCCAGCCGGCCGATCTGGACGAATAGGTCGATGAAGTCGGGCTTGGCGGAGAGCAGCTCGGAGAACTCGTCGCAGATCAGCAGCAGCGACGGCAGCGGCGCCAGCGGGGTACCGGCGGCCCGGGCCCGCTCGTAGTCGCGGAGGCTGGCGAAGTTGCCGGCCCGGCGCAGCAGCTCCTGGCGGCGCATCAGCTCGCCGTTGATGGCGTCCACCATCCGGTCGACCAGCGGTAGCGCGTCGGCCAGGTTGGTGATCACGGCGGCGGTGTGCGGCAACCGGTCGAAGGAGGCGAAGGTGGCGCCGCCCTTGAAGTCGACCAGCACGAAGTTGAGCTGTTCCGAGCTGTGCGTGGCGGCCAGCCCGAGCACCAGCGTGCGCAGCAGCTCGGACTTGCCGGAGCCGGTCGCGCCGATCAGCAGGCCGTGCGGACCCATGCCGTCCTGCGCCGACTCCTTCAGGTCCAGCTCGATCGCGCCGCCGTCGGCGCCGACGCCGATCGGCACCCGCAGCCGGTCCCGGGCCGAGCGGGGCGCCCAGCCCTGCTCGGCGGTGAAGCTCTCCGGGTCGCCGATGCCGAGCAGCTCCGGCAGGCCCAGCTCGGCCCCGGGCGCGGCCTCGCCCCCACGTACGGTGGTGGCGAGCCGCAGCGGCGCGAGCCGCCGGGCCACCGCCTCGGCGTCGGCGATCTCCAGCCGGTCGGCGGTTCCCACCTCCGCGTGCCCCTCGGCCGACCAGGAGTGCAGCCGGTCGCCGCGCAGCTCCAGCAGCAGGGCGAAGCGGTCGAGCAGCCGCGGCGGCGGCGTGTCCAGGTCGATGACCGTGACCGCGTCGATGCCGCCGTCCCCGGCCAGGTCGGTCGCCCCGGTCAGGTCGCCGCCGTCGAGCAGGACCACCACGTGCGGCCCGTCGGTGGCCGGACCGGCCGGGCTGAACCGGGACCGGCTGGCCAGCACCTCGTCGAGCAGTCGTTCCAGGTCGGCGGCGGAGCTGGTGACCAGGCGGACCGGGCCGAGCGCGTCGGTGCGGCCGGGGTGGTGGGCGTGCGGCAGCCACTTGACCCACTCCCAGAGCGCCCGCCGCTCCGGCCCGGCGCAGACCGCGATGAGCAGTTCGTCCGGGGCGTGGAAGACGGCCAGCTGGGTGAGCATGGCCCGGGCCAGCGCCTGGGCGGCGGGCGAGCCGGTGCCGGGCCGCGCGTCGCCGGGGACCGCCTCACCCCGGACGAAGACCCGGGCGAAGCTGCGCATCGACAGCGCCACCGGCAGGTCCGGCACCACCGAGTACGCGTCGAGGAAGCGCCGCAGCGCCCCCGCGGTCATCGGTTCCAGCTCCTCCAGCGGCCGGGTGACCGGCGGGACCAGCGGGGTGGCCAGGGTCTGTGGGCCGACGGCCACCCGGACCACGGCGAAGTCCGGATCGCCCGGCCGGCGCTCCCAGACTCGGTGGCTCTCCACCGTCGACCAGAGCCGGCCCGGGTCGGGGTGCCGGTAGTAGAGCCCGGCCCGCTGCTGCCCGGCCGTCTGCCGGACCCGGCGGCGCAGCGCGGTCAGGTGCCGCAGGTACTCGCGGCGGGCGGCCATCATCTCCGACTTCTTCGGGGTGCCGGAGGCGCTGCCCCAGGAGGTCACCAGCATCGCCAGCGAGGAGAGCCCGAACATGCCGCCCACCACGTACGAGTAGGCGCCGCCGCCCCGGCCGAACATCATCGCCATCGCCACCGTGCCGCCGAGCATGGGCAGCACCATCAGCGCCTGCTGCCAGCGGCCGCCGGTCACCGCCGGGATCTCCGGCGGCGCCTCGACGGGCAGCTCGCCGACCGGGATCTCCGGCGCGGGCCGGCGCGGTGGGCGCTTGATGACGACAGTGGACACTGGCCCTCCAGGGTGGCGCTCGGTAACCCGAGCCTGGCTCATCGTAGGTAAAGTCCTGTCGTCCGTCAGCCACCGCTCCCGCTCGATATGGAGACCACTCGATGACCACCGGGCTGGCAAGGGTCACCATCAGCGCTCCGCAACGACGCGTCGACGTGGCCCTGCCGGAGCAGGTCCCCCTCGCCGAGCTGCTGCCTGAGGTGCTGCGGCACGCCGGCGAGGGGCTGGCCGACGACGGCGAGCGGCACGGCGGCTGGGTGCTGCGTCGCACGGACGGGGCGGTGCTGGCGACCGCGCAGGCGCTGCTGCCCCAGGGGGTGCGCGACGGCGAGGTGCTGCACCTCGTCCCGGCCCACGCCGAGTGGCCCGAGCTGGAGTACGACGACGTCGTCGAGGCGATCGCCGACGGTGCCCGGCGGCGGGGCAGCGCCTGGTCGCCGTCGGCCACCCGGGCCGCCGCGCTCGCCGGGGCGGGCGTGCCGCTCGCAGTCGGGCTGGTCGCCGTCCTGGCCGGCGGGCCGCAGCACCCCGCCGGCTGGCCGCTCGCGGTCACCGTCGCGCTGCTGCTCGCGCTCGCCGGCACGGTCGCCTCCCGGGCGTACGGGGACGGCCCGACCGGCGCCACCCTCGGCGGGTACGCCCTGCCGTACGCCGCGGCGGCCGGCGCCCTCGCGGTCAGCTCCGGCGACCCGGTCGGTACGTTCCGGCCGCTGCCCTGGCTGGGCGCCCCCGAGCTGCTGGCCGGCGCGGTGGCGCTGCTGCTGGTGTCGGTGCTCGGCCTGCTCGGCACCGCCACCCGGCTGCGGGTCTTCGTGGCCGGCGCCACGGTCGGCGCGGTCGGCGCGGCAGCCGCCCTCGGCGGGCTCCTGCTCGACCCGGCCGGCACCGCGGCGGTGCTGCTCTGCGTGCTGGTCTTCGCCCTCGGCGGGCTGCCGCTGCTGGCGATCCGGCTCGGCAAGATGCCGCTGCCGCCGATCACTCTGCCGACCGGTCCGACCGGCGGCCCGGACGGCGTCCGGGACCTGCCCGACCGGGCCCGCGTGCACGCGGCGGTGGCCCGGACCGAGGAGATGCTGACCGGGATGCTGATCGGGCACGCCGGGCTGGCGCTCGCCGCCGCCCTGGTGCTCGGCGGCACCGGCGGGCTGGCCGGGCGGCTGCTGGTGGCGGTCGTCTCGGCGGTGCTGCTGCTGCGCTCCCGGCTCTTCGTGGCGGTACGCCACCGGGTGCCGCCGGTACTGGCCGGGCTGGCCGGGTTCGCGGTGCTCGGCGTGGGGCTCGCCGTCGGCGCCGGTGCGGCGGGGCTGCCGGTGCTGACCGTGGGCGGGCTGCTGGTGGCGCTCACCGCCGTGGCGGGCGGCACCACGTACGCCCGGCGGCCGGTGTCGCCGTACGTGGGTCGGGTGGCCGACCTGACCGACACCGCGCTGGTGGTCGCGGTCGTGCCGGTGGCCTGTGCGGTGCTGGGCCTCTACGACGCCGCCCGCGGCCTGCTGGGCTGAGCCGACGACGAAGGGCCCGGGAACGCTCCCGGGCCCTTCGTCGAGGTGCTGGTGTCAGTGCGCGGCGTCGCCGTGCTCCTCGGCGTCCTTGGCCCGCTGGTACGACGCGCGGATCTCGGCCTCGGCCTCCACCCGGCCGACCCAGGTCGCGCCCTCGACCGACTTGCCCGGCTCGAGGTCCTTGTAGACCTCGAAGAAGTGCTGGATCTCCAGCCGGTCGAACTCGCCCAGGTGGTGGATGTCGCGCAGGTGCTCCTGGCGCGGGTCCTCGTAGGGCACGCAGAGGACCTTGTCGTCGCCGCCCTTCTCGTCCGTCATCCGGAACATGCCGATCGTGCGGCAGCGGATCAGGCAGCCCGGGAAGGTCGGCTCGGGGACGAGCACCAGCGCGTCCAGCGGGTCGCCGTCCTCGCCGAGGGTGCCCTCGATGAAGCCGTAGTCGGCCGGGTACTGGGTCGACGTGAAGAGGGTGCGGTCCAGCCGGATCCGGCCGGTCACGTGGTCCACCTCGTACTTGTTTCGGTGACCCTTCGGGATCTCAACCGTGACGTCGAAATCCATCTCCCACGCTCCCTCGTCTGCCCACGCTGGCTGAACGGAACCACAGACGCCCCCGGTACGGGTGATTGGCCACCCGCCGGCTCCGGACGCCGCATAGTCTTCGGACCGAAGTAGTGTCACCCAGGCTGGTTCCGGAGGCGGGAGGAGGGGGTCGTGGGGAGGGAAGATTCACACTACCGCCCAGAGGGGGTTGACGGACGCGGGTCCGGCGGATCCGCGAGCGGGCGGGTCCCGGTGCCCGGTGTGCACCCGGCCGACCGGTCTCCGGCCCCGCACGGGCCGGGCGCCGGGCAGCCGCCGTCGGGGCAGGCTCCACCGGTCTGGCCGGGCGATCCCCGCAACGCCGGCCGGTTCCCCGAGGTGAACCCGCCCGGTCGACCCGCCGCCGGCTCCGCCCGGGTGCCGTCCGGGCCGCCGCAGTCCTGGCAGGCCCCGGTGAGCGGGCCGGGTCAGCTCTACGGCGCCGCGCCGGTCTCCCCGGCCGCCGCCGCACCCATCTCCCCGCCGCCGGCCGGCGCCGGGCCGCTGTCCCCGCCGCCACCCGCGCCGCGCCGACGTCGCCGGCTGCTGCCGGTCGCGGTGCTCGCCACCGTGCTGCTGCTGGTCCTGGCCGGGGTCGCCGTGGTGGTTCGTCCCGGGCCGGTCGCCGGGTGGCTCGGCGACGAGGCCGCCGGGCCGGCGGCCTCCGCCGGCGCGCCGGAGCCCGACCCGTCGCCGGTGCTCGCCGGTCCGGACGCCAACGCCCCGCAGCCCACCCCCGCCGGGGTACGCGCCGCCGTGGAGCCGCTGCTCGGGGCCGCCGCCCTCGGCAGCCGGGTGAACATCTCGGTGGCCGACGCGACCACCGGGGAGTCCCTCTACACCCGGGGCGGCGACGACGGCACGGTGCCCGCCTCGGTGACCAAGCTGGCGACCGGCGTGACCGTGCTGGAGGCCCGCGGCCCCGGGTACCGGATCCCCACCCGGGCGGTGGCCGGGGCGACCCCGGGCGAGGTGGTGCTCGTCGGCGGGGGCGACCCGACCCTGGCGGTCGACCGTGACGGCTTCTACCCCGGCGCGGCCCGCCTCGACACGCTGGCCAAGCAGGTGAAGCAGGCGCTCGGCGGCACCGCGCCGACGAAGGTCACCGTCGACTCCTCGCTCTTCCCCGGCCCGGTGCACGCCCCCGGCTGGACCGAGGACATCCCGGTCGATGGCTTCGGCGCGTCGATCACCGCGCTGATGACCGACGGCGCGCGCCGCGACCCCGAGGCGGCCCGGAGGACCTTCGACGACACCCACGGCGCGGCCGAGCGGGTCCCGCGGCCCGACCTGACCGCCGGCCGCTCCTTCGCCCGGCTCCTCGGCCTCGGCGGGGACGCCCAGGTGACCCAGGGCACCGCCCCGGCGGCCGGCGGCGCCGCGGCCACCGGCGCCCCGGCGCCCGGCACCGAACTGGGCAAGGTCGAGTCGCCGCCGATGATCCGGCTCGTCGACATCATGATCAGCGACAGCGACAACGTGATCGCCGAGGCGCTGGCCCGGCAGGTGGCGCTGGCCCGCAACAAGCCGGCGAGCTTCGCCGGTGGGGCGGCGGCGATGGACGAGGTCATCGGCGAGCTGGGCCTGCCGGCCGACGAGATCAGCCTCGCCGACGCCAGCGGGCTCTCCCGGAACAACCGGATCAGCCCGTCCCTGCTCACCGACCTGATCGCGCTCGCCGGCAAGGGCGACCACCCGGAACTGGGCGCCATCTTCGGCGGCCTGCCGGTCGGCGCCTGGTCCGGCACCCTGGGCGACCGCTACCGGGTCACCACGACCGCCGCCGGTGCCGGGGTGGTCCGGGCCAAGACCGGCACGCTGACCGGGGTGCACGCCCTCGCCGGGCTGGTCACCACGGCCGAGGGTCGGCTGCTCACCTTCGCGGTGCTCACCGACCGGGCCCCGGCCGGCGACCCGGACGTCACCCGCCAGGCCCTCGACCGGATCGCCGGCGCCCTGGCCGGCTGCGGCTGCCGCTGACCCGACCGCCGGAGCCCCTGCTCGCGTGCCGGGCCGGGGTGTTCCGGCGCGGGTACGGTGGGTGCATGGCGCAGTTCGTGGACTGGGATCTGGCCGCCGCGACCGCGGGGGCGCTGAGCAAGTCGGGCCCCCGGGTGTCGTACGCCGAGGCCACCGAGGTGGTCGTCGACCTGCGTCGGCTCACCGAGGAGGCGGCCGGGCACGTCGCCGACTACACCGGGCTGCGCTCGCAGGTGACGCACCCGCCGGTACGGGTGGTGGACCGCCGGGACTGGGCGGCCGCCAACATCGCCGGCCTGCGGGAGGTGATCTCCCCGCTGGTCAGCCGGCTCTCCGGCGACAAGCGCCCGGGCCCGCTCACCGAGGCGATCGGCTCCCGGCTGACCGGGGTGCAGGCCGGCACCGTGCTCGCCTACCTCTCCGGCCGGGTCCTCGGCCAGTACGAGGTCTTCTCCGGCGACCCGGGGCAGCTGCTCCTGGTCGCGCCGAACATCGTCGAGGTGGAGCGGAAGCTGGAGGCGGACCCGCGCGACTTCCGGCTCTGGGTCTGCCTGCACGAGGTCACCCACCGCACCCAGTTCACCTCGGTGCCCTGGATGCGGGCGTACTTCCTCGGCGAGGTGAACGCCTTCGTCGACGCCTCGCAGGGCAACGAGCACCTGCTGGAACGGCTGCGCCGCGGCGTGGCCACCCTCTCCGACGCGGTCAAGGACCCGGAGAGCCGCACCAGCGTGCTGGACATCGTGCAGACCCCGGCGCAGCGGGCCGTGCTGGACCGGCTCACCGCGCTGATGACCCTGCTGGAAGGGCACGCCGAGTTCGTGATGGACGGCGTCGGCCCGCAGGTCATCCCCAGCGTGGAGCGGATCCGGGCGGGGTTCAACCGGCGCCGCGAGGCCGGCAACCCGCTGGAGAAGGCGATCCGCCGGCTGCTCGGCGTCGACGTCAAGATGCGCCAGTACGCCGAGGGCCGCAAGTTCGTGCACGGCGTGGTCGACCGGGTCGGCATGGACGGCTTCAACAAGATCTTCGGCTCCCCGCTGACCCTGCCCCGGCTGGACGAGCTGGGTGACCCGGACGCCTGGGTGGCCCGGGTGCACGGGCCGGCCGGCGCCACCCCGAGCGCCGGCTGAGCGGACGGCCGTGGCCGCCCTCGCCCCGCCGGTCGCCGCGATCCGGGTCGCGGTCCGCCGCGCGCTGACCGGGCTGCCGGCCGACGGACCGGTGCTGGTGGCCTGCTCCGGTGGGGCCGACTCGCTCGCCCTGGCCGCCGCGACCGCCTTCGTGGCGCCCCGGCTCGGCCTGCCGGCCGGCCTGGTGACCGTCGACCACGGGTTGCAGGAGGGCTCCGCCGAGCGGGCCGGGGCGGTGGCGCGGTGGGCGGTCGAGGCCGGCCTGGCTCCGGTCGAGGCGGTGCCGGTGACCGTGGCCGGGCGCCCCGGCGGCCCGGAGGCGGCCGCCCGCGAGGCCCGCTACCAGGCGCTGGTCGACGCCGCCCGGCGGCACGACGCGGCGGCGCTGCTGGTCGGGCACACCCGCGACGACCAGGCCGAGACGGTGCTGCTCGCGCTGACCCGGGGCGCCGGCCCGCGCGGGCTGGCCGGGATGCCCGAGCGCCGGGAGCTGGACGGGGTGCCCCTGCTGCGTCCGCTGCTCGACGTCACCCGGGACGAGACCCGCAAGGCGTGCGCCGCGCTCGGGCTGACCCCGTGGGAGGACCCGCACAACGCCGACCCCTCGTACGCCCGGGCCCGGGTACGCACCGACGTGCTGCCGGTGCTGCTGCGGGCGCTCGGCCCGGGGGTGCTGGACAACCTGGCCCGCACCGCCCGGCTGGTCGCCGCCGACACCGCCGCGCTGGACGACCTGGCCGCCGCCGCCCTCGCCGGCCCGGTGGGGGTGCGGGCCGTCGACGGGGGGCTCTCGGTGGCGGCCCTGGCCGGGCTGGCTCCGGCGGTGCGTACCCGGGTGCTGCACGCCTGGGCGCGGGAACTGGGCGCTTCCGGTGCAGCGCTGTCGCACCGGCACGTGACGGCGCTGGACGCGCTGGTCACCGACTGGCGCGGGCAGGGGGCGACGCACCTGCCGGGCGGGCTGCGGGTGGCCCGCCGCGGCGGCCGGCTGATCCGGGTCGACTGAGGTAGCAGCGATCGCGCCGTTAACGCTTCGACGGCGGGTCGGGGTGGTTCCGGTATCCCGATCATGAGCAGGGGACGCCGACTCTCCCCGGGAGCCGCCGGAGGCGGTAGACATGGCGGATGGCGTACCCCCGACAGCCGCTCTTCGCCCCGAACGGTGCCGTCGCGACCAGCCAGCCGCTCGCGGCGGCCGCGGGTCTGGCCGTGCTGCGGCGCGGCGGCAACGCCGTCGACGCCGCGCTGGCCACGGCGATCGCGCTCACGGTGGTGCAGCCGCCCTCGAACGACATCGGCGGTGACCTGTTCGCGATCGTCTTCGACGGCGAGCGGCTGCACGGGTTGAACGCCTCCGGCCGGTCCCCGGCCGCGCTGACCAGGGAGGTCGTGCTCACCGCGACCGGGCGGCACGCGCCGGCGGCGGTCGACGCGCTCGGGGGTGCGCAGGCACGCGGCCCGGCGATGCCCGCGCGGGGCTGGCTGCCGGTGACCGTGCCGGGCGCGCCGGCCGGCTGGCGGGACCTGCACGACCGCTTCGGGTCGCTGCCCTTCGCGGAGCTGTTCACCGATGCGATCTCCTACGCCGAACACGGCTACCCGGTCGCCACCGGCACCGCCGCCACCTGGGACCGGGCGCTGGCCGCCCGGGTCGAGCCGGGCGGCGAGGAGTACGCCGAGTTCCACCGGGTGTTCACCGTCGGCGGGCGAGCGCCGCGCCCCGGCGAGCGGTGGCGCAACCCGGACGCCGCCCGCACCCTGCGCCGCATCGCCGAGACCGGCGCGGAGGACTTCTACCGGGGGGACATCGCCGCGGCGCTCGACGCCCACGCGGCCCGCACGGGTGGCCTGCTCACCGGCGACGACCTGGCCCGGCACGCCTCCACCTGGGTGGACCCGGTCAGCGCCCGCTACCGGGGGCACGAGGTCTGGGAGCTACCGCCCAACGGGCAGGGGATCGCCGCCCTGCTGGCGCTGAACATCCTGGACGGCGCGGACCTCGCCGCGCTCGACCCCGAGGCCCGGCTGCACCGCCAGATCGAGGCGGTCAAGCTCGGCTTCGCCGACGCGCACGCCCACGTGGCCGACCCGGAGCGGGCCCCGGTGCCGACCGCCGCCCTGCTCGACCCCGGCTACGCGGCGGCCCGCCGGACCCTGGTCGGCGAGCGGGCCGGCGACCCGGCGGCCGGCGACCCGGAGCGGGGCGGCACGGTCTACCTCTGCACCGCCGACGCGGGCGGGATGATGGTCAGCCTGATCCAGTCCACCTATCTGGCGTTCGGCTCCCGGGTGGTGCTGCCCGGGTACGGCTTCGCGTTGCAGAACCGGGGCCTCGGCTTCCGCCTCGACCCGGCGCACCCGAACGTGGTCGGGCCGGCCAAGCGTCCCTTCCACACCATCATCCCGGGCTTCCTGACCCGCGACGGCGCCCCGGTCGGGCCGTTCGGCGTGATGGGCGGGCACATGCAGCCGCAGGGGCACGTCCAGCTGGTCTGCGCCACGCTCGACGCCGGCCTCGACCCGCAGGCGGCGCTGGACGCCCCCCGCTGGTACTGGCACACCGGCCGGACCCTGCTGGTCGAGCCGGCGCTGGCCGCGGTGCCCGGCCTGGTCGCGGGGTTGCGCGCCCGGGGGCACGAGGTCGCCGTCGCCGCGGAGCCTTCGGTGTTCGGGTACGGGCAGGCGCTGTGGCGGGTGTCCTCGGGGGGTTACGTGGCGGGGACGGAGTCGCGGGTGGACGGGGCGGCGGTCGGGTTCTGAGGTTTGCGGTCCGTCGTTGTCGGGGTGGGGTTTCGCCGGAGCCCGACCCGCTCCGGGCGGTCAGGCTTGATCCCTGCGCGGGTCGGGCTCCGGCGAAACCTCGTGGCCGGGCCGGGGACCAGCGCCGGCGGGGTGGGGATCTTTGGTGGTTGCGGTGGTTGCGGTGGTGCCGGGAGCCGGCGGGCGAGGTGGCGGTGCGCGACGTCAGGTGGTGGCGGTGACGCGGTCGCGGAAGGTGGTGCGGTAGGCCTGGGGGGTGGTGCCGACCCGGCGGGTGAAGTGGTGGCGCAGGGCGGCGGCGTCGCCGAAGCCGGCCCGGTCGGCCACGGTCTCCACGCTCAGCCGGGTCTCCTCCAGCAGCCGCCGGGCCAGCAGCACCCGCTGGTTGGTCAGCCAGTCGTGCGGGGTGGTGCCGGTCTCGGCCCGGAACCGGCGGGCGAAGGTCCGCGCCGACATGCCCGCGCGGGCGGCCAGCTCGTCCACGGTGGTCGGCCGGTCCAGGTGCCCGATCAGCCAGCTCAGCACCGGTTCCAGGGTGGGGGCCTCCGGCGTGACCGGGATCGGCGCCTCGACGTACTGGGACTGGCCGCCGTCGCGGTGCGGGGGGACGACCATCCGGCGGGCCAGCCGGGTGGCGGTGGCCGAGCCGTGCTCCTGCCGGACGAGGTGCAGGCAGGCGTCGATGCCGGCGGCGGTGCCGGCGCTGGTGAGCACCGGCCCGTCGGCGACGTAGAGCGAGTTGCAGCGGACCCGGGCGGCCGGGTGGCGGCGTTGCAGCTCGTCGACGTACCGCCAGTGGGTGGTGCACTCCCGGCCGTCGAGCAGCCCGGCCGCGCCCAGCACGAAGGCGCCGGAGCAGACGCTGAGCAGGTACGCCCCCCGATCGGCCGCCCGGCGCAGCGCGTCCAGCACCGGCTCGGGCACCGCGCAGCCCTGGCTGTGGGCCGGCACGGCGACCAGGTCGGCCTCCTCGACCGGGCCGAGGTCGGCGTGCGGCGTCAGGCCGAAGCCGGAGGAGGTGCGGACGGGGCCGCCGTCGGCGGTGCAGACGGCGAACCGGTAGCCGGGGAAACCGTCGGCCGTGCGGTCGGTGCCGAAGACCTCGGCGAGCACGCCGAGCTCGAACGGGGCGACCTGGTCGAGGGCGACGACGGCGACGGATCGAAGCATGTGACGAGGGTAACGCCACCGATGGCAGTAAATCGAGGGGCAATGGCATTTCTGCCACTGTCCGGGTCGGGGTGGCGGGCGGAAACTGGTACCAGTCCGGTGCGCACCGGCGGCGAAAACACTCCAAACCAACGCGAAAGCGAGCGCCGCCATGGAACTGCTGCTGCTACTGCTCTTCCTCGTCACCCTGGCCGTCGCCTCGGCCGCCGGCCTCACCGCGGACAGCCACGACTCGGCCGACTGGAAGCCGACCGACCAGGGTCGCCGCTGGCAGTCCCGCACCTGCTGAGGTGATTGGTCCGGATTGCCGAAAAAATCCACGGCGGGACCGCGCCAAAAGGGGCGGCCCCGCCGACGGAGGTCAGTCGGCGTACGGCAGGCTAGGAGCATGGCTGACGGCTCCTGGTACGACGCCGACATCGATCACGTGATCATCTCCGAGGCGCAGATCCGCGAGAAGACCGCGGAACTCGCCAAGCAGGTCTCGGCGGACTACGCCGGCGTCGAGGACGGACTCCTGCTCGTCTGCGTGCTCAAGGGCGCGGTCATGTTCATGGCCGACTTCGCCCGGGCGCTGGGCCGGCACGGCCCCCCGGCCGAACTGGAGTTCATGGCCGTCTCCTCGTACGGCCAGGGCACCACCTCCTCCGGGGTGGTCCGCATCCTCAAGGACCTGGACCGGGACATCGCCGGCCGGCACGTGGTCGTCGTCGAGGACATCGTCGACTCCGGGCTGACCCTCTCCTGGCTGCTGCGCTACCTGGAGTCCCGCTCCGCGGCCAGCGTCGAGGTGGTCGCCCTGTTCCGCAAGCCGGACGCGGTGAAGGTCCCCGTGCCGGTGAAGTACGTCGGCTTCGACATCCCGACCGAGTTCGTGGTCGGCTACGGCCTCGACTTCGGCGAGCGCTACCGCGAGCTGCCCTACGTCGGCGTGCTCAAGCCCGAGGTCTACGCCCGGGCCTGAGCCCTCGCCCGACCGGCTCGGGAGCTGGTCGTATCGGCTTTCATCGAGCGGACGTTCAGCGGGCTCTCAGCAAATCGGACTACGGTAGGTGCCGGTGGCGTGGAGGTAGTCTCCACGCCCGACCCCTCGACCCGTGTGTGACCGGCGGTCGGGTGGCCGGGTGCGGAGCTCCCGCCACACCGGCTGAAACCCTGGTTCGCCGTCCGCGTAAGTGCTGGGCTCAGAAGCTCACTGCTGGCGCACACGGTGTACCGTCGAATGACCGCGGCGCGGCAGTTGGCGCGCCTCGGGGTCGAGGCCGGCCCGCACGGCGGCTCGGCGCCGCCAAGGCGGCGACACCATTCAGACGGTCAGGACGTCGATCAGGAGGATGCGGGCGTCTCGGCGCTCGACAACAGCATGGAACGTACGCGTTTCTTCCGCCGACCGGTGGTCTGGATCATCCTGGTCATCCTCGGCGCCGTTGTGCTCAGTCAGCTGTTCACCGCTGGTCCCAGCTACCACCGCGTGGACACTTCCGTTGCGCTCGACCAGCTCCACACCGCCAAGATCAACAAGGTCGTCTTCCAGGACAAGGAGCAGACGCTCCAGCTCAACCTGGCCCAGAAGACCAAGTTCGGCGACACCACGACCGACCGGATCGAGGCCCAGTTCCCGTACGAGGTCGGCGACGAGGTCTGGAACGACGTCCTCGCGGCCAAGGCGGCCAACCGGGTGACCGGCCCGGCCGACGCCAAGGTGTCGTCCGACAGCATCTGGGTGAGCCTGCTGGTCAACCTGCTCCCGATCGCCCTGCTGGTGCTCCTGCTGATCTTCTTCATGTCGCAGATGCAGGGCGGCGGCTCCCGGGTGCTCAACTTCGGCAAGTCCAAGGCGAAGATGATCACCAAGGACACGCCGAAGACCACGTTCGCGGACGTGGCCGGGGCCGAGGAGGCCGTCGAGGAGCTGCACGAGATCAAGGACTTCCTGCAGAACCCGGCGAAGTACCAGGCCCTGGGCGCCAAGATCCCGAAGGGCGTGCTGCTCTTCGGCCCGCCCGGTACCGGTAAGACGCTGCTCGCCCGTGCGGTGGCCGGCGAGGCCGGGGTGCCCTTCTACTCGATCTCCGGCTCCGACTTCGTGGAGATGTTCGTCGGTGTCGGCGCCAGCCGGGTCCGCGACCTCTTCGAGCAGGCCAAGGCGAACGCCCCGGCGATCGTCTTCGTCGACGAGATCGACGCCGTCGGCCGGCACCGTGGCGCCGGCATGGGCGGCGGCCACGACGAGCGCGAGCAGACCCTCAACCAGCTGCTCGTCGAGATGGACGGCTTCGACACCAAGGGCGGGGTCATCCTGATCGCCGCCACCAACCGGCCGGACATCCTCGACCCGGCGCTGCTGCGCCCGGGCCGCTTCGACCGGCAGATCCCGGTGGACGCCCCCGACATGGAGGGCCGCAAGGCGATCCTGCGGGTGCACGCCAAGGGCAAGCCGTTCACCCCCGACGTCGACCTCGACTCGGTGGCGCGGCGGACCCCCGGCTTCAGCGGTGCCGACCTGGCCAACGTCATCAACGAGTCGGCCCTGCTCACCGCCCGCAAGGACCAGCGGGCGATCACCAACGACTCCCTGGAGGAGTCGATCGACCGGGTGATCGCCGGTCCGCAGCGCCGGACCCGGGTGATGAGCGACCAGGAAAAGAAGATCACCGCGTACCACGAGGGTGGCCACGCGCTGGTCGCCTGGGCGCTGCCGCACGCCGCGCCGGTGCACAAGGTGACGATCCTGTCCCGTGGTCGCTCGCTGGGCCACACCCTGGTCCTGCCGACCGAGGACAAGTACACCCAGACCCGCGCCGAGATGGTCGACACCCTGGCGTACGCGCTGGGTGGCCGGGCCGCCGAGGAGCTGGTCTTCCACGAGCCGACCACCGGCGCCGGCAACGACATCGAGAAGGCCACCCAGCTGGCCCGCGCGATGATCACCCAGTACGGCATGAGCTCCAAGCTCGGTGCGATCAAGTACGGCACCAGCGGCGACGAGCCGTTCCTCGGCCGCAACATGGGCCACGAGCGGGACTACTCCGACGCGGTGGCCGCCGAGATCGACGGCGAGATGCGGGCCCTGATCGAGCTGGCCCACGACGAGGCCTGGGAGATCCTGGTGGAATACCGGGACGTCCTGGACAACATCGTCCTGGAGCTGATGGAGAAGGAGACTCTCTCCACCGCCGACATGGCCCGGATCTGCGCCCGGGTGGCGAAGCGCCCGCCGATGGCCCCCTACAACGGCTTCGGCAAGCGTCAGCCCTCCACCGAGCCCCCGGTGCTCACCCCGGCCGAGAAGGACAAGCTCAAGGCGCAGGCCCAGGCCGACGGCCTGTCCGTCGGCGGCTCGAACAACTCGGACGGTACCCACTGAACACCGACGCCGCGGCCAGCCCCGAGCGATCGGGGCTGGCCGCCTCGTCGACCGAACCCGACGGCGACGAGGCCCTGGACTACGTGGCCGCGCGACTGATCAGCGGCAAGCTGACCGGCCGCCCGATCGAGGACACCATGGACCTCGGCCGGATCGAGAAGGCCGTCCGCGAGATCCTCATCGCGGTCGGGGAGGACCCCGACCGGGACGGACTCCAGCAGACTCCGGCCCGGGTGGCCCGGGCGTACGCGGAACTCTTCGCCGGCCTCCGGGTCGACCCGGCCCAGGTGCTCAGCACCACCTTCGAGGCCAACCACGAGGAACTGGTGCTCGTCCGGGACATCGACGTGATGAGCCTCTGCGAGCACCACCTGCTGCCGTTCCGGGGCAGCGCGCACATCGGCTACATCCCGGGGCCCGACGGCCGGATCACCGGCCTGTCCAAGCTGGCCCGGCTGGTCGAGGTCTTCGCCCGGCGCCCCCAGGTCCAGGAGCGGCTCACCTCGCAGATCGCCGACCTGCTGATGAGCAAGCTGGCACCGCGCGGCGTCGTCGTGGTGCTCGACTGCGAGCACATGTGCATGGCGATGCGCGGCATCCAGAAGAGCGGCGCCAAGACCATCACCTCGGCCGTGCGGGGCACCCTCCAGCACGACGCGAAGTCGCGCGCCGAGGCGATGGCCCTGATCATCCCGCGCTGATCCGTACCGTCCGACCGGCCGCGGCGCTCCCCGAGGGAGCGGCGCGGCCGCCGCGTCTCAGCCGGCCAGCATCGCCAGCATGATCGCGCTCGCGGTCGCCACCGCCGGAACCAGGCAGGTCAGCGCGCCCAGCCGGGGCGTCCGGTCCAGCCGCTCACCCGGGCGGGGCGGGAAGAGCCGACCCACCGCCACCCAGCCCGTCCCGAACGCCACCGCCGGCATCGGCAGCCCCACGACCAGCGCCACCAGGCTCGCCGCGCCCGGCCCGGCGAGCACGAGGACGACCAGCTGGACCACCGGCACCAGCAGCGCCAACGGGCCGTACACCAGCAGGTTGCGGGCCCGGGGCGGCCAGGCCGCGGGCCGCAGCGGACCCCGCGCGGCCAGCGTCGCGTCGGCCGCGTCCGCCCACCCGCGGGCCACCCGCAGCGCGGCCAGCACGGCCGCCGGGCCGCCGACCATCGACCGGACCGCCTCGGTCAGCTCCGGCGGCGTCGGGGTCAGCGAGATCGCCGGTACGCCCTGCTCCCGGAGCCCGGCCTGCTGCGGCGCCAACCGAGCGTGCAGCTCGGTCAGCTCCCCCCGGGCCGCCTCCACCGCCCGGGCCTGCTCCGCGGCGGCGGTCGCCGCGGCGCGGCGTACCCCGTCCAGCTGCCGGGCGGCGGCCAGGTAGTCCGTCCACGCGGCGGCCACCGCGCCGACCGGCTCGTCACCGACCCGCTGCCGGACCGGCGTCGTCGCCTCGCCGACGCCCACCACGGCAGCCCCCTCACCACGCCCGCTCACGCCGGCTCCTCCCCGTCGGCGAACGGCACCAGCACGGTGCCCCGCTCACCCGGACCGTCCCAGAGCACCACCCGGCCGGGGCGGGGCCGCCACTCCACCGGCCGACCGAAGACCGCACCGAGCATCGCCCCCGGCACGTCCACCGCGGCGACCGCGGCGAGCTTGTCCACCTCGCCGTCCGGCGCCAGCAGCGCCGCGAACGGCGGCACCGTCCGCCACCAGCCCAGCAGGTGGACCCCGCCCGGCGGGCCCTCGCGCAGCAGCGTGCGCAGCCGCTCCACCGGCAACTCCTCCGCCGTCGCCAGGTCCACCCCGAACACCACCAGGTACGCCGGCCCGGCACCGTCCATCGCGCCCAGCAGCCCCGCCGCGTCGACCGTCTCCACCCGCTGCCGCTGCGCCAGCTCGGCCGACAACCCGGCGGCCACCGCGGCGGACCCCTCGGCCAGCGGTGCGAGCACGAACCGGGCCGTACCCGGCGGATGGTGGGCGGCGGTGCTGCGCGCGGCGTTCGCCAGCAGCCCGGCCGCCCCCGCGCCCGCCCCGAGGACGGCGAGATTACGCCCGGCCACCGGGCCGAGCGGGACGGCCACCGTCGTCCGAGCCACGTCCACCGCCCGGCCGAGCAGGGCGGCCGGCCCACCGGCCCGCCCGGCCAGGGCGGCCCGCAGCCGGGGGTCGTTGCGCAGCAGCGGCCGGGCCCAGCCCGCGAAGACCACCGGCGGGGTGGTCCCCTCCGGGCGGGCCTCGAAGAGCCGGTGCCGCAGCCGCTCGACGATCTCCGGGGCGTCGTGCGGGTCGGGGAAGCGGACCAGCCGCTCATGACCCCGGGTGGCCCCACGCGGGCCGCCCAGTCCACCCGCGGTGTTGACCACCGCGCTGCCCACCGCCAGGCCCGCCGCGGCGTCGTTGGTGGGCGCGAGCACCGCGCCACCGCCGGAGAGCGCCACCCGCACCGGGAACTGCCCCAGCACCGAGTCCCGCGGCGCCGGCCCTGCGCCGATGCCCAGGTCACCCGCGCCGGCCAGCACCAGGTGGATCCCGTACGCGCGCCCGGCGCGGGCCAGCCCGTCGAGCCGGGCGAGCACGTCGGCGGCGACCGGGTCCCGGGTCGCCAGCAGCAACGGGAAGTTGTCGATCACGCAGACGATCCGGGGCAGCGACTGGTGCTCCCGTAGCTGCGCGTAACGCTGCCCGCCCGCCCGTGCGCCCGCCTCCTCGCGCCGGCGGATCTCCGCCGTCAGCTGGTCGAACAGGTCGCGCACGTACTCCGGGTCGGCGGCCATCGCGGCGGCCCGGACCTGCGGCACCCAGGAGCGGTCCCGCTCGGTCTGCAGGAACTCCACGAAGGACTCGCCGTCGCCGAGGTCCACCAGGTGCAGCGCCAGCTCGTCCGGGCCGTAGCGGGCGGCGAGACCGAGCAGCGCGTTGGTGAGGAACGCCGACCGGCCGGCGTCCGAGCGACCGCTGACCAGCCAGTGCGGCGTCAGCTCGGTGAAGCCCACCGTCACCGGCCGCCCGTTCGCGTCGCCCACGGTCGTGGAGAGCCCGTCGGCCGAGCCGGCCTGCCACAGCGGCTCCTCCGGCGGGAGCAGCAGCTCGGCCAGGCCCAGCCGGGAACCGGCCTCCACCTGCTCGGCGAGCCGGCGGCAGACCGCCACGATCAGGTCCGCCCCGGGGTCGTCGTCCACGAAGACCGGCGAGTTCAAGCCACCCGGCGAGTCCCCGCCCGGCCCGCTGAACGGGCTCCCCGGCGGATCCCCGAGCAGCGCGTACGCGGTCCGCAGCTCCAACCGGGTGGCCTGCGGCAGCGGCGGGCGAGCCGCGTACGGGCCGGGTGGCGGCCAACCGGCGACCACCAGGTGCAGGCCGGCGGGGCGGCCCTGCGCGGCCAGCGCCTCGATCCGGCCCAGGTCGCTCGGCCCGGTCAGCTCCGGCAGCCCGGCGATCACCAGCAGCAGCGTCCGGTCGTGCCGGCGCGGCCGGCCGGTGCCGGGGGAGACCCACTGCTCGGCCTCGGTGAGCACCGCCCGCAGGCCGGCCACGTCCACCGCCGGCGGCGGCAGCAGGCCCGCGTCGGCCAGCGCCGCGAAGGGCGCGAAGGTGTCGCCCGCGCCGGCGCCGTCCACCGCGCGCACCAGCAGGCAGCCGGCCGGCGTCGCGGCCAACAGACGCAGCAGTACGGCCCGGAGCAGCCCGACCGCCCGCGGCTCCCGGGCGTCGACGTCGAGCGACAAATGACCGGTGCCCAGCAGCGGCACCAGCGCGGGGAAGCGGGCGTCGTCCAGCGGTGCGGCGGTACCGACCCGGACGAAGGGCGGGTTCACCTCGCCCGCCGGGGTGTCCGGCGGCAGGCTGTCCAGCGGGGCCCCGGCCCAGCCCGGGGCGAGCACCGCCGCCGCCGTCCGCAGCCGGTCCGCCAGCTCGTACTGCCGGCGCTGGTCCGCGGGGGCCGGGCGGGTCTCGTCGAGCACGCCGGCGGCCGCGGCGGCGGTGGCGGCGGCCCGCCGGTGCAGAGCGGCGGCACGGTTCGTGCGCGACTTCGGACCGGCCACCGTGTCCACCCCTCTTTCCGAGGTTGGAAACCTCCCCGAGCTCAGACGGTATCCCAGGTCCGTCCGCTCGCCCGGGAAGCGCGGCGGCGCGGAGCGGTCTTGTCGCAAAGCGTGCCGAACTCTCACGTCACGGGTTCGTCCTGTCACCATCCGCAGGATCTGGGGCATTGGGTACGAGGCGCTCAGCCGATAGCCTCAGGGGGTGGAATCAGTGCAGCCCCCCGCCGGTTCCCAGGTCTCCCGCGTACCGGCGCAGCGGACCCCGCCGGACCAACTGGCGCCCCCTGCCGTCGCGCCGGCGCCGCAGCAGCCGCCCCGCCGGACCCGCACCGTGCTCACCGTGGTCGCGGGGGTGCTGGCGTTGCTCTGCGTGAGTGGCGCGGTGATCGGCTACGTGCTGTACGACCGGGCCACGACGCCGGATCGAAGCGCGCCGGACGTGGTGGTGGACAACTACCTGCGCGAATATCTGGTCAACCGGAACGACGCGCGGGCCAGCCTGCTCGTCTGCGAGGGGAATGCGGACCTCACCGCGGCCACGGCCCTGCGGACCGAGGCGGAGCAGCGCGAGGCCACCTACAACGTCGTCGTCCGGATCAGTTGGGGGCCGCTCACCCGAGCGAAGTCGGTCGGCGGCGAATCGGTCAGCAGCACCCTGACGATCGCCGGGTCCTCGGACGGACAACAACGGAGCAGCCGCCGCGAGGACTGGACCTTCGATGTAGTCGACACGAAGGATGGCTGGCGAGTCTGCGGCGCTCGGAAGGTTGCCTGACCAACTCACTCAATCCACAGGAGATGTACCGGGACCTCCAGAGTGGTTGGTGCCTGCCCACGCCAGGCCCACCGGTACCACTCCAGTTCGGGGGTGACCCGGACGCAGATGTCGCCGTCGGCGCCGGAGTAGGTCTCGGTCACCGCGCGCAGGTCCCGGTGCTCGACCGAGTCCTCCACGTGCACCACCCGTCGCCCGCTGACCGTGTCCGCCTCGAAGACCGGCGTGGGCGTCCGGTGGGCCGGCTCGTCCAGCGAGACCAGCCGGATGCCCTGCTCTCGACCGGCCGTTCCCGGGCGCGGGCGCTCGCCGAGCGTCTCGACCCAGACGCGATCCACCGGGATCAACGGCGCGAAGACCTCGACCTGGTCGGACTCGGCCCGGTACCACTCGTGCTCGGGGATCACCGGCACGTAGGTGCGGCTGCCCTGCACCACCCGTTCGTCGGCCCGCAGGTCACCCCGCCAGCCCAGACCGGGCAGCCCGACCAGCACCCGCCGGCCACGCAGCTCCACCCGCCCGGTGGCGGGCACGATCTCGACCGGCCGGGGTGTCAGTGGCGCCCAGTCGGGCTGGCCGGCGAAGGGATCCGGCAGCGGACCGGTCATCGTTCCGCGTGCCTCACGCTCGAGCCGTTGAGGGGCGCCCCCCGCTGCCGCATGAACGGCACCGGGTCGATCGCCCCATGGGAGCTGCGGTCGCCGTCGCGGTGGACCTCGAAGTGCAGGTGCGGGCCGGAGGAGTTGCCGCTGCTGCCCACCCGTCCGATGACCTCACCGGCCCGCACCTCCTGACCGGGGACGACCAGCGGCTTCTCCACCATGTGGCAGTAGCGGGAGATGAACCCGCCGGCGTGCAGGATGTCGACGAACCACCCGCAGCCGCCCTTGCCGGGGTAGCCGTCCACGTCGCAGTCGAGCCGGCCCTGGCGGTCGGGATCGCAGCGGGCCACGAGTACCCGCCCGGTGGCCGCCGCGTGGATCGGCGTGGTCCGCTTCGGTGCGGCGATGTCCACCCCGTTGTGCTGCGGTCGACTCGCGGTCCGGAAGCCGGAACCCACTCTGCCGGGGATCGGCGAGGTCCAGCCGGAGGCGGCGATCGTCTTGGCGGAGGCCCGGTCGCAGACGACCTTGTTGGCGATCAGCACCGTCCGGGCGCCGCCTTCTGTCAACGCGTTCACGATCTGGCCGGCGGTGTCCTCGTGCTTGGCGTACGCATCCGGGTAGGCACTGATCTGGACCCGCTGGGCCGCCAGGGTCAACGGGAGCTGCTCCCAACCGTCCACCTTGAGCAGCTTCTCGTAGAACTTGCGGGCCGCGTAGTCCGGGCTCATCCGCTGCCTGACGCTGCCCCAGCCGGCCCGCTGCTGGAACAGGCCGACCGAGTCGTGGTCCCGTCCGACCCCCTCGTTCGGGATGTCGCGGGAGCCGGCGACGGTGCTGTTGGCCAGGTTACGCAGGGCCGATTCCTGCATGGCGGTGGCCACCGCGATCACCCAGCCGCGGGGTGGCACCTTCATCTCCTGCCCGACCTTGATGATGACGGCGGCGTTGCGCAGCTGGCTGTCGCCGTAGGCGGCCATCCTCGGCATCCTGCCGGTGACGGTGACCCGGTGGTCCTCGCCGCACGTCTGCTCCGTGGAGACCAGGCTCGGCTCCTCGCCGCCGAGGTTGGTGAGGAAGAAGGCCGCTGTCCCGCCGCCGCAGCAGAGCAGGGTGAAGGTGGCGGTCAGCGCGGTGGCCACGGCGCCGATCCGGAGGCGGCGACGGGGTGGCTGGCCCACCCCCGGCAGCTCGGCAGTCATTCCCGCTCCCAGTCCACGGCGTCCACCAACCAGCGCCCGTCCGGCGCCACCAACTCCAGTCGGAGCCGTCCGGTCTCCAGCGGGACCAGCACCTCCGCGAAGGCTTCCGTGCGCGGCCGGAGGATCAGCTCCCCGGTCACCTTCTCCGCCGGCACCCCCGCCGGGTCGGCGCCCGTGAGCTTCTCGGTCAGCCCCGCCGTGGACAACGGGCGCAGGTCCGAGTGCCACTTCTCCGCCGTGACGGCCGGCCCACCGAGCCACGCCTTGGCGAACCGGTCCGCGGTCTGCTGAGGGGTCAGCTCACCGGGACGCGTCCGGGGGGACGCCGGCAGCGGCGTGGCGAGTACGCCGTCGTCGCCCTCCGCCGGGTCCACCGTGGTGATCGGCTCGCTCGGGCGGTTGCTGAGCCCGGCGGCCGGGTCGACCGGGCCGGTTACCAGGCGGGCGGTCCCGATCACCCCGAAGACCAGCACGGCGATCGCGAGCGCGATGCCGATCCGGGACCGCAGGATCCGGGTGACCAGGAACTCGATCGCTCGCCGCATCGCCGTCACCGGGCCTCGGAGCGCACCCGGGGGTTCGGCCTGCTGGCCGGTGTGCGCTCGGCGGAATCCGGTCGGTACACGACGAAGGCGGGCGACTCCTCGGGCAAGTCCGGCTCCGTCCAACTGGCCGGCTGTCGACGGCGGGGACGCGGCGCGGTGGTCCGCGCACCGTCGCCGGACCGCACCTCCGGCGGATCCGTCTCGTCCGCGCGTTCCCGACCGTCCGGTCGATCCCGCACCGCGAGGGTGGTGGAGGCGTGCGAGGGATCCTCGCGCCGGGCCTCCGGGCGCAGGTTCGACGGCTCCAGCGCCAGCCCGCGGCGCCGGGCGAGGGCCGGCTCGGTCGTGCCGCCCGGCTCCACCACGTCGAGCCGCGCGGCGACCCGCATGTCCCGGAAGAAGCGGCGGTGCCAGGAGCCGGCCGAGCTGACCGCCTCGCTGCTGTCCTTGCCTCCGAGCTGGGTGATCCGCCGGTACGGGCGGAGCAGCAGCCAGCCGACCACGCCACAGAGCCAGACCAGCACCACCTGGAGCCAGCCGGCCAGGGTGGGCGTGCTCATGATCAGGTCCACCGCGAAGAGGTAGATGGCGGCTCCGGTGCCGAAGATGGCGATGTTGAAGAGGGCGGCGACCACCGCGTTGCCGAGGCGGCGCAGCCCGGCACTGGCGGGCCGCAGCAGGCCGACCGTGCCCAGGATGGGCGCCGCGATCACCGCCCACCGGAAGATCAGGAAGCCGAGCAGCACCAGCAGCGAGGCGGTCAGGTCGAACATCGCGAAGAGCAGCGCGGCCAGCACGGCGATGAAGCCGGAACCGATCCGGTCCATGTCCCGGGTGCCCTTGAGGTATTCGTACGCCTCCGGGTCCTCCTTTTCGATCTCAGCGGCGACCCTGGCCCACTGCTGCTGCTTGGCCTTGATCGTCGCTGGTCGGGTGGCGGGATTCTGCCGGAGCTTCTCCGCCTCCTCCCAGGAGAGCGACTTGGCGTCGTAGAGCGCGGGGCCGTACTTCTTGGCGGTCTCGCTGTCCGCCGACCCGAGCACGCCACGCAGCCAGTTGCGGTAGAGCATCGACTCTGTAGCGGTGTCGCTTGCCCGGATCGCCGGCGGCCGGTTGTCCCTGCACGCCGCCGGGTTTGGGTCGTCGCACTGGCCGGGGGGAGTGTCACGGGACGCCGGACCGACCGCGTCGTGCACGACGCCGAGGGTGGTGATGAGGGTGCCGTCGGCGATGTTGGCGGACTTGACGGGCCAGGCGGCCAGGGCGGTCACCGCGACCATCACCAGCAGTGCCCAGCCAGCCGTGGTCATCGCGTTGCTCATGTCCGACTGGCGGGACCGCCAGAGCAGGTAGAGGCCGACCACGCAGAGCGTGACGATGCCGAAGACGCTGAACACCTTCTGGTAGACGGCCTTGGTCGACTTCTCCACCAGCGGGTCGGCCCAGCCCCACATCGAGCGCGGGTCCCAGGCCCGCTCCCGCAGGGCGTTCGAGGCGCCGATGATCGACGTGGCGAACATGAACTCGCCGTTGGCGACCGTGGTGGTGAACTTGTAGTCGGGGTGCAGCACCGACGATGCGCATCCCTCGTCCAGGTCGTAGGTGTTGAAGCTGTAGCCGGCGTAGCCGTAGTCGCTGTAGAAACCCTTCGGACCGGCGAGCTTGGACGAGTCGGGCCTCGAGGCAAACCATCCCGCGAGTCCCGAATCCGGGGTGGTGGGCACCGGCGCGTTGCGGCACTTCACCTCCTCGTCAGCGACCTGCTGCAGCTTGGCGACGCAGGCGCGGAAGTCGGCCTGCCACTCCTTCGTGCTGCACAGCTCCGCTGCCGCCTGGGCCGTCACCGGCGGGGCCGCTGCGGCCGGTGTCGCCCCGACCACCGGCCAGGCGATCGTGGCACCGGCGAGTACGCCGAGCGCGAGGAGGAGCGCCGCGATCCGTGCCCGGGCCCTCGCCATGTCACGCCTCCAGGTCAGCCAGGACGGTCGGCAGTTGCCCGGCCACCTGGGCGACCGCGGCGGGGGTGGTGTCGAGGTGCTGCAGCAGCCCCTCGACGTACGACACGTCGACCCGGACCTTCTGCACCCGGCCGTCCACGTCGCGCATGACGAACTCGCGGAAGCCGAGCCGGTCGGCCGAGGTGGCGTCGACGGCGGAGAGCGAGGCGAGGGTGGCCTCGTACCCGTCGTCGACCGGCACCCGGAGCAGCCGCAGCGCCTCGGAGGCGATCTCGGCGTCCTCGGCGATCCGCCCGACGAAGACGGTGGAGACGAGGTTCTGCACGTCCAGGCCGAGGATGTCCTTCGGGTTCTGCGAGGCGACCAGGGCGGCGAGGTTCCACTTGCGGGAGTCCCGGGCGAGCCGGACCAGGAACGACCGGCCGGAGCGCCAGCCCTCCATGAAGTGCGCCTCGTCCAGGCCGACCAGCTTGCGCGACGACATCGACCCGCCGTAGCAGCGGCGCACGGCGAGGCGGTGCGCGGTGTGCAGCATCGGCAGCGCCAGCGCCTCCTCGGCGGACCAGTACTCCCGCTCGATCTTGAGGTCGGGAAGCCGCAGGCCGGCCATGGTGATCACGGTGAGCGCCGCGTCGGCACCGAGCAGCCCCTCCGACGGGCGGCCGAAGAAGAGCATCGCCAGCGGCATCTCGGCGGTGTCGAGCAGCAGGTTGGCCAGCTCCCGGCCGGCGTCGTCGTCCATCCCCTGCAGGCAGGCGACGACGTCGTCCAGAGTGGAGGTCTCCTCCGCCGGCACCTGGCGTACGGCGTGCCGGAACAGGGTCGCGGTGGACGCCTCGCGGGCCACCTGCGGCGGCACCAGCATCATGCAGATGTCCTGCACCAGCATCCGGCGCTCGGCGCGGGCGTTGGAGACCGCGATCGCGAACTCCCGGTCGCCGGCCGCGCCGCTGCCGAACTCACTGCGCAGCGGGGTGGGGATGAGCGAGTACGGCGCCAGCGTCCCGTGCTCCGACCCGGTCAGGTTGAGCACCCGGGAGTACGGCCGCAGCTCCGGCATCGCGCAGAGCCGGGCCAGCGGGCCGGACGGGTCCAGCAGGGTCACCTGCACCCCGCGCCGGGCGGCCAGGTAGCCCAGGGCGCCGAGCAGGGTCGACTTGCCACCGCCCGGCTCGGCGACGAAGACCGCCAGGCCGGAGCGTTCCCGGACCTCCATCGGGAAGTGCAGGTCGAGGAAGACCGGCCGGCGGCAGGTGCCGGCGGTACGCCCGATCAGGTCGCCCCGGCGGTCGCCGACCGTGGAGGCGGCCTGCGGCAGCGCGGCGGCGAGCAGGTTGACCGGCATCCGGCGGACGTATCCGGTGTTGGCGATCGGCTCGCCGGGGATGAACTCGCGGGCCAGCCAGTCCTGGTTCTTCGGGTGCTGCAGCGAGATGCGCAGCTCGCGGGAGTAGAGCTGGATGAGCCGGCGGGCCCGTTCCAGGCACTCCTCCCGGGTCCGGCCGCCGACGGCGATCCGGTGCCAGCCGTGCGCGCGGGCGGAGTCCACCGGCAGGCCGGTGGTCATCTCGTCGCCGATCACCAGCGCCCGCTTGGCCAGTCGTTCCAGCTCGGGCGGGGCGTCGATGCCGTGCTCGGCGTAGTCGAGCTGCTGCGAGCGGATCATCCGCAGCCGGTGCTCCAGGTTACGGAAGGAGTCACCGGAGCCGAGGATGTCGACCCGGGTGGAGATCTCCATCGGCCAGGGCAGCCGCTCGTGGAAGTGCAGCCACGGCTCGTGCCGCTCGGGAATCTCCAGCGGCTCCATCCGGCCGACCGCGAGCACGGCGACGTGCCGCTCCTCGCCGGTCATCCGGTTGACCAGCTTGACCGTCGAGCCGTACGGGGTGCGGTAGCGCTCGACCTGCTCGGTGAGGGCGAGCAGGTCGCCCCGCTCCCACCGGCCGTTGGTCACCGGCGAGAGCGTGCCCGGCGGCGCCATGCAGAGCGCGACCGAGCGGTAGAGCAGCCATTCCAGCTCCTGCGCGGTCACCCGGCGACCGCGCATGCCGAACGCGCCCAGCACCTCGTCGAACTGCTCGACGGTGCGGCCCAGCTTGCGGCGCTCGCCGTCGGCGGTGCCCCGGCCGAAGGCGCGCAGCACCCGTTCGGTGAGCGAGTCGCCGAGCGAGCGCCGGGCGAAGGTGACCCCGAGGTAGGTCTGCCCCTCGGCGTGGTTGACCGACATCAGGTGCCGCTGGGCGGCGACCAGGTGGTCGGCCCAGCCGGGTGTGCCGGGGACGTCGGGCAGCGGCGCGGCGGTGTGCGTGTCGATGGTGCGGGCCCACTCGTCGGCCGGGAACGGGCGGGTGGTGCGGCGCAGATGCAGCCGGAACCCGGCCAGGCCGGCGTACTGCTCGGAGATCGCCGAGAGCAGCGCCTCCCGTTCGGCGTCGGGCCGGAACGCCCAGCGCACCTCGGGCAGCCAGTACCAGGCGGTGACGGTGTTGGGGGTGAAGGTCAGGTGACCGGCGATCTCGGTGATCGCCAGCTCGATCGACGGGTCCCGGTCGCCGAACTTGATCTTCGGAGGGCGTACCCGGACGGGCTTGGCGGGCGTGCGCCGGCTGGCCGCACGCTGGCGCGGCGGCGCCAGCTCCCGGGACGCCCGCTCCGCCGGCTCGTGCGGCCCGGGCTCGGCCAGCCCGCGTCGGCCCGGTTCGGCCACCGCGTGGCGGGTCGGCTCCCCGACCCCGCGCCGCGACGACCCGGCCGGCACCGACCGGGGCAGCTCGTCCGGCTCGGGCCACTCCGGCTCGGCCGGCTCGGGACGGACCGGTTCGACGGTCTCCCGGCGGGCGCGCTCGACGCTGTCCCGCCGGGCCCGTTCGACGGCCTCCCGTCGGCCCCGCTCTGCGGCCTCGCGCGCGGTGCGTGCCTCGGCGTCCCCCGCGCGCGGTGAGCGCGGGGCGGGCGGCTGCGCCGGTCGGTCCGGGACCGTCTCGGCCTCGGCCGGCGGACGGAGCACGGGCAGGCGGTCACCGGGCTGGTGCGGGACGCGGCCACGCGTCGGCCGGTCGGCGGCCGGCGGGGCCTCGATCGCCGGGGGCGCCGGCGACTCGATGGCGGGCACCGGTGCGGCCGCCGCGGGCGGGGCCGCCGGCTGGTGCGGGATCGGCGGGTGCTCCCGGCCGCCGTGGCGCGGGGCCGAGACCGGGGGCGGCGGTCCGGGGCGCGGCGGCGCGGCCGGGCCGCCGAAGAGGTCGAGGAACGGGGAGTCGATGTCGGTGCCGTCGCCGACCAGCATCGGCGGGCCCGGCTCGACCGGCGGTACGCCTCGGCCGTTCGCAGGCCGGGGGGCCTGGAAGACGCCGACGCCACCGTGCCCGGGGCTGGTCACCAGGGCCGGGTCGTACGGCTGCTCGTCCCGGGCCTCCTCCTCCGGGTAGTCGAGCGACCGCGCACGGTTACCGTGCGGGGCGCTGTGCCGTCCGGCCGGGAAACCCGGCGTGGAAGAGCGACTCATGCGACCGCCTCACCCGCGTGGTTCAACTGCCCGATCGACGTACGCCCGGTCATGCCAGTTCCTCCCGGATCCTGATCCGGCTGCCGACCAGGCGGGGGTCCCGCAGTTCGGCGGCCGGCTCCCGGGTGCGTCGCCAGTCGGTCAGGGCGGTGCGGATGACCATCCGTGCCGGCCGGTCCGGGTCGACGTACCGGAAGATGAACGAGGTGCTCACGATGGCGAGCGCGATCTCCCAGGCGGGGAAGAGCTCGACCTGCAGCGTGAACAACCAGTGGATGAACATGTAGAGGGGTACGAGCAGCATGAACAGGCCGTACTGGGCGTACGGCAGGTGGACGGGAAGGGTGTAGCCGGGCGGCCCGAGGTAGACCAGGCGGGCCCGGTAGATGTCGTCGTCGGTGCGCAGCCGCATGTCTCGCCCGGGCCTATTCGAAGATCAGGTCGATCAGGTAGTCACCGACGAAGAAGAGTGTGGCCGCCCCGGCGATGAAGGCCAGGCCGACGATCGCGATGGCGGAGCTGGTGAGCACCTTGGAGATCTCACCCCGGCTGGCGCGGCCGATGAAGATGACGCCGAGCACGGCGAGCAGGATGGGCGCGATCTTGCTGGCGAAGAAGGTGACGACGCCGTTGGTGTCGATGCCCTTCGGAGCCGCTTCGGCGAGCGGTGCCGTCGCCAGGGTGTGCAGGGCCTGCGCGACGCCGGACGTCGCCGTCTGCATGAGCTCGAAGGCGATCACTGGAACCTCCCCATGTCGCGGCCGGCGGTGCCGCGGCGGTGCAGTAGGCAAGCCTGGCGGGAAATGTGCTCACTCGGCGCAGCGTCGGCGACGCTACGTTCGTTACCCACCACGGAGAGTGGCGAGCTTTGGGGGGATTCTTCCCGCTTCGGCCCTCCCTCCAGGCTTCGCCATCTCGATGCTGGGCAATTCCACAGCGTACGGGCCGCCCCCCTTTGCGACAACCCGCGAAGAGTCGGCCCGATTCGACCCGGACGTCCGATCGTACACCTGTTCCAATCCGCATGTCAGGGGGTCGCCGGGCGGGGCCTGCCCGACCGGTACCGTCTAGTCGTGACCGATCTGGTACGGGCCCAGGCCCCGGTGGTGATGGGCGTCCTCAACGTCACGCCCGACTCCTTCTCCGACGGCGGCCGGTACGCCGACCTCGACGCCGCGGTCGCGCACGGAACGCGGCTGCGCGCCCAGGGCGCCGCGCTGGTCGACGTCGGTGGCGAGTCCACCCGGCCGGGCGCCGACCGGGTCGACGCCGCGACCGAGGCGGCCCGGGTCCTGCCGGTGATCCGGGAACTCGTCGCGGCCGGCGTCGCGGTCAGCATCGACACCAGCCGGGCCTCGGTGGCCGAGGCGGCCCTGGCGGCCGGGGCGGCCGTGGTCAACGACGTCTCCGGCGGGCTCGCCGACCCGGACATGGCCCGGGTGGTGCGCGACGCCGGCTGCCCCTGGGTGCTGATGCACTGGCGCGGCCACTCACGCGGGATGCGCGAGCTGGCCAGCTACACCGACGTGGTCGCCGACGTGCGCGCCGAGCTGGGCCAGCGGGTCGACGAGGCGCTGGCCGCCGGGGTGGCCGCCGACCGGATCATCGTCGACCCCGGCCTCGGCTTCGCCAAGACCGCCGCGCACAACTGGGAACTCAGCGCCCGCCTGCCCGAGCTGGTCGCGCTCGGCTTCCCGCTGCTGTTCGGGGCGAGCCGCAAGTCGTACCTCGGCCGGTTGCTGGCCGACGCGGACGGCGAGCCGCGGCCCACCGATGGCCGGGAGGCGGCCACCGTCGCCACCAGTCTGCTCGCCGTCGCCGCCGGCGCCTGGGGGATACGCGTGCACGACGTGCGCGGCACCGCCGACGCGCTCGCCGTCTGGCAGGCCACCGGCCGCCCGCGCCTGGCCGCCGAGCCCGCCGCCGACCGCTCCGGCCTCCACACCGGGGATCCCGGCGGTGTCGGCGCGCCTGCGGCCGGCGGCGGGCGGGAGAGCGAGCGGGCGCGGTGAGCGCGTCCGAGGTGTCGCCGGGCACGCCGGCGGTACGAGAGCGAGCGGACGCGGTGACCGCGTCCGGCGTGGGGACGGCCGGGCGCGCCGGCCGGGACGAGGGAGCAGGATGACCGACCGGATCGAGTTGACCGGCCTGCGGGCGCGCGGCCGGCACGGCGTGTACGACTTCGAACGCGCCCAGGGGCAGGAGTTCGTCGTCGACGCGGTGCTCGAACTCGACCTGGGCCCGGCCGCCCGCTCCGACGAGGTGACCGACACGGTGCACTACGGCGAGCTGGCCGAGAAGCTGGTCGCGGTGATCACCGGCGAACCGGTCGCGCTGATCGAGACGCTCGCCGACCGGTTGCTCGCGGTCTGCCTGGCCGAGCCGCTGGTCGCCGCCGCCACCGTCACCGTCCACAAGCCCGAGGCGCCGATCCCGCACACCTTCGCCGACGTGGCCGTGACGATGCGGCGTACCCGATGACCCGGGCCGTGCTCTCCCTCGGCAGCAACCTCGGCGACCGCCTCGCCCACCTGCGGGGGGCCGTCGCGGCGCTCGGCGACGCGGTCCTGGTGGTCTCCGGCGTCTACGAGACTCCACCGTGGGGGGACGCCGAGCAGCCGGCGTACCTCAACGCGGCGGTGATGGTCGCGGACCCGGCGGCGACCCCCCGCGACTGGCTGGACCGGGCCCAGGCCGCCGAGCGGGCGGCGGGCCGGGTCCGCGACCCGGAGCGCCGGTTCGGGCCGCGCACCCTGGACGTGGACGTCGTCGCCGTCTGGGACGCCGCCGGCGAGCCGGTGCTCAGCGACGACCCCGAGCTGACCCTGCCGCATCCCCGGGCCCACCTGCGGGCGTTCGTGCTGCGGCCGTGGATCGACATCGAACCGCACGGTCGGCTGCCCGGGCACGGCTGGCTGGCCGACCTGCTCAACGCCGAGCCGCTGGCCGGTGACGCGCTGGAACTGAGCCCCCGGCCCGATCTGGCGTTAGAGTCGACCCCATGACCGAGTGGAGCCGGCCGGCATGACCCAGGCGCAGCCCCCGCGCGGGAGCGAACCCGACCGCTTCCGGATGGGCCCCACCCGGATCTCCACCCTGGTCGTCGCCGCCCTGGCCGCCGCAGCGGTGGCCGTGCTGCTGATCAGCACCTTCTACTACGACGTCGCGCCGGACCTGCCCTGGCTGCCGGTGGTCACGCTGGGCACGCTCGCGGTGCTGGAGGCGTACGCGGCGGCCAACACCCGCAGCCGGATCGAGCGCCGGCCCGGCCGGGACCCGGTGAACCCGCTGCTGGTCGCCCGGTTCGTGGTGCTGGCCAAGGCGTCCTCGCTGGCCGGGGCGATCTTCACGGGCTTCTACGCGGGGCTGACCGCGTGGCTCTTCCTCGAGGACACCAACGCCGCCATGGACGACCGTCCGGCGGCCGGTGCCGGGTTGCTCGCCGCGCTGGCCCTGACCGTCGCCGCGCTCTGGCTCGAACGCGCCTGCCGGGTTCCCGCGCAGGAGGACGACGAGGACCGCGAGCCCGGCGAGCGGCAGGGCCCCCAGCCCCGCCGCTGATCAGGGGGGTTACGCCCGGCCGCGCGCGCAGGTACCGTCCCTGGCGACCGGAGCAGACGGCCGTCGACGGGGACGGCCGGGCACGTGGGAGGCGCGCGGCATGGCGTACGACGAACCAGGCCGGGCCGGGTCCGTGGAGCCCACGCCGGGGGTGCCCGCCGCCGTGCTGGAGAACGTCTTCGACGATCCCGCGCACGGTGAGCCGGGCCGGGACCGGGTCGCCGTGCACCTGGTGTGGGAGACGGTCCTCCTGGTCGGCCTGGTCGCCCTGGTTGTCCTGCTCCGCCGCGAGGACGCCGACACGCTGCGCGGCGACGGCCTGCGCACCCTCCTGGTCGACGTGGTCGCGCTCGGACTGCTCGCCCTCGCCGCCGGGCTGAGCCTGCGCACCGCGGCGGTGAATCTGGCGGTCGGTCCGGTCGCGGTCGCCGCCGCGCTGCACTTCGCCGAGCAGGGTGACCGGGGTGTCACGGCGGCGCTCACCCCGGCCCTGGTGGTCGCCGCCGCCGGTGGCCTGGCTCTGGCCCTGGCCGTGGTGGTGCTGCACGTGCCCGGCTGGGCGGCCAGCCTCGCCGCCGCCGCAGGCGTGATCGTCTACATCGAGCGGCGCACCACCCCGGTCGCGGTGCAGGCCGACTACGACCCGCGCCGCACCGCCTACTACCTCTTCGCCGGGTTCGCGGCCGTCGCCGCGCTGGGCGGGCTCTTCGGCGCCATCCGGGCGGTCCGGCGGGTGATCGGCCGGTTCCGGCCGGTGGTCGACCCGGCCCGCCGCCGGGGCGTGCTGGCGGCCCTGGTCACCGCCGTGGCGCTGGTCGGCTCGACCGTGCTCGCCATGCTGGCCGGGGTGCTGCTGGCCGCCAACGGCACCGGCCCGGTCGCACCGGTGCCGGGGCTGGACTGGACGGTGCTGGCGGTCGGCGTGGCGATGCTCGCCGGCACCAGCGCGTACGGGCGGCGGGGCGGCATCTTCGGCACCCTGCTCGCGGTGGGCGTGGTGGTGGTCTTCCTGACCTGGGCCACCGCGCACGGCTGGACGGTCTCCCGATGGACGGTCGGCGGCGCGGCGCTGGGCGCCGGGCTGGTGGTGACCCGGCTGGTCGAGGCGTGCGGGCGACCGCGCGGGGCGGCCGGCGAACCGGCCGAGGTGACGCCCGCCGGCGACGGCATGATCAGCTCCGGTTGGTCGCTGCCCCGGTCGAGCAGCGTCGACAACTGGCCGCCCGCGCTGCCGGCCCAGTCGACCGGAACCCCACCGGACCCGTGGGAGGCTCCCCGCTGGGAGACCGGGCCGCGCCGCTGGGACGACGACGCCCGCTGAGACCGTGCCGCGTCCGACGACGACCGGTGCGGCCGCGCCGCTGGGATGACGGGCCGTAGGTGATCTCGGCGGTTAGGCTCGCGAGCATGAGCGAGACTCCTTCCGCCGGTACCGGCCGCACCTTCGACGAGCTCGACGCGCTCTCCACCGAGGAGCTGCGGGAGCGGGCCTTCGCGCTGGCTCGGGAGCGCCGTGATGTGGGCTTCTTCTGGTCGGTGCTGCGGCACCTGCCGAACGCCGACGAGGCCGCAGTGTTGGACGGGGCGCCGAACTCGATCGGCCCGATCATCGACGAGGCCTCGGCACTGTGGCGGGAGCTGACCGGCCACGGCTACGAGGAGGCGGAGCCGCTGCTGCGGGCGGCGTTCATCGACTACCTGGTGAAGCACTGACCGGTCGGATCGCCGGGTGGGGCAGGTTTGCCCGCCGGGGTGGGTCGGGAACTTCCCGCCGCATGGCCCTCACCAACCGCCCCCGGACCGTCAGCGGGTACGGCACCGCCGCCGGCACCGGCACCCTGGCCGCGCTCATCCTGGTCGGGGTGGGCGGTAGCCCGTGGTACGTCGACTGGGCCGAGGCGCACACCGACCCGAACTCCGCCGGTGGCTGGTTCCTGCGGCTGCTCGCCTGGCCGGCCTGGCGGCTGGAGGCCGCCGGCGGGGAGCACAGCGTGCTCGCCACCGACCTGCGGGCCATCCTGCTGCTGGTGTTCGCCGCGACCTTCCTCTACCTGCTGCCCACCTCGCAGGTGGCCCGGGTGCAGGGATCGGTCAGCCAGTTCCTCTCCGGCTGGGCCGCGTACGTCCTCGCCGCCGCGACCGCGACCCTGCTGGCGGCGCTGCTGACCTCGGACGGGCCGCTGCTCGCCGACTTCCAGACCACCGGCACGGGCGCGACCTACGGCTTCTTCGCCGGCTGGATCATCGGCACCGCCAGCCTCGGCGGTCGGGCCTGACCACCGCCCGCCGAAGCTGACACCGGACCGGCCAGGTCGTCCGCCCCGACGACCTCCGGCCGGCGCGGCCTTCTCAGACCCCGGCCTGGCCGAGTTCGAGCACCCGGGTCCGGCTCAGCGCGCCGACCGGTTCGCCGTCGGCGGTCACCACGACCGCCTCGGAGCCCGTCGTCAGCATGGTCGCCAGCGCGTCGTACGCGGAGCCGCCGAGGGGCACCGCCGGCAGGTCGGCGGTCACGCCGGCCAGCGGGGCGAGCGCGTCCCGGGTGAGCGGGGTGACGGCCAGCCGGCGGATGCCCCGGTCGGCGCCGACGAACTCGCGGACGAACGGCGAGGCGGGGGCGCCGAGCAGGGCGGCCGGCGGGTCGTACTGCTCCAGCCGGCCCCCCTGGGAGAGCACCGCGATCCGGTCGCCGAGCCGGACCGCCTCGTCCAGGTCGTGGGTGACCAGCACGATGGTCTTGCGGACCTCGGCCTGGAGCCGGAGGAACTCCTCCTGCAACCGGGTCCGGACGATCGGGTCGACCGCCGAGAACGGCTCGTCCATCAGCAGCACCACCGGGTCGGCGGCGAGTGCCCGGGCCACCCCGACCCGTTGCCGCTGCCCGCCGGAGAGCTCGTGCGGGTAGCGGCGCCCGAACTGCGCGGGGTCCAGCCCGACCAGCTCCAGCAGTTCGTCGGCGCGGCGGCGGATCCGCTCCTTCGGCCAGCCGAGCAGCCGGGGCACCGTGCCCACGTTGGTGTGCACCGTCTGGTGCGGGAAGAGCCCGACGTTCTGGATCACGTAGCCGATGCGCCGGCGCAGCTTCACCGGGTCGACCCGGGTGATGTCCTCGTCGCCGAGCAGGATGCGGCCACCGGTCGGCTCGATCAGCCGGTTGACCATCCGCAGCACGGTGGACTTGCCGCACCCCGACGGGCCGATCAGCACCACCAGCTCGCCGGCCTTCACCTCCAGGCTCAGCTCGCGTACCGCCTCGGTGCCGTCCGGGTAGCGCTTGCGGATGCCGTCCAGCGTGATCGAGGCCGCGCTGTGTCCCGCGTCGCCGGTGGTGCCCGGGGTAACGTCCACGTGTGTCCCTCCACCTCAGTTACCGGGCTGACCCGGGTAACCCGTGGTTCTCCTGGCAGTACGTGCGGGACAACTCTGACACGATCCTCGCCGCGCTGCGCGAACACGCCTCGCTGACCGCCCGGGCCGTGCTGATCGCCGCCCTGGTGGCCCTGCCGCTGGCGGTGGCGGCGTACTGGTTCCGGTCCCTCGCCGGCCCGATCCTGGCGCTCACCGGCGTGCTGTACACCGTCCCGTCGCTGGCACTCTTCGCCTTCATCGCCCCCTACCTGGGCATCGGCGCGATCACCGTGCTCACCGTGGTGGTGCTGTACGCGCTGCTGGTGATCGTGCGAAACGCGGTGGCCGGGCTGAACCAGGTGCCTCCCGAGGTCCGCGACGCGGCCGAGGGCATGGGGTACGGCCGCTGGGCGCGGCTGTTCCGCATCGACCTGCCGCTGGCCCTGCCCGGCATCCTCACCGGGGTGCGGCTCGCCACCGTCTCGACGGTCGCCCTGGTCACGGTCGGGGTGGTGGTCGGGCGCGGCGGGCTGGGGCAGCTCATCTTCGCCGGCTTCCAGAACAACTTCTACAAGGCCCAGATCATGACCGGGACGCTGCTCTGCGTCCTGCTCGCGCTGGTGCTGGACCTGATCCTCGCCGGGGTGGGCCGGTTGCTCACGCCGTGGCTGCGCGGGCGGACCGGATGACCGGCGCGGACGCCAGGGCGGACACCAATCCCGTCGAGCAGGCGGTGGTCTGGCTCAACGACCCGCTGAACTGGACCAACCCCGGCGGCATCCTGGACCGGCTCGGTGAGCACCTGAGCATCTCCGCCGCCGCGGTGCTGCTGGGCTGCCTGGTGGCCTGGCCGATCGGGCTCTGGCTCGGGCACACCGGCCGGGGCGGCGGCCTGGTCCTGCTGATCTCCAACGTCACGCTGGCGATCCCTACCCTGGCGCTGCTGACCATCCTGCCGCTGACCTTCCTCGGCTTCGGCCGGCCGGCCGTGGTGGCGGCCCTGGCCGTCTTCGCGGTGCCGCCGCTGCTGGCCAACGCGTACACGGGGGTGCGGCAGGCCGACCCGGAGGCCCGGGACGCGGCCCGGGGGATGGGGCTGTCCGGGGGCCAGGTGCTGCGCCGGGTGGAGCTGCCGCTGTCGGTGCCGTACCTGGCGGCCGGATTCCGGACCGCCGCGGTGCAGGTGGTCGCCACCGCGGCGCTCGCCTCGTTCGTCAACGGAGGCGGGCTCGGCCAGATCATCCGGGCCGGCTTCGGGCTGGACATCGCGGCCGGCGGCGGGCAGATCATCGCCGGCGGTGTGCTGGTGGCCGGGTTGGCGCTGCTGGTGGAAGGGGTGTTGGCGCTGGTCGAGCGGGTCGTCACCCCGCGCCCGTTGCGCCGGGCACGGCGCCGGGCAGCCCGGCGGGCGGCTGCCGCGGTCACCGGAAATTGAGCGCACCGGTGACGATCCGGTGACGAACCACGCCCGAAATTTGTCGGTCGGGCTCGGAGGATATTGGCTGGAGGCGCGGGCGGCCGATCGGATCGCCCGTCGGACACGCGGCCGGCCCACCTCGGGTCGCGCCGGGACACGGAAGGCGGGCGCGATCATGCGCGTACGGACACGACTGGCGGTCGGCGCGATCGGCGCGCTCACCATGGCGAGTCTGCTCACCGGCTGCGGGGACGAGGGGTCCTCCGGCACGGACGCACCCGAGCAGGGCGCGAGCGGGGCCGGGTGCGCCCCGGTCGCCGGGGACCAGCTGGTCGTCCTGGCGGACGACAGGAAGCTCCAGAACACCGACAACATCATCCCGGCGGTCAACGCCGACGCGGCCAACCCGCAGCTGCTCGCCGCGTTGGACAAGGTCTCCGCGGCGCTGGACACGCCGAAGCTGATCGCGCTCAACAAGGCGGTCGACGTCGACCGCAAGACCCCGAAGGCCGCCGCCGAGGAGTTCGCCTCGGCCAACAACCTCACCACCGGGCTCGCCAAGGGCCCCGGCGGGCAGATCGTGGTCGGCGCCGGCAACTTCAGCGAGAGCCAGACCCTGGCCGAGCTGTACAAGATCGCCCTCACCGCGGCCGGCTACGAGGTCAAGGTGCAGCAGATCGGCAACCGCGAGCTCTACGAGCCGGCCCTGGAGAAGGGCGAGATCCAGGTCGTCCCGGAGTACGCGGCGACCATGGCCGAGTTCCTCAACACCAAGGCCAACGGCCAGAACGCCGCCCCGGTCTCCTCGCCGGAACTGGACAAGACCGTCACCGCGCTGAAGGCCGCCGGGGACAAGGTGGGCATCACCTTCGGCGCGCCCGCCGCCGCCCAGGACCAGAACGCCTTCGCCGTCACCAAGGCGTTCGCCGACAAGCACGGCCTCACGACGATCTCCGACCTGGCGGCCAAGTGCTCCGGCTCGGCGACCGTGCTGGCCGGCCCGCCGGAGTGCCCGCAGCGGCCGAAGTGCCAGGCCGGTCTGGTGCAGGTCTACAACTTCAAGGCCGGCTCGTTCAGCTCGCTGGACGCCGGTGGTCCGCAGACCAAGAACGCGCTGAAGACCGGCACCGCCAGCGTCGGTCTGGTCCTCTCCTCCGACGGCGCGCTCGCCACCAGCTGACCACGGTCCGGGCGCGGCGGCACGCCGCCGGCCGCGCCCGGCCGTACCCTTTTCGACGTCGCGATCCGGTCCTCGGGACCGTTCCCACGCAGGGCATCTCTCGGTAGGCTCCACAGCCATGCCCGCCCCGGTCGCGCCCGAAAAGTACAACCCCCAGCTGCTGACCGTCCTGTTCTGGATCGGTGTGGCGATCGCGCCCATCGCGGCGCTGATCCTGCTGATCGCCGACGGCAACGGTCCGCTCCGGTTCGCCGCCGTACTGGCCATCATGGCCGTGGTCCTGATCGGTCTGTCGATCGCGCTGCGCGCCGACGGCGGCCAGCCGCGTGGCGAGGAGTTCCTCGACGAGCTGGAGCAGCTGCGCCGGGAACTGCGGGCCGAGATCGTGGCCGCCGCCCAGCGCGGCAACCAGGCGCTCGATCAGTCCCAGCGGGTAGAGGACCAGATGACCGCGCTGCGCCGCCGGTTGGACGCGGCGGCGGCCGGTATCGCCGCGGCCGCCGGCATCACCGGGGCGGTCGCCGAGGAGCCCGCCGGCGCCGGCCGGGCGCGGGTGCCCGCCCCGGAGGCGCACGACCACCCGTCCGGCGGGCGCCGGCGGGCCGCCGCGCCGGAGGAGGCCCCGGCATCCTGGGGGCGCGCGGCCACCGACCGGGACGACGAGGAGCCGGCCGGCCGCCGGTACGGCGCGGAGCGTCCCGCCGCCGGCCAGGCCGGCGTGTACGGCGCGGCCCGCGAGGCGCGGGGCGCGGCAGCGGCGGAGCCGAGCGGCCGGCCGGTGGTGCGGCACACCGAGACCGTGCACGTGACCACCCGGCACACCGTGGTCGACGGGGCGGACCCGGCGGTGGGCAACGCCTATGCCGGGTACGCCGGCCGCTGGTCCCCGGCCCCGGAGGAGTCGTCCTGGGGCGGCGCGGAGGCGGAGAACTCCTGGTCGGAGCGGGCCGAGCCGGAGCGGGGCTGGCCGGGCCAGCGCGACGAGCGCGCGGGCGGCCAGCGGGAGGAGCGGCCCTGGTCGGGCGGTCAGCGCGAGGAGCGGCCCTGGTCCGGCGGCCAGCCGGAGGAGCGGTCCTGGCCGGGTGCCGCCGACGACCGCGCCGACCAGTCCCGGGCGGGCGGGTCGTACCCGGCGGAGGAGAGCTGGTCCGGGGTGCGGGCCGGCGACCGTTGGGCCGAGGTCCGCGACGACGGGCGGGGCCGCGAGGTCCGGGTCGGTGAGCGCCGGGCGGAGCTGCACGCCGACGGCGCCGAGTTCCGCGTGCAGGACCGGTGGGCGTCGGTCCGCCACGACGAGCCCCGCCGGCCCGCCGAGCAGTGGGGCGGCGGCGGTTGGGTCGAGCCGGAGGAGCATCCCGCGTTGCCGGCCGGCGGGGTGCCGGTGCCGCACGAGTGGCGCGGGCCGGCGCGGGGCCAGCAGCCCGCCGAGCAGTCGTGGGGCGAACGGCCGGCCGAGCAGTGGCGGCCGCCCGCCCAGCGGGAGCCGGTCGACTCGTGGCGGTCGGCCGAGCCGGAGCCGCGCGCCCGTCAGCAGTGGGGCGGTGAGCAGCGGTACGGCCACCCGCCGCAGGACGACTCGCCGCGCGCCGGTGGCCGCTGGCGCTGATCCGCCCCGGTCAGCCGCCGGTCACTTGTCGATGTCACCGACCACGAAGAACATCGAGCCGAGGATGGCGATCAGGTCCGGCACCAGGGCGCCGGGGAGCAGGCTGGCCAGCGCCTGCACGTTCGCGTACGACGCGGTGCGCAGCTTGAGCCGCCACGGGGTCTTCTCGCCCCGGGACACCAGGTAGTAGCCGTTGATGCCGAGCGGGTTCTCGGTCCAGGCGTAGGTGTGCCCCTCGGGGGCCTTGACCACCTTGGGCAGTCGCGTGTTCACCGGCCCGGTCAGCCGGTCGACCCGGTCCAGGCACTGCTCGGCGAGGTCGAGCGAGGCGTACACCTGGTCGAGCAGCACCTCGAAGCGGGCGTGGCAGTCCCCGGCGGTGCGGGTGACCACCGGCACGTCCAACTCGTCGTAGGCCAGGTAGGGATCGTCGCGGCGCAGGTCGAGGTCGAGGCCGCTGGCGCGGGCGACGGGCCCGGACGCGCCGAAGGCGGCGGCGTCGGCGGCGGAGAGCACGCCCACCCCGACGGTGCGGGCCAGGAAGATCTCGTTGCGCCGGATGAGCCGGTCCAGGTCGGGCATCCGGCGGCGGACCTCGCCGATCGCGGCGCGGGCCCGGCCGGTCCAGCCGGCGGGCACCTCCTCCTTGAGGCCGCCGACCCGGTTGAACATGTAGTGGATCCGGCCGCCGGAGACCTCCTCCATCACCGCCTGGAGGGTCTCCCGCTCGCGGAACGCGTAGAAGACCGGGGTGATCGCGCCGATCTCCAGCGGGTACGAGCCGAGGAACATCAGGTGGTTGAGCACCCGGTTCAGCTCGGCGAGGGCCATCCGCAGCCAGGTGGCCCGCTCGGGCACCTCCATGCCCATCAGCCGCTCGACGGCGAGCACCACGCCCAGCTCGTTGGAGAACGCCGACAGCCAGTCGTGCCGGTTGGCCAGCACGATGATCTGCCGGTAGTCGCGGACCTCGAAGAGCTTCTCCGCGCCTCGGTGCATGTAGCCGACGATCGGCTCGGCCGCGACGACCCGTTCGCCGTCGAGCACCAGCCGGAGCCGGAGCACCCCGTGCGTCGACGGGTGCTGCGGGCCGATGTTGAGCACCATGTCGGCGCCGAGCTGCTCGCCGCCCGCGCCGGTGCCGACGGTCAGCTCGCGGAGGTCGCCGGCGTCCGTGGTCATGTCCGTCATCGTGCCATGAACGCCGCCGGGTCGACGCCGACCGGTTGCCGCAGCCACCAGTGCCCGCCGAGGCCGACCGGGTCGGTCAGCTCGGCCACCGCCGAGGCGGCGGCCAGCGCCCGCAGGTAGCCGGCCGGGTCGCGGGAGGCCTGGCTCAGTGGCGGTCGGCCGCCGTCGGCCCCGAGCGCCCGCAGCGCCTCCCGCTGCGACCTGAGCGTGTACGCGCACCGCGCGACCCGCGCACCGGCGGCGGCGACGGAGTCCACGGCGACGTGCGCGGTGACGTCGCGGGAGCCGTCGGGCACCGGGGGCACCTGCCGACCGGCGCGGTACCCGGTCAGCGTCCCGCCCGCCGGCCGTTGCTCCCGCAGGTGTCCGTAGTCGACGGTGACCGCGAGACCCCGGTCGACCTTTCCGACCGCATCGGCCCAGGCGTCGTCCCGGGTCCGACCGATCTCCGCCCGCGTGGTGTCCGCCGGGACGGACCACCAGCGCTCCAGCCAGGCGAGGTCGGCGGCGTCGACCGGGTCGCCCACCGACTCCTCACCGGTCGCCGGGTCGACCAGCAGGTACCGCCAGCCGTCCCCGTCGGGCACCGCGACGTCGAGCGGGACGTTGTCCAGCCACTCGGTGGCGACCAGCAGCCCGGTGACCCCGGCGGGGACCTCGTCCACCCAGGCGATCCCGCCCGGCAGGTCCCCCGGTCGGGGGGCGCGTTCGACGGCGGTCAGGTGGAGCCGGCGGGCGGTGGGCGTACCGGCGGTGAGCGCGGCGAGGGCGCGCAGCAGCTCGCCCCGGCCGGCGCCCACGTCCACCACGTCCAGCCGGTCGGGCCGGTCCAGGGCGGCGTCGGTCTGCTCGACCAGGCGGGACAGGGCGGTGGCGAGGATGCCGGAGGCGTGCACGCTGGTGCGGAAGTGGGCGGCGGGTCCGGCGCCGGCGACGAAGAAGCCCGCCGGGCCGTAGAGGGCGGCCTCCATCGCGTCCCGCCAGCGCATCGAGGTCATTCCGCGTTCAGGGTGCGTCACCGTGCCGACCCTACGGTCAGCCGGTCTGCGACGGCTGTTCATCCCCGCCCGGGCGGTCGTGCCGCTGGTGCCGGCCGCCGCCCCACCGGCCGGTGAAGGTTTTCACACATCCTTGTTCAGGCTCCGTAACCCCAGCGCATACTTGCGGTCGACCGGTACCCCCTTCAGGACTGGATCGTTGCCATGAGCGCACCGCTGCGCCCGCGTCCGGCCGCCCCGCGTGAGGCCGCCGTATCCGCGGGCGGCGCCCCTGCCGGCGCCCCGCTCGTCTTCCCCCGCACCCTGACCGTCGGTGTCATCGGCGCCGGCCGGGTCGGTGCCGTGCTGGGCGCGGCGCTCGTCGCCGCCGGCCACCGGGTGGTGGCCGCCTCCGGTGTCTCCGGGGCCGCGAAGGCCCGGATCGCGCTGCTGCTGCCCGGCGCCCGCAACCGCTCGGCCACCTCGGTCGCCCGGGCCGCCACCGACCTGCTGCTGATCGCCGTCCCGGACGACGCGCTGGCCGGCGTGGTCGCCGGGCTCGCCGAGACCGGGGCGCTGCGCCCCGGCCAGGTGGTCGCGCACACCTCCGGCGCGCACGGCCTGGCCGTGCTCGCCCCGGCCGCCGCCGTCGGCGCCCGCCCGCTGGCGCTGCACCCGGCGATGACCTTCACCGGTACGCCGGACGACCTCGGCCGGTTGGCCGGCATCTCGTACGGGGTGACCGCCCCGGCGGAGCTGCGCCCGCTCGCCGCCCGGCTCGTCGCTGACCTGGGCGGGGTGCCGGAGTGGGTCGGCGAGACGGACCGGTTGCTATACCACGCGGCGCTGGCGCACGGCGCGAACCACCTGGTGACCCTGGTCAACGAGGCGGCCGACCGGCTGCGCGACGCCGGGGTGGCCCAGCCCGAGAAGGTGCTGGCCCCGCTGCTGCGGGCGGCCCTGGAGAACGCGCTGCGGCTCGGCGACGACGCGCTGACCGGCCCGGTGTCCCGGGGCGACGCCGGCACGGTGCGCCGGCACCTGGCCCGGCTGGCGGAGACCGCCCCGGAATCCGTCGCCCCCTACCTGGCGTTGGCACGACGGAGCGCGGACCGGGCGATCGCCGCCGGCCGGCTGCGGCCGGTGGACGCGGAATCGCTGCTCGACGTGCTGGCCGGGATCCATCGGGAGGTGGCAGCGTGAGCGCGAGGAGTGAGTCGATCTTGCGGGCCCCGCAGTCGCGAACCGAGGTGGAGCAGTGACGGAGCTGGTGCACACCCGTGCCGAGCTGGCGAAGGCGCGGGACGGCCTCAAGGGCACCGTGGGCGTGGTGATGACCATGGGCGCCCTGCACTCGGGGCACGAGACGCTGCTGCGGGCGGCCCGGGAGCGGGCCGACCACGTGCTGGTGACGATCTTCGTCAACCCGCTGCAGTTCGGCCCGAACGAGGACTTCGACCGCTACCCGCGCACCCTCGACGCCGACCTGGAGATCTGCCGCCGGGCGGGCGCCGATGTGGTGTTCGCGCCCTCGGTGTCGGACATGTACCCGGACGGGCAGCCGGCGGTCCGGGTGAACCCGGGGCAGCTCGGCGAGGACCTGGAGGGGCAGAGCCGGCCCGGCTTCTTCCACGGGGTGCTGACCGTGGTCATGAAGCTGCTCCAGCTCACCCGCCCCGATCTCGCCTTCTTCGGCGAGAAGGACTACCAGCAGCTCACCCTGGTCCGGCGGATGGCCCGGGACCTAGACGTCCCGGTGGAGGTGGTCGGCGTGCCGACCGTCCGCGAACCGGACGGACTGGCCCTGTCCAGCCGTAACCGCTATCTGACCCCGGACCAGCGGCGGACCGCGCTGAGCCTGTCGGCCGCGCTGCGGGCCGGCGCCACCGCCGCCGAGCAGGGCCACGACGCCGGGGCCGTGCTGGCCGCCGCGCACCGGGCGTTCGCCGCGGTGGGGGCGGGCGCCCGCCTGGACTACCTGGTGCTCACCGACCCGGACCTGGAGCCCGGTCCGGTGTCCGGCCCGGCCCGGCTGCTGGTCGCGGCCTGGGTGGGCGACACCCGCCTGATCGACAACATGGCGATCCGACTCGCGCCCGGCGCCTGACCACCCCACCACCACACCTGCGGAAAGGCACCCCGATGTTCCGGACCATGCTCAAGTCGAAGATCCACCGGGCCACGGTGACCCAGGCGGACCTGCACTACGTCGGCTCGGTGACCGTGGACCAGGATCTGCTCGACGCGGCCGACCTGCTCCCCGGCGAGCAGGTGGCGATCGTGGACGTGACCAACGGTGCCCGGCTGGAGACGTACGTCATCCCGGGCGAGCGCGGCAGCGGGGTGATCGGCATCAACGGTGCGGCGGCGCACCTGGTGCACCCCGGCGACCTGGTCATCCTCATCTCGTACGGTCAGATGGACGACGCCGAGGCGCGCTCCTACCGGCCCCGGGTGGTGCACGTCGACGCCGACAACAAGGTCGTCGACCTCGGCGCCGACCCGGCCGCCGTGGCCCCCGGCACCGCCGGTGACCCCACCCCGAGCCCGCTGGCCGTGGTGGGCTGAACGCACTTCCGGTCTGTCACCGGAAGGTCATTGTTGGTTACCCTGAGCGGGCCGTCGGAATCGACGGTCGTCGGCTGGGGGAGGCCGCGATGCGCCGTGCGATGACGACCCTGGTCGCCGCGTTGGTCGCGGGGGCCCTGCTGGCCGGGTGCGCCGGCACCGGCGGGTTCGACGGTGACCTGACCGACGACTGGGCCCCCCTGGCGGCTCCCGGGCCGTTCACTCCCGAGGCCGGGTGCCAGGCCGGCGACTTCACCGACACCGTGGCGCTGGAGGCGTACGCGCCGGTGGACTGCGCCGTGCCGCACCGGGTGGAGACCGTGCACGTGGGGGCCTTCCCGGCCGGCCGGGCGGACCCGCCGGCCACCGGTTCGCCCGACCTGCGCGGCGCCTTCGCCGAGTGCGACGCCAAGGCCACCGGGTACGTCGGCGACGACTGGCGCGCCGGGCGGCTGCGGCTGGCCGTTGCGCTGCCCACCGGGCCGGGCTGGGCGGCCGGCTCCCGCTGGTACCGCTGCGACCTCAGCGAACTGACCACCGTCGAGGCGGCGGCCGCCGTGGTGACCCGCACCGGCAGCCTGCGCGACGCGTTGAAGGGCCCGTCGCCGCTGCGCCTGGGCTGCCAGCGCACCCGCACCGGTCCCGCCCGGGGCGTGCAGGTGCTGCTCCCGGCCGAGTGCGGCACCGCGCACGACGCCGAGTTCGTCGGCGTGTGGAAGGCGCCGGACCGCCCGTACCCGACCCGGGACGCCGACTGGCTGCCGCTCTACGCGGGCTGCCGCAGCGTCCTGGCCCGGTACGTCGGCGTGCCGGACGACGCCGACCTGCGCTTCCGCAGCGGCGTGGTGGTCCGACCGCCGGGCGCCGGCCGCTGGCGGGCCGGCGACCGGGGCGTCCGCTGCCACCTCTGGCTCAGCGACCGGACGGTGACCAGGTCGCTGAAGGGCGCCGGTCCGGCCGGGCTGCCCGTCCGGACGAAGTAGCTCGGGACGCCGTAGCCCATACCACTCGTCGTGCCCCCGCCGCCCGGGACGAGGGCCCTTCGGGTTGACTGTGTTCATGGACCTTCCGACCGTCGACCTGCCGGCCCTGCCCAGACTGCTGGCCGCGCCTGCGCCCGGCTGGGTGGAGACCACCGACGTGATCGTGGTCGGTTCCGGGGTCGCCGGGCTCACCGCCGCGCTGCACCTGCGCGAGGCCGGCCTGCACGTCACCGTGGTCACGAAGGTCAACATCGACGAGGGCTCCACCCGGTGGGCGCAGGGCGGCATCGCCGCCGTGCTCGCCCCGACCGACACCCCCGGCGCGCACGCCTACGACACCGAGGTCGCCGGCGTCGGCCTCTGCGACCCGGCGGCGGTACGGGTGTTGGTCGAGGAGGGGCCGACCCGGCTCCGCGAGCTGATGCGCATCGGCGCGGAGTTCGACCGCAACCCGGACGGCTCGCTGATGCTCACCCGCGAGGGTGGGCACCGGGCGGACCGGATCGTGCACGCCGGCGGCGACGCCACCGGCGCCGAGGTGCAGCGGGCGCTGCACGCGGCGGTCCGGCGGGACCCGTGGATCCGGCTGGTCGAGCACGCCCTGGTGCTGGACCTGCTGCGCGCCCCCGGCGACGGCCCGGACTCGCTCGGCCCGGCCTGCGGCATCACCCTGCACGTGCTCGGCGAGGGCAGCGAGGACGGCGTCGGCGCGCTGCTGGCCCGGGCGGTGGTGCTGGCCACCGGCGGGATGGGGCAGGTCTTCTCGGCCACCACCAACCCGGCGGTCTCCACCGGTGACGGGGTGGCCCTGGCCCTGCGGGCCGGCGCGGCGGTCACCGACGTGGAGTTCGTCCAGTTCCACCCGACCGCGCTGATCGTGCCGGAGGCCGCCCGGGTGCCCGGCGCCGGGCTGGCCCAGCAGCCGCTGGTCTCCGAGGCGCTGCGCGGCGAGGGCGCCCACCTGGTCGACGGCGACGGCAAGCGGTTCATGGTCGGCCAGCACGAGCTGGCCGAACTGGCCCCCCGGGACGTGGTGGCCAAGGGCATCCACCGGGTGCTGCTGGCCACCGGCGCGGACCATGTCTGGCTCGACGCCCGGCATCTGGGCGGGGATTTCCTCGCCGGGCGGTTCCCCACCATCGTCGCCTCCTGCCTGGCGATCGGCGTGGACCCGGCCACCGACCTGATCCCGGTCGCCCCGGCCGCCCACTACGCCTCCGGCGGCGTCCGCACCGACCTGCACGGCCGCACCTCCATCCCCGGCCTGTACGCCTGCGGCGAGGTCGCCTGCACCGGCGTGCACGGCGCCAACCGGCTGGCCAGCAACTCGCTGCTGGAGGGGCTGGTCTTCTCCCGCCGGATCGCCGAGGACATCGCCGCCGGGCTGCCCGAGCAGGCCCGTCCGGCGGAGACCGGCGCGTGGGTGGGCGGCGAGGGCTGGGTGGTCCCGGCCGAGGGCACGCCCGCCCTGCAACGGGCGATGAGCCGGGGCGCGGGCGTGCTGCGGTCGGCGCAGACGCTGACCGGGACCGCCGCCACCCTGGGCGAGCTGGGCCTGGGCCGGGGCAGGCCGCGTGTCGCCGACTGGGAGGCGACGAACCTGATCACGGTGGCGTCCACTCTGGTCGCCGCCGCGTACGCCCGTCAGGAGACCCGGGGGGCCCACTGGCGGGAGGACTTCCCGACGGCCGACGAGCGGTGGCGGGGCCACCTGGTCGGCGCGGTCGGTGCGCAGGGTCGGTTGACGTCCCGGTGGGAGGCGTCGGCGTGAGCGCGTGGCGCGAGCCGATCCGGGGAGCGTCGCAGTCGAGAACTGAGGAGTCGTGGTGAGGGAGTCGACGGAGCGGGCGTTGCGGGCCGGTGGCCTGGACCCGGCGCAGGTGCGGGCGATCGTCGTGGGGGCGTTCGCCGAGGACCTCGGGTCGGACTTCCTCGACGTGACCAGCGTGGCCACCATCCCCGACGCGCAGACCGACACCGCCGACGTGGTCGCCCGCGCCGACGGCGTGGTGGCCGGGCTGGCCGTGGCCGCCGCGGCCTTCGAGCTGGTCGGCGAGGTGACGGGGTCGGACCGTACCGTCGAGGTGTCGCTGGTGGCGCACGACGGGCAGCGGGTGGCGCGCGGCGACGTGCTGGCCACGGTGACCGGCCCGACCCGGCTGCTGCTCACCGCCGAGCGGACGGCGCTCAACCTGCTCAGCCGGATGTCCGGGGTGGCCACCCACACCCGGGCCTGGGCCGACGCCCTGGCCGGGACGAAGGCGATGGTGCTGGACACCCGCAAGACCACCCCGGGCCTGCGCGCCCTGGAGAAGTACGCGGTGCGGGCCGGCGGCGGCACGAACAAGCGGATGGGCCTGCACGACGTCGCCATGATCAAGGACAACCACAAGTTCGCCGCGGGCGGCATCGCGTCCGCCTTCCGGCGGGTCCGGGAGGCGTTCCCGGACGTGCCGGTGCAGGTGGAGGTCGACACCGTCGCCGAGGCGGTGGAGGCGGTGGAGGCCGGCGCGGACTTCCTGCTGCTGGACAACATGGCTCCGGAGACGCTGCGCGAGGTGGTCGCCCGGGTGGGCGACCGGGCGGAGCTGGAGGCGACCGGCGGGCTCACTCTGGCGGTGGCGGCCGAGTACGCGGCCACCGGCGTGGACTTCCTGTCGGTGGGCGCGCTGACCCACTCCTCGCCGATCCTGGACATCGCGTTGGACCTGCGGACAGAGTGAGTTCGTCGGGTGCCCGGCTCGGCGGGCTCGACGCGCCGGGCGGCGTCTAGGCTGCGCGTGTGCTGCTCTGCATCGACATCGGAAACACCAACACCGTGCTGGCGACCTTCGACGGCGACAAGCTGGTGCACTCGTGGCGGATCAAGACCGACGCCCGGTCCACGGCGGACGAGCTGGGTCTGATGTTCCGTGGGCTGCTCGCCGGTGACGCGGTGGAGATCACCGGGGTGGCCGCCTGCTCCACGGTCCCGGCGGCGCTGCGCTCGTTGCGGTCCATGCTGGCCCGCTACTACGCCGACCTGCCCAGCGTGATCGTCGAGCCGGGGGTGCGGACCGGCGTCCAGCTCGCGATCGACAACCCCAAGGAGGTCGGCTCGGACCGGGTGGTCAACACCCTCGCCGCGTACACCCTCTACGGCGGTCCGTCGATCGTGGTCGACTTCGGCACCACCACGAACTTCGACGTGATCAGCGGCCGGGGCGAGTTCCTGGGCGGCGCCTTCGCCCCGGGCATCGAGATCTCCTTCGACGCGTTGGCCGCGCGGGCGGCGCAGCTGCGCAAGGTGGAGGCGACCAAGCCCCGGTCGGTGATCGGCAAGAACACGGTCGAGTGCCTGCAGAGCGGCCTCTACTTCGGCTTCGCCGGGCAGGTCGACCGGATCGTCGAGCGGATGACCGAGGAGCTGGGCGAGGTGAAGGCGGTGATCGCCACCGGCGGGCTGGCCTCGGTGGTGATCGGCGAGTGCCGCACCATCACCCACCACGAGCCGATGATCACCCTGATCGGTCTGCGGATGGTCTACGAGCGCAACGTCTGACCGCCGGCCCCCGCCGGGGTCGGGCGCCGCGCGGGGCTCAGCGCCGCCGGGCCCGGAAGACCAGCGTCCGGTACGGCAGTTCGACCGTCTCCCGCCCCGCCAGGTCCGGGTGGGTGGCGAACAGTTCCCGCAGCTCCCGGTCGACCCGCTGCCGTTCGTCGGGCGAGGCGGTCAGCCAGTACGAGCGGGTGTGCAGCAGGGCGACCACCTCGTCCGGGGCGAGCGTGCTCCGGTGGGTGAACTCGCCCAGCTCGACCGCGCCGAAGGCCGCACCGAAGTCGGTGATCTTCTGGGTCAGGTCACCGGAGTCGTCGGGGATCTCGGCGATCCGGTCCAGCTCGGCCACCCATCCCGCGCTCCCGTCCCGGGTGTTCCAGATCGGGGCGAAGGTCCCACCCGGCCGGAGCACCCGGGCGACCTCGGCGTGCGCCCGCTCCCGGTCGAACCAGTGGTACGCCTGCCCCACCAGGACCGCGTCGGCCGCCCCGTCCGGCAGCGGCACCGACTCGGCGCTGCCGGCCAGGGCGGTGGTGCCCGGAGTGGCGGCGGCCAACTGGGCGCGCATCCCCGCGTCGGGCTCCACCGGCCGCACCTCGTGGCCCAGGTCGAGGAGCGCCCGGCTGAGGATCCCGGTGCCGGCGCCGAGGTCGACCACCCGGGCCGGCGGATCGAGGCCCTCCAGTGCCCACTCGACGGCGGCTCGCGGATAGCGGGGCCGGAACCGGTCGTAGTCGGCCGCGGCGGCACCGAACGACAGGGCGTGAGTGGGATCGGTCATGGACGGCAGGTTATCCCGTAACGACGACCTGACCCCTTGAGTACGCTCGGGGGCTGACCCCGCCGATATCTCCCTTCTGAGGAAGAGTGCCGTGACCGAGCAGAACGCCGTGCCAGTGGACCCCGCCGACGACCTTCCCGAGCAGATGAAGGTCCGCCGGGAGAAGCGGGACCGGATGCTCGCCGAGGGCGTCGAGCCGTACCCCGTCGGTTTCCCCCGGACCAGCACGCTGGCCGAGATCCGCGCGAAGTACGCCGAGCTGCCCACCGACACCGCGACCGGCGACGAGGTCTCGGTGACCGGCCGGGTGATCTTCGTGCGGAACACCGGCAAGCTCTGCTTCGCGACCCTGCGCGACGGCGACGGCACCGAACTGCAGGCGATGCTCTCCCTGGACCGGGTGGGGGCCGAGCGGCTGGAGGACTGGAAGCGCCTGGTCGACCTCGGCGACCACGTCGGCGTGACCGGTGAGGTGATCACCAGCCGCCGGGGTGAGCTGTCCGTGCTGGCGCGGGAGTGGGCGGTCACCGCGAAGGCGCTGCGCCCGCTGCCGGTGGCGCACAAGCCGTTGAGCGAGGAGGCCCGGGTCCGCCAGCGCTACGTGGACCTGGTGGTCCGCCCGCAGGCCCGGCAGATGGTGCGTACGCGGGCGGCGGCGGTGCGCAGCCTGCGCGATTCCCTGCACGGTGAGGGATTCATCGAGGTCGAGACCCCGATGCTGCAGTTGCTGCACGGTGGGGCGGCCGCCCGGCCATTCGTGACCCACAGCAATGCGCTGAACACCGATCTGTATCTGCGAATCGCGCCGGAACTGTTTCTCAAGCGGGCCGTGGTCGGCGGCGTCGACCGGGTCTTCGAGATCAACCGGAACTTCCGTAATGAGGGCGTCGACTCCTCGCACTCCCCGGAGTTCGCGATGCTGGAGGCCTACCAGGCCTACGGCGACTACGACACGATGGCCGAGCTGACCCGCAATCTGGTGCAGCAGGCGGCGATCGCGGTCAGCGGCTCGACCGTGGTGACCCACGCCGACGGCCGCGACTTCGACCTGGGCGGCGAGTGGCGCTCGGTGACGCTGTTCGGGGTGCTTTCCGAGGCATTGGGTGAGGAGGTCACGGTCCGCACCGAGCGGTCCCGTCTGGTGGAGTACGCCGACAAGGTCGGGCTCGCCGTGGACCCGAAGTGGGGCCCGGGCAAGCTGGCCGAGGAACTGTTCGAGGAGCTGGTCGTGCCGGGCCTGCAGGCCCCCACCTTCGTGCGCGACTACCCGGAGGAGACCAGCCCGCTGACCCGGGCGCACCGCAGCGAGCCGGGGCTGGCCGAGAAGTGGGACCTCTACGTGCTCGGCTTCGAGCTGGGTACGGCGTACTCCGAGCTGGTGGACCCGGTGGTGCAGCGGGAGCGGCTGGTCGCGCAGGCGCAGCTGGCCGCCCGCGGCGACGACGAGGCCATGCGGCTCGACGAGGACTTTCTGCGTGCGATGGAGTACGGAATGCCCCCGGCCGGCGGTATGGGAATGGGAATCGACCGGCTTCTGATGGCGCTGACCGGTCTCGGAATTCGGGAGACGATCCTCTTCCCGTTGGTCCGCCCGGAGTGACTCGGAAGCTTCTCCGGGTCGTTACCGCATCCTATTGACGCGTCGAGCGCCGCCCGGGTTATTGTGCTCCTATTGCAGGAGCACCCTGCTCGAAAGGAATGTGGGACGTGGCCAAGCAGATCATTCACAAGCTGGTCGATGACCTGGACGGCGGGGACGCGGACGAGACCGTCAAGTTCGCCCTCGACGGCGTTCAGTACGAGATCGACCTGTCGAACTCCAACGCCGAGAAATTGCGCGACGTATTCGCGCCGTACGTGGCGGCGGGCACCCGGGTCGGTCGCGGCGGTGTGGTCGTGGGTGGCCGGGCGGCGCGGGGCCGGGGCGGCGCCACGGCCGACCGCGAGCAGAACAAGGCGATCCGGGCCTGGGCCAAGAGCGCCGGCAAGGAGATCTCCGACCGGGGCCGCATCCCGCAGGAAATCGTCGACGAGTTCCACTCCAAGGCCGGTCGCTGACCGAGCGCCAAGGGCGACACGACGCCGGGCCGGAGCACGACTCCGGGCCGGCGTCGCCGTTTTCTGGGTCGGCTCGTGGTGCTGGGGTGGCCGGTGGGGCATACGGGGCGACGGAGGGTTCGGCTCTGTGGGTCGGGTGGCGCCCCGGCGATGCCCGGCGCGTGCCTCCGTGGGCCTGCGGGGCGGGTCGGGACGGCCGGGAAGATTCCCGCTGAGGCCGGCGTTGTCCACAGGCGGTGGAGAGTCTGTCCACAACCTGTGGACGAGCCACCGGTCCGTCGGGAGCTTCCGCACCCACGGCGAATTTCGCTCTGCGCGTACAGGCAGGGGTCCCGGAACACCTCCTGAGCGCGGATGGTTGGTCAAAACGACGTCAGAACGGCTCATCGGGGGGACACACGACCTCAGCGGAGTCGGTCAGCGGCGATAGAGTAAGGAGGCACGGACGCCCGTCCCGGACGTCCGCGCACCGGCCCCGCCAAGATCTTGAACAATCAAGGCGCACGGCACGTGAGGAGCACGAGGGCATGTTCGAGCGGTTCACCGACCGAGCGCGACGGGTTGTCGTCCTGGCCCAAGAAGAGGCCCGGATGCTCAACCACAACTACATCGGTACGGAACACATCCTGCTGGGCCTGATCCACGAAGGTGAAGGCGTCGCGGCAAAGGCCCTGGAGAGCCTCGGCATCTCCCTCGAGGGCGTCCGCCAGCAGGTCGAGGAGATCATCGGCCAGGGCCAGCAAGCGCCGAGCGGGCACATCCCGTTCACGCCGCGGGCCAAGAAGGTGCTGGAGCTGTCGCTGCGCGAGGCGCTGCAGCTCGGCCACAACTACATCGGCACGGAGCACATCCTGCTCGGTCTGATCCGCGAGGGTGAGGGCGTCGCCGCCCAGGTGCTGGTCAAGCTCGGTGCGGACCTCAACCGGGTCCGCCAGCAGGTGATCCAGCTGCTCTCCGGCTACCAGGGCAAGGAGCCGGCCGCGGCGGGCGCCGCGCCGGGTGAGGCCGCGCCGTCGACCAGCCTCGTGCTGGACCAGTTCGGCCGCAACCTGACCCAGGCCGCCCGCGAGGGCAAGCTCGACCCGGTCATCGGGCGCGAGAAGGAAATCGAGCGGGTCATGCAGGTGCTCTCCCGCCGTACCAAGAACAACCCGGTCCTGATCGGTGAGCCCGGCGTCGGCAAGACCGCCGTGGTGGAGGGGCTGTCCCAGAAGATCATCAAGGGCGAGGTGCCCGAGACCCTGAAGGACAAGCAGCTCTACACGCTGGACCTCGGCGCCCTGGTCGCGGGTTCCCGCTACCGCGGTGACTTCGAGGAGCGCCTCAAGAAGGTGCTCAAGGAGATCCGCACCCGCGGCGACATCATCCTGTTCATCGACGAGATCCACACCCTGGTGGGTGCGGGTGCCGCCGAGGGCGCGATCGACGCGGCGAGCATCCTCAAGCCGATGCTGGCCCGTGGCGAGCTGCAGACCATCGGTGCGACGACCCTCGACGAGTACCGCAAGCACCTGGAGAAGGACGCCGCTCTCGAGCGCCGCTTCCAGCCGATCCAGGTGGGTGAGCCGTCGCTGGCCCACACCATCGAGATCCTCAAGGGCCTGCGCGACCGGTACGAGGCGCACCACCGGGTGAGCATCACCGACGCCGCCCTCGTGGCAGCCGCAACTCTGGCCGATAGATACATCTCGGACCGCTTCCTGCCGGACAAGGCGATCGACCTGATCGACGAGGCCGGTGCCCGGATGCGGATCCGCCGGATGACCGCGCCGCCAGACCTGCGCGACTTCGACGAGCGCATCGCCCAGGTGCGTCGCGACAAGGAGTCCGCGATCGACGCGCAGGACTTCGAGCGCGCCGCCCAGCTGCGTGACAAGGAGAAGCAGCTCCTCGGTCAGAAGGCGCAGCGGGAGAAGGAGTGGAAGGCCGGTGACCTGGACGTCGTCAGCGAGGTCGACGACGAGCAGATCGCCGAGGTGCTCGGCAACTGGACCGGCATCCCGGTCTACAAGCTGACCGAGGAGGAGACCTCGCGCCTGCTGCGCATGGAGGACGAGCTGCACAAGCGCGTCATCGGGCAGGAGGACGCGGTCAAGGCGGTCTCGAAGGCGATCCGGCGTACCCGGGCCGGCCTGAAGGACCCGAAGCGTCCGTCCGGCTCGTTCATCTTCGCCGGCCCGTCCGGCGTGGGTAAGACCGAGCTCTCCAAGGCGCTGGCCGAGTTCCTGTTCGGCAGCGAGGACGCCCTCATCCAGCTGGACATGTCCGAGTTCCACGACCGCTACACGGTCTCCCGGCTGGTGGGTGCCCCTCCCGGCTACGTCGGATACGACGAGGGTGGCCAGCTGACCGAGAAGGTGCGGCGTCGGCCGTTCTCGGTGGTCCTCTTCGACGAGATCGAGAAGGCCCACCCGGACGTGTTCAACACGCTGCTCCAGATCCTGGAGGACGGTCGGCTCACCGACGGTCAGGGTCGGATCGTGGACTTCAAGAACACGGTCATCATCCTGACCACCAACCTCGGTACCCGTGACGTCGCCAAGGCGGTGTCGCTGGGCTTCCAGGCCTCCGAGGACTCCGAGTCGAACTACGACCGGATGAAGCAGAAGGTCAACGACGAGCTCAAGCAGCACTTCCGGCCTGAGTTCCTGAACCGGATCGACGACACCATCGTCTTCCACCAGCTGCGGCAGAGCGAGATCCTCTCGATCGTGGACATCATGATCGCCCGGATCGAGACGCAGCTGCGCAACAAGGACATGGGTCTGGAGCTGACCGACAACGCCAAGAAGTACCTGGCGAAGAAGGGCTTCGACCCGGTGCTGGGCGCCCGTCCGCTGCGTCGCACGATCCAGCGCGACATCGAGGACAACCTCTCGGAGCGGATCCTCTTCAACGAGCTGACCCCGGGTCAGATCGTGGTGGTGGACTGCGAGGGCGACCCGGAGAACATCGACAAGTCCAAGCTGGTCTTCCGCGGCTCGGACCGGCCGGCCGAGGTGCCGGACGCCGTTCCGGCCGACCTCGGTGGCGCGGCCACCGCGGGGGCGGACGAGTAAGGACGACAGCACGAGGGCGGCGGCCCCGGACGGCGAAAGCCTCCGGGGCCGCCGCCTTTTGCGTGGCGGCCACGCACCACCGGCCGCGTGCCCGACCCCGCTTTGCGGCGTGCCGGGCTGTCCTTGGCGCCGGACACCCAGACACGCCGCAAACGGGAGTCGATCACCCTGACCGGGCCCGGCGGCCAGGCCCGGTCAGGGGAGGGGGAGCGGGATGGCGGGGCCGTCGCCGGCCAGCCGGAAGGAGGCCTCGCCGACCGGTTCCACCAGGCCGTCGGTGACCAGCCCGGCCAGTGCCCGCGCCCGCTGCACGTCGTCGGCCCACACCTGGTCCAGCCGCTGGTGCGGGACCGGGCCGGTGGCCTCCCGGAGCACTCCGAGCAGCAGCCCGCGTACCTGCCGGTCGGTGCCGGCGTACCGCTGGGGGCGTCGGGTCGGGCCGGCGGGCGCCTCCTGACCGGAGGCCCGCCAGGCGCAGCTCGACTCGACGGGGCAGACCGGGCAGCGCGGCGAGCGGGCGGTGCAGACCACCGCGCCCAGCTCCATGAACGCCGCACTGGCCAGCGCGGCGGCGGCGGGCTCGACCGGCAGCAGTTCCTCGCAGGCGACCAGGTCGGCCGGGCGGGTGGCCGGTCCGGCGTCCGGCTCGCCGGCCACCGCCCGGGACACCACCCGCCGGACGTTGGTGTCCACCACCGGGTGCCGCTGCCCGTACGCGAAGGCCGCCACCGCCCGGGCGGTGTACGTGCCGACGCCGGGCAGCGCCAGCAGTTGGTCCAGTTTGTCGGGGACCTCGCCGCCGTGCCGTTCCACGATCGCCACCGCGCAGTCCCGCAGCCGTACCGCCCGGCGGGGGTAGCCGAGCCGCCCCCACATCCGGATCGCCTCAGCGGGCGTGTCGGCGGCCAGCGCGGCCGGATCCGGCCAGCGGGCCAGCCAGGCCTGCCAGGCGGGGAGCACCCGCACCACCGGGGTCTGCTGGAGCATCACCTCGCTGACCAGGATCGCCCAGGCGCCGACGCCGGGCTCGCGCCAGGGCAGGTCACGGGCGTTCTCCTGGTACCACCGGCTGACCAGGGTGGCGAAAGTCGGTTCAGTCATCGCGCCGCCGATGATGTCACGCGGGACGGTCCCGCAGGATGGGCGGGCCGGGCGGGCCGACGCGGCGGGCCGGCGCGGATCGGGGAGAATGCCCGGATGAACGAGCTCGCGATCACCGTCATCGGCCGGGACCGGCCCGGCATCGTGGCCGACGTCGCCGAGGTGCTCGCCCGGCTCGGCGCGAACCTCACCGACTCCACCATGACCCGGCTGCGCGGTCACTTCGCGATGACCCTGATCTGCGTCGGCCCGGCCGCCGCCGAGGTCGAGGCCGCGCTGGCGCTGCTCGCCGCCGACGGCCAGCTGCTGGCCACCGTACGCGCGGTCACGCCCGACGGGGTGGCGGCGCGCGCCGGGGAGCCGTACGTGATGGCGGTGCACGGCGCGGACCGGATGGGCATCGTGGCGGCGATGACCCGGGTGCTCGCCGACGCCGGCGGCAACGTCACGGATCTCAGCACCCGGCTTGCCGGTTCGCTCTACGTGGTGGTCGCCGAGGTGGACCTGCCGCCGGGCACCGCGGACGAGCTGGCCGGCCGCCTCGCGGCCACCGCCGCCGAGCTGGGCGTCGAGGTGTCCCTGCGGCCCGCCGACCCGGATCTGCTGTGAGCGAGGAGGAGTACGCGGGCCTCGGCGACTGGACTCCGGAGACGCTGGCCCTGCCCGGCGCCGTACGCGAGGTGGTCGCCGCCCCCCACCCGGCGCTGAGCCGGCCGGGCGGCACGGTCGACCCCACCGCGGCGGAGACCGTCCAGCTGGCCGCCGACCTGATCGCCACCATGCGGGTCTCGCCGGGCTGCGTCGGGCTGGCCGCCCCGCAGGTGGGGGTGGGCGCGCAGGTCTTCGCCGTCGACGTCACCGGGCACCCGAAGGCGGTCACCGTGCACGGCACCTTCGTGCTCTGCAACGCCCGCGTGGTGGAGGCGACCCGGTGGAAGCCGGGGCGGGAGGGCTGCATGTCGGTGCCGGACCTGACCGGGGACGTGAAGCGGGCCAGCCGGCTGGTGGTGGAGGGCGAGCTGCCCGGCACCGGGAAGCCGGTGCGGCTGGTCACCGACGGCTTCGAGGCGCGCGCGCTGCAACACGAGATCGATCACTGCACCGGACTGCTCTTCCTGGACCGGGTCGCCGGCGCGCACGCGATCTACCAGCGCAAGGTCTACCTGTGACCGGCCGCCGCCGTCCGTCGTGAGTGGAGGGTGAACCGGTGATCGGTTCGGCTTCCGGCGCGTCGCGACGGGTCGGAGTGCGGTGCGCCGCTACGGTGAGGGCATCATGCGTCTGACGGTCGGTCCCCTGCCATCCGCCGTGTACTGGCGGCGTCGCGCCGTCGTGCTCGGAGCGGGGCTTCTCTTCCTGATTGTCCTGCTCTATTCCTGCAACCAGTCGGGGGACACCGCCACGACACCGGGGGCGAAGTCCACCCCGACGTCGCAGGCCGTCGATCCGTCGCCGACCGGGCCGGCGCCCGCGTCCGGGTCCGCCGCGCCGTCGGGCACGCCGGCGGCGCCGGACTCCGGGGGCGGTCCGGCCGGTGACCCGGGTACGCCCGCCACGTCGCCGGCCGCGCCGCCCGTCGCGCCCGCCGGCCAGTCCGTGGTCGACGACGGCACCTGCAAGGACGCCGAGCTCAGCGTGACGTCGCAGGCGCTCCCGTCCGAGGTGCGCCGGGGCGCCCTGGTCGACCTGACGCTGCGGGTCAAGAACACCGCCCAGCGGACCTGCAGCCGCGACGTGGGGGCCGACCTGCAGGAGCTCTACATCAAGCGGGGCGCGGAGAAGGTCTGGTCGTCGGACACCTGCGGCACCGGCAAGGGTTCGGACGTGCAGTCGTTCACCCCGGGCTTCGAGCGCTCCTACCAGCTGACCTGGAACGGCAAGGACGTCAGCCGGTGCGCCGGCGGCGTGGCCGCCGGGCCGATGCCGCCCGCCGGGACGTACCAGGTCATCGCCCGGGTCGGCACCAAGCTCAGCGAGCCCGTGAAGCTGGTCATCACCGGCTGACCGGCACCGGTCAGACGTACCGCTCCAGGATGGACGCCTCGGCGAGCCGGGACAGCCCCTCCCGGACGCCCCGGGCCCGGGCGTCGCCGACCCCGTCGACGGCCTGCAGGTCCTCCACGGTGGCACCGAGCAGCCGCTGGAGGCTGCCGAAGTGCACGACCAGCCGGTCGACGATCGCCACCGGCAGGCGGGGCACCTTGGCCAGCAGCCGGAAGCCCCGCGGGCTGACCGCCGCGTCGAGGGCGTCGGTGGCGGCCGGGTAGCCGATCGCCTTGGCCACCGAGACCAGGTCGATCAGCTCGGTCGCGCCGAGCAGGTCCAGCTCGACCAGCGCCTCGTCGAGCGTGCGCGACTTGCGGCCGGTGGGCAGGTAGTCGCGGATGACCAGGGTGCGGTCGGCGTCCACGCCGGCCATCAGCTCGTCGAGCTGGAGGGCGAGCAGCCGGCCGTCGGTGCCCAGCTCGACCACGTATCCGGCGATCTCGTCGGCGATCCGGCGGACCATCTCCAGTCGCTGCACCACCGCGACCGCGTCCCGTACGGTGACCAGGTCCTCGATCTCCAGCGCGGAGAGCGTGCCGGAGACCTCGTCCAGGCGGAGCTTGTAGCGCTCCAGGGTGGCCAGGGCCTGGTTGGCCCGGGACAGGATCGCCGCGGAGTCGTCCAGGACGTGCCGCTGGCCGTTGACGTAGAGGCTGATGATCCGCATGGACTGGCTGACCGAGATGACCGGGTAGCCGGTCTGCCGGGCCACCCGCTCCGCGGTCCGGTGCCGGGTGCCGGACTCCTCCGTCGGGATGGACGGGTCGGGCATCAGGTGCACCGCCGCCCGGACGATCCGGGTGCCGTCGCTGGAGAGGACCACCGCGCCGTCCATCTTGCACAGCTCTCGGACCCGGGTGGCGGAGAACTCGACGTCGAGCGGGAACCCGCCGGTGCAGATCTGCTCGACCACCTTGTCGTAGCCGAGGACGATGAGCGCGCCGGTGCGGCCGCGCAGGATGCGCTCGAGACCGTCGCGCAGCGCGGTGCCGGGCGCCATCAGGGCGAGGTTGGCCCGCAGCGGATCGCCGGCGCTCCCGGTGGCCCCGGTCACGCTCACGCTGATCGGGCGGGCGGGCGAGCCCACGGCACCGGTGCGGGCGTGGGGAGCCGCGCCGGCAGGCTTGGTGGTGTCGCGGTCGGTCGGCACGCGCACAGTCTACGGACTGCCGTGCGGTGGGTGCTGTCGTGGTTACTGTGATGTGTCACGGCGTCGGATCCCTCCGTGCCCGCGGGGGTGCCGGGCCTGTCCGGTATGGCCCGCGCGGTCCGGCCCGGTGGCCACCGTCGGTCATTCGGCGGATGCGCGGGCGACACACTGCAGCGCCGCGCGCACGTCCGTGACCTCCATCACTCGCATGTTCTCCGGGCCCGCTCCGGTGCTGGCGGGCCCGCAGCCCGGCGGCACCAGCGCCACCTTGAAGCCGAGCCGGGCCGCCTCGGCCAGCCGGCGGGGCACTGCGCCCACCCGGCGCACCTCGCCGGTCAGCCCGACCTCGCCGATCGCCACCAGGTTGGGCGCGATGGCCAGGTTGAGCCCGCCGGAGGCGACGGCCAGGGCGACGGCGAGGTCGGCCGCCGGCTCCACCACCCGGATGCCGCCGACGGTGGCGGCGAAGACCTCCCGGTCGTGCAGCGTCAGCCGCTCGGTGCGGCGCTGGAGCACGGCCAGCACCATGGCCAGCCGGGCGGAGTCCAGCCCGGAGACGGTACGCCTCGGCGAGCCCGCCACGGTCGCCCCGATCAGCGCCTGCACCTCGGTGACCAGCGCCCGGCGCCCCTCCATCGCCACCGTCACGCAGGTGCCGGGCACCGGCTCCGAGTAGCGGGTCAGGAAGAGCCCGGACGGGTCGGCGAGGCTGCTGATGCCGCCCTCGTGCATCTCGAAGCAGCCGACCTCGTCGGCGGCGCCGAACCGGTTCTTGACGCCTCGGACCATCCGCAGCGACGAGTGCTTGTCGCCCTCGAAGTGCAGCACCACGTCGACCAGGTGCTCCAGCACCCGGGGACCGGCGACCTGGCCGTCCTTCGTGACGTGGCCGACCAGCACGGTGGCGATGCCGCGTTCCTTGGCGACGGAGACCAGGGCGGCGGTGACCGCCCGGACCTGGGTGACCCCGCCCGGCACCCCCTCGGTGCCGGTGGTGGAGATCGTCTGCACCGAGTCGAGCACCAGCAGGCCCGGCTTGACCGCGTCGAGGTGGCCCAGGACCGCGCTCAGGTCGCTCTCGGCGGCCAGGTAGAGCTGGTCGTGCAGGGTGCCCATCCGCTCGGCGCGCAGCCGCACCTGGCTGACCGACTCCTCGCCGCTGACCACCAGCGAGGGGCTGCCCGCGCCGGCCGCCCACTGCTGGGCCACGTCGAGTAGCAGCGTCGACTTGCCGACCCCCGGCTCGCCGGCGAGCAGCACCACCGCGCCGGGCACCAGGCCGCCGCCGAGGACCCGGTCGAGCTCGCTGACCCCGGTGGGCCGGGCCCGGGCGGGAGCGGCGCTGATCGTGGCGATCGGCCGGGCCGGCTCGGCCGGCATCCGGGAGCTGACCACCCGGCCGGAGACCATCGGACCGGTGACCGTGCACTCGACCACCGAACCCCACTCGCCGCACTCGGGGCAGCGCCCCACCCACTTGGGCGGCTGGTGCCCGCAGGCGTCGCACTCGTAGGCCGGACGGGGCTCGCGGGCGGCCCGGCCACGGGACGCGCCGGAGGCCGCGCCACCGCGGGCCGGGGTCGATCGGGAGGTGGTCACCACAGGACGCTAACCCCCTCCTACGACGAAAACACCGCCGGCGTGGTGGTCACCACGCCGACGGTGTCGACAGTTGCGTGCGGGGGCGATCAGCCGTGGCCGGAGCCGCCCTCCTCGTGGCCGCCCTCGTAGCCGCCCTCGCGCTCGATGATCGGGGAGGGCGGGGCGGCCGGGGTCAGCGGCACGCCGATCGGAGCGCCGGTCTGGATGGTCTTGCCGTTGCCGAAGTCGAAGGTCAGGTCGACCTGCTGGCCGACGCGCAGCGCCTCGGTCAGCCCGACGAGCTGGAGGTAACGGCCACCCTGCACGTTGAGCTGCACGTAGCTCAGCGCCGGGATCTCGAAGCGGGCCGGCTGGCCGGCCGGGGCCGAGGGGCTGGCCGACGCGCTCTCCGACGGGCTGGCGGAGGCGGAGCCGGACGGCGAGGCGCTCCCCGACGGCGAGGCGCTCGCGGAGGGGGAGGCGCTCTCGGACGGCGAGGCGCTCTGCGCCGGCGCGGAGCCTTCCGGCGGGGGCGCCGAGCCCGGCCCGCCGGTGATCACGACCTCGCGCGCGCTGTCCGTGGTGACGGTCACGGTCACCGGGTCCCGCGTGTCGTTGTAGATCACGGCGTTGAGCGGGGCGTTCGCGCCGGTGCGGAGGCCCTCGGTGCCGGGGTACTCCACGTAGAGGCCGCGCACCTTGTAGGCGTTGTCCGGAGTCTGGACGTTGATGCCCTGGATCGACGGCTCCTTGTTGGCGGTCTCGGCGATCTGGCCGGCCCCGCATCCCGTCGCCAGCAGGGCGGTCGCCGCCGCCATGCCGGACAGCAGCAGGGCCGCCCGCCGGGAACCCCTGATCGAGCGCGTCACGTCGGTCCTCCTCGTCACGATCCCCACCCGGCCGTACCCCGGGCGCGGGGTGGTCATACCCGCGCAGACCGCGCTCCAGGGTAGTTGGGGCTGATCGACGGTCGCACGCGGACCCGGTACTGCCACCTGGGTGGGTGCGGGTCAGATCACCCGACCGCTCGCGACCAGCAGCACCACATCGATCAGGGCCACCACCATCACCGCCCGGAAGGCCGCCACCGGCCGGCCACCGCCCCCGGCCGCGGCCCGTCCGCCGTACCAGCCGAGGGGTGGCACCACGGCGGCGACAGCCACGGCCGACAGCCCCAGCCACGACGGCGGCCCGGGCGGCCCCACCACCAGGGTGACCGTCGCGGCGAGCAGCAGCCCGGCGGCGGCGATCCGGCTGCCCGCCGGGCCGAGCCGGTGCGGCAGCCCGCGCACCCCGGTCCGCGCGTCGTCGGCGAGGTCCGGCAGCACGTTGGCGAAGTGCGCCCCCGCCCCGAGGCAGGCCCCGGCGGCGACCAGCCAGGCCGGTGGCGCCGGCGCGCCCGGCCGGGCCAGCACCACGAAGGCGGGCAGCGCCCCGAAGGAGAACGCGTAGGGCAGCACGGAGACCGGGGTGGACTTCAGCGGCCAGTCGTAGAGCAGCGCCGAGACCAGGGCGAGGGTGACCCAGAGCGCGGCGGTCGGATTGGTGGTCAGCGCCAGCAGCGGGGTGGCCAGGGCCGCCAGCACCGCGCCCACCGCCACCGTGCGGCGGCTCACCGCGCCCGCGGCGACCGGCTTGTCGGTACGCCCCACCGTGGCGTCCCGCCCGGCGTCCAGCGCGTCGTTGGTCCAGCCGACGGCGAGTTGGCTGGCCAGGATCGTCACGGTGACCGCGGCGACGCCGGCCGGGGAGTGCCCGGCCCCCCAGGCGAGCAGGCCCGAGACCGCGGTGACCGCCACGGACGGCTCCGGATGGCTCGCCCTGACCAGCCCTAACACCGTCGACGACATAAGGGAAGTCTGGTCGTTACCGGGGAGTCGTGCCACGCTCGGTCCATGCGGAACGGTCCTGTGTCCACTCCGCCCCGCGTGCTGCCTCCCAACGACCCCCGCCAGTACGACGACCTGGCCGGCGAGTGGTGGCGACCGGACGGCGCGTTCGCCATGCTGCACTGGCTGGCCCGGTCCCGGGCCGCCCTGGTGCCGCCCGCCACCCGGCCCGACGCCCTGCTGGTCGACCTGGGCTGCGGTGCCGGGCTGCTCGCCCCCCATCTGGTCGGCAAGGGCTACCGGCACGTCGGGGTCGACCTGACCCGGTCGGCGCTGGCGCAGGCCGCCGAGCACGGGGTGACCGTGGTCAACGGCGACGCCACCGCGGTGCCGTTGGCGGACGGCTGCGCCGACGTGGTGGCCGCCGGTGAGCTGCTGGAGCACGTGCCGGACTGGCGGCGCGCGGTCGCCGAGGCGTGCCGGCTGCTGCGCCCCGGTGGCCTGCTGGTGCTGGACACGTTGAACGACACCGCGCTGGCCCGGCTGGTGGCGGTGCGGATCGGGGAACGCCTGCCGACGGTGCCCCGGGGCATCCACGATCCACGGTTGTTCGTGGACGCCCGCGAGCTGGTCACCGAGTGCGCGCGGCACGGCGTCCACCTGCGGATCCGCGGCATCCGGCCGAGCCTGCGCGGGACGCTGGCCTGGCTCGTCCGACGGGCCCGGGGCCGTCCTTCTCCGACGGTCGACGGGCGGCAGCCCCGGATCAAGCCGACCCGGTCGGTCGCCGTGCTCTACCAGGGACACGGGGTGCGACACGGGTAACCGCACCGCGCGGGGGTACAGGGACGCAGGAGGGGGCGATATGACGATGCACGCGCTGGAGGCGGCCCGCCGGTTGGCGCCGCGGTTCGCCGCGCGGGCGGCCCGGCACGACCAGGACGGCTCGTTCCCGGTGGACGACTTCACCGACCTACGCGAGGCCGGGCTCTTCGGGCTGATGGTGCCGCGCAAGCTGGGCGGCGCGGGCGCCACCTTCGCCGAGTACGCGGCCGTCGCCACCGAGCTGGCCCGGGGCAACGGCGCGACCGCGCTGGTGTTCAACATGCACGCCTCGGTCACCGGCGCGCTCGGCGCGGTCACCGAGGAACTGGCCGAGGCGCTGGGCGTACCGGACGAGGCGCTGGCCGCCCGGGACCGCCTGCTCCGCGCGGCGGCCGAAGGCTCCTGGTACGCGGTCGCGATGAGCGAACGCGGCGCGGGCGCCCGCCTGTCCCAGCTCAGCACCGTCTACGAGCCGGTCGACGGGGGCTGGCACATCAAGGGCAGCAAGACCTTCTGCTCCGGCGCGGGGCACCCGGACGGCTATCTGGTGGCCGCCCGCAGCGCCGCCGACCAGTCGGTGGTCTCCCAGTTCCTGGTGCCGGCCGGCGAGGGGCTGACCGTGGAGCCGACCTGGGACTCGCTCGGCATGAGGGCCACCTCCTCGCACGACCTGCACCTGGACGTGACCGTCCCGGCGGACCGGCTGCTCGGCGGGGTGGAGGGGCTGGCACTGGTGGTGGCCCAGCTGATGCCGCACTGGCTGGTCGCCAGCTACGCCGCCGTCTACGTCGGAGTGGCCCGGGCGGCGGTGGACGCGGCAGCCGAGCACCTGAACGCCCGCAACCTCGCCGGCCTGCCGGCGGTGCGCGCCCGGTTGGGGCGGGCCGACGCGGCGGTGGCGGCGGCGCAGCTCGTGGTGGCGGAGGCGGCCCGGCGGGTCGACGAGGCCCCCGGCGACGCCGAGACCAACCGCTGGGTGTGGCGGGCCAAGCTGCTCGCCGGCACGACCGCGGCCGACGTGGCGGCGTCCGTGCTGGAGGCGGCCGGCACGTCGGCGACCCGACGGGGCCACCCGCTGGAGCGGCTCTACCGGGACGCCCGCTGCGGGTCGCTGCACCCGGCGACCTCGGACGTCTGCGCGGACTGGCTCGGCATCGCGGCGTTGGGTGGGGACCCGGATCGCGACGGACCGATCCCTCGTTGGTGAACGAAGAGCGGCATGTGAGGGCGGTGGGGGTGGGCGTTCCCGGGGCGGGGGCGGTCGCCGGGCGTGCAGTCGTGGACGAGAGGTGGGGGACATGGCCGTACCAGTGATCGCGGGTCTCGGTACGGCGCATCCGCCGGGCGCCGCGCAGGACGAGCTCTGGGAGGGGTTCTTCTCCCGGCACTTCTCCGGCACCACCCGGGCGCTGGCCGAGCGGATCTTCGCGCACTCCGGGGTGACCCGTCGGCAGGCCGCGGTCAATCCGCTGCTGGAGGACGCCTCCGAATGGCCGACCGAGCGCCGGATGCGGCGCTACCAGGTCGAGGCGCTGCCGCTGGGCAAGGAGGCGGTGGGCCGGGCCTTGACCTCCGCCGGTCTCGCCGCCGGCGACGTCGGGCTCTTCGTGGTCTGCTCCTGCACCGGGTACGCCACCCCGGGGCTGGACATCCTGCTCGCCCGGGACCTGGGCATGGCCCCCGACACGCAGCGCATGTTCGTCGGGCACATGGGCTGCTACGCCGCGCTGCCCGGGCTCGGCGCGGCGGCCGACTTCGTCACCGCGCGGGGGCGTCCGGCGCTGCTGCTCTGCGCCGAGCTGACCAGCCTGCACATCCAGCCGGCGAGCGCGCGGATGGACACCCAGCAGATCGTCTCGCACGCGCTCTTCTCCGACGCCGCGGTCGCCGCCGTGGTGGTCCCCGGCGCCACCGACCCGGCGGCTCCCGGTGGGTACGCGCTGCGGGAGGTCACCTCGGTCACCGACACCTCGACCGCCGACCACATGACCTGGGACGTCACCGACACCGGCTTCCGGATGGGCCTGTCGCCGAAGGTCCCGCAGGTGCTCTCCACGCACGTCCGGGGGCTGGTGGACGACCTGCTGGCCCGGCACGGCACGGGTATCTCCGAGGTGGACGGCTGGGCGGTGCACCCGGGCGGCCCGCGCATCCTCAACGTGGTGGAGCGGGAGCTGGCCCTGCCGCCCGAGGCCCTCGCGGCCTCCCGGGCGACGCTGGACGAGCACGGCAACTGCTCGTCTCCGACGGTGCTGCTGATCCTGGACCGGTTGCTGCGGGCGCCCGTGCCGCCGCGACGGATCGTGATGCTGGCCTTCGGGCCGGGCCTGACCCTCTACGCCGCCCTGCTGGACCGTCGCGGTTAGGCTCGCCACATGGACGACCGGGCCGACGACCGGCTGCGCGGCGGCCTGCTGGTGGCGGCGGCCCTGCTCGCCGTGACGGCGGGCGGTTGGTGGTGGTGGGCCGAGGCCCCGGCCACCGGCCCACGCGGGGTGGCGGTGGGGACGAGCCCGCCACTGCGCGGTGTCGTCCCGTCCCGGTCCCCGCGGACCCTCGACGAGGTGCTGGCCGCGAACCCCGGCACGACCGCCCGGGTCCATATCGACGCCGAGACCGGCAGGGTCATCGAGGCGACCGAGCTGCCGGGCGAGGACGGCGAGGTCGGACTGCCCCGGTTCACCGACACCCTGTGGCGGGAGCGGCTGACCCTGATCCCGGGCCAGGAGCCGGTGCGCCGGCAGTCGCTGGCCGACGGGGCGCGGCATCTGTTGCAGTACCGCTGCGCGGGCGCCGGTGAGCTGCAGGTCTCGATCGATTACGGCTCGAGCACCGACACCGCCCGGACGACCTGCGACGGCGGTCTGGGCGCGTTCGACCTGCCGGACCGGACGGCACCCATCCGGATCGAGCTCTCCGCCGTGGGTCCCGGGCCGGTCGCGGTGGCCGCGCAACTGGTCGCCCTGCCCTGAGCCGGGCCGCTCGGGCGCGGCCGCACGACCGGCCGCCCCGGCAGTGGTGACGCGACCCTGCCGCCCTGGGCCGGGTCAGCGGACCAGACGGCTCAGGTCGGCGCGGTAGTCGCCGGCGGTGGCCAGGTCGGGGATGACCCGCTGGACCGTGCCGGAGCGGTCGACCAGCAGCGCGCTGGCGGTGCCGGGGCGGGGGTCGAGGTGCAGCGCGGCCCGCACGCCGCCGGCCGGGTCGGCGAGGGCGCGTACCGGGCCGCCGGGGACGGGGTCGGGGCCGACCGTACGGCTGCCGGTCACGGTGACCACCGAGACGCCGGCGGGGGCGGCGGCCGTCGCGGCGGCGACCTGCTCGGGGCAGGCGCAGGCGTCCACCAGGATGATCATCGCGGGCAGCAGCCGCCGCAGCGGCACCGGCGACTGCCCGGCGTCGACGAGGTCCAGCGCCGGCAGTGGCCGGCCGGTGAGCGTGCCGGGCGAGGCCGACGAGGGGTACGGCAGGACGGTCGGCCGCTCGGCGCCGCGGGGCGAGCGGGGCCAGGTGACCGCGAGCAGGCCGCCGACGGTGGTGAGCAACGCCACCACCAGGATCAGCACGGGCAGGGCGACGGGGGGCCGCCCGTCGGTGCGGGGGGTCAGCCCGAACCGTCGGCGGGGGCGGGTGCCGGAGGCCCGGCGCCGCAGCTCGCGACGGAGCTGCTCGGCCTCCGCGGCCAGCGCCGACGCGTCGTCCGGCACGACCACCCGACCCCACTCTGGAGGCAGGTCGGGCAGGCCGTCGGACGGGCCGTGGCCCTCTGCGTCAGGCATGCTCATCGGACCCCCGCCAGAAGTGCTCGTGAGCGGACAGCGGTACCCCTTCAGCGTCCCGCAATGCCCCCTCCTGCCGCCAGACCTGGGCGGGCCGGGCGCTGCCGGGCTACCATGGGAGAAGCGCGTAGCCCGAGAAATCCACGCTCCGATCACCCGTACCGGGTTGTCATCCGTTCGTCACGGAGCGTGTTCAAACCATCGGTTTGACTGCCTGTCAAGCTGAAGAAATACCTCTCACAGGGCCCCTGAGCTGCGCCAACGGTCAGGACAGCGGTGAGACATCCGTGCCTGAGCGTGTTACCCTAGACACAGCGAAAGGGGTTTCGAACCTATGGTTTTCAGTGTCGGCGAGACCGTTGTTTACCCCCACCACGGGGCCGCACTCATCGAGGCAATCGAGACTCGGGTCATCAAGGGCGAGCCTAAGCAGTACCTCGTCCTGAGGGTCGCGCAGGGTGACCTGACGGTCCGGGTGCCCGCTGAGAACGCCGAGATCGTGGGTGTGCGCGAGGTGGTCGGCGAAGAGGGCCTGGGCAAGGTCTTCGACGTGCTCCGTGCACCGCACACCGAGGAGCCGACCAACTGGTCGCGGCGTTACAAGGCGAATCTGGAGAAGCTGGCCTCCGGCAACCCGCTGAAGGTCGCCGAGGTCGTCCGCGACCTGTGGCGCCGGGAGCGGGAGCGGGGTCTGTCCGCGGGTGAGAAGCGCATGCTCGCCAAGGCCCGCGACATTCTCGTCGGCGAGGTCGCGCTGGCCGAGAAGAGCACCAAGGACGAGGCGGAGACGCTGCTCGACAAGGTCCTGACCGAGGCCTGATCCCACCGGATCGTCGTACCCGTCCCGCAGCAGAGAAACCACCAGGACCGCGACGTGACCGCGCAGCTGAATCCGCGCGGTGACGTCGCGGTCCTCGTGCCTGCGGCCGGTGCCGGGGTACGCCTCGGCCCGGGCGCGCCGAAGGCGCTGCGCCTGCTCGGCGGCGAGCCGCTGCTGGTGCACGCCGTACGCCGGATCGCCGCCGCGCCGTCGGTGCACACCATCGTGGTGGCCGCCCCGGCGGCCGAGGTCGCGTCGGTCCGGCGGTTGCTGGCCCCCGTGGCGCCGGTGGTGGTCGTACCGGGTGGCGCGGAGCGCCAGGCGTCCGTGGCGGCCGCCCTGGCCGCCGTGCCACCGGGGCCCGGCATCGTGCTCGTGCACGACGCCGCTCGCGCGCTGACCCCACCCGAGCTGGTCGAGTCGGTGGCGGCAGCGGTCCGCGCCGGGCACCACGCGGTGATCCCGGTGCTCCCGGTGGTCGACACGATCAAGGAGGTCGGCACCGGCGAGGTGGTCCTCGGCACCGTCGACCGGTCCGCGCTGCGCGCCGTGCAGACCCCGCAGGGCTTCCGGCGGGGCGTGCTGACCGCCGCGCACGCCGCGGCCGGCGACCCGCTCACCGACGACGCGGGGCTGGTCGAGAAGCAGGGCGTCCCGGTCTTCTGCGTACCCGGCTCGGAGTACGCGTTGAAGGTCACCCGCCCGTTCGACCTCGCGCTCGCCGAGTATCTGCTGGCCGCCGGTCACTGACGCGTACCCTCGGCTCATGATCGTTCCCCGGGTCGCCGTCGGCACCGACATCCACGCCTTCGAGCCGGGCCGGCCCTGCTGGCTGGCCGGGCTGCACTGGCCGGGTCAGGACGGCCTGGCCGGTCACTCCGACGCCGACGTGGTCGCGCACGCCGCCTGCAACGCGCTGCTCTCCGCCGCCGGGCTCGGCGACCTCGGCGCCAACTTCGGGGTCGACCAGCCCGAGTGGGCCGGCGCCTCCGGGGTGGCGCTGCTGACCGAGTCGGCCCGGCGGGTCCGCGCGGCCGGCTTCGAGATCGGCAACGTCTCGGTCCAGGTGGTCGGCAACCGGCCCCGGATCGGGCCGCGCCGCGACGAGGCGCAGCAGGTGCTCTCCGCGGCGGCCGGCGCGCCGGTCACCGTCTCCGCCGCCACCAGCGACGGGCTCGGCTTCACCGGGCGCGGCGAGGGGCTCGCCGGCATCGCCGTCGCGCTGGTGTACGAGGCCGCCTGACCCACGGTCAGCGGCACCGGTTGCGGCGTGTCGGGGCAACCCGGCACCGGGACGCCCCGACCCGCCGCAAACCGTGGCGGGTCCCCGCCGGACCGGGGTCAGGGGCGGCGGGACCAGGTCCAGGCGTACCCCTCGTCCTCGCACTCGCCGGCCGCGTCGCAGAGGTCGAGCGGGCGGAAGGTGTCCACCATGACCGCCAGCTCGTCGAAGAAGTCGGCCCCGATGGAGCGCTCCGCCGCGCCCGGCTGCGGGCCGTGGGTGAAGCCCGACGGGTGCAGCGAGATGGAGCCCTGCTCGATGCCGGAGCCGCGCCGGGCCTCGTAGTTGCCGCCGGTGTAGAAGAGCATCTCGTCGGAGTCGACGTTGTGGTGGTTGTACGGCACCGGGATGGCGTCCGGGTGGTAGTCCACCTTGCGCGGCACGAACGAGCAGATGACGAAGTTCGGGCCCTGGAAGGTCTGGTGCACCGGCGGCGGCTGGTGGATCCGGCCGGTGATCGGCTCGAAGTCGTGGATGGAGAAGGCCCACGGGTACATGTGCCCGTCCCAGCCGACCACGTCGAACGGGTGGTTGGCGTACACGTGCTTCGTCCACCCGCGCCGGTGGCGTACCAGGACCTCGACGTCGGTGCCGTCGACCAGCAGCGGCGCGTCCGGCCCCCGGACGTCCCGCTCGCAGTACGGCGAGTGCTCCAGGAACTGGCCCCGCACCGACAGGTAGCGCTTGGGCGGGCCGATGTGCCCGGTCGCCTCGACGGCGAGCAGCCGGGTCGGGGTGTCGCCGGTCGGCACCAGCCGGTGCACGGTCGAGGTGGGGATGATGACGTAGTCGCCGGCCACCGCGTTGAGCACGCCGAAGGTGGACTCCACCCGCAGCGTGCCGGCCTCCACGTAGAGGCACTCGTCGCCGGTGGCGTTGCGGTACAGCGGGGAGGGCCGGTCGGCCAGCACGTACGCGATCCGCACGTCGTCGTTGGCCAGCAGGTAGCGCCGGCCGAGGACCGGGTCGGCGCCCGTGCCGTCGAGCTTGTGGGTACGCAGGTGACGCGGCTTGAGCGGGAGGTTCGGCACCCGGGTGTACGTCGGCGGGGTGAACTCCTCGGCGGCGACGATCGCGGTCGGCGCGTACCGGTGGTAGAGCAGGGACGAGTCGGAGGAGAAGCCCTCCTGGCCCATCAGCTCCTCGGCGTAGAGGCTGCCGTCGGGCTGGCGGAACTGAATGTGCCGCTTGCGGGGTACCTCGCCGACGCTGCGGTAGTACGGCATGTCGCCTCCCGTTATGTCCCGTTCTCCGGCCGATGACGTCCGATAATCGGACGCTGTTGTCCGTTCCTTGTAGCGTCCCGTAGATTCTTGTCTCGTGTCAACGCAGGTCCCTCGCCTCTTCGCCGGCCTCGTCGACGACGCCGCCGTCTTCCCGCCCGGCAGCGCGTCCCTGCCGGACGCCGTCGCCGCCCACCGGGAGCACCGCGACGCCTGGTACGCCGGCCTGGTCGGCCCGCTGCTGCTGCCCGCCTCGGCCCTGCCGGCCCTGGCCGACCTGCTCGGTCCCGGCGAGCCGATCGCGGTCGGCGTCATCGGTGACCTGCCGATCGGCCGGCTCGACGCGGCGCTCGCCGAGGCCGATCGCCGGATCACCGTCCGGCAGATCGAGGTGGCCGTCGCCAAGCGCGGCGAGGACCCGCAGCCCGGCCTGGCCGAGCTGCTGGAACTGGCCGAGCGACTCAACGGCGTCGCCGTCTACGCCGAGGTCCCGCTGACCTTCGGCCTGACCGGCGCGCTGGACACCCTGACCGCGGCGCGGGCCGACGGGCTGCCGGTCGCGGCGAAGTTCCGCACCGGCGGGCTGGCCGCCGAACTCTTCCCCACCCCGGTCGAGCTGGCCGCGGTGATCTGCGCCTGCCGCGACCGGGGCCTGCCGTTCAAGCTGACCGCCGGGCTGCACCACGCGCTGCGCCACCTCGACCCGGAGACCGGCTTCACCCACCACGGCTTCGGCAACGTGCTGGCCGCCACGCTCGCCGCCGCCGAGGGCGCCGAGGTGGACGCCGTCGCCGCCCTGCTCGCCGCGGCCGACCCGCGGCCCCTGGTCGAGCAGACCCGGGCGCGGTGCGACGAGGAGCGTCCGCTCTGGGTCGGCTTCGGCTCGTGCAGCATCCTGGAACCACTGACCGATCTGATCCGGCTGGGGCTGGTGAACGGGGGAAACGACCAATGAGCGGAGTGGCGGCATGAGCTGGGTGACGGGTGTCGACGGTTCGCCGTACGGGGTGACCAACCTGCCGTACGGGGTGTTCCGGCACGGCGGGCGCGGGCCGCGGATCGGCGTACGCGTCGCCGACCTGGTGCTCGACCTGGCCGGCGCGGAGGCCGCCGGGCTGGTGCTCGCCGCCGGGGCGCTGGGCCGCCCCACCCTCAACGACTTCATGGCGCTGGGCCGTCCGCAGTGGACGTCGGTACGGCAGCGCATCGTCGAGCTGCTCACCGATCCCGCCCACCGGGCGGCGGTGGAGCCGCTGCTGGTCCCGCTCGCCGAGGCCGAGCTGCTGCTGCCGTTCGAGGTGGCCGACTACGTCGACTTCTACTCCTCCGAGCACCACGCCTCGAACGTCGGCCAGATCTTCCGCCCCGGCCAGCCGGCGCTGCTGCCCAACTGGAAGCACCTGCCGATCGGCTACCACGGCCGGGCCGGCACGGTGGTCGTCTCCGGCACCCCGGTGGTCCGCCCCACCGGGCAGCGCGCCACCCCGCAGGGCCCGACCGCCGGCCCCTCCGTACGCCTCGACATCGAGGCCGAGGTGGGCTTCGTGGTCGGCGTGCCGAGCGCCCTCGGTGACCGGGTCGCCGCCGCCGACTTCGCCGACCACGTCTTCGGGGTGGTGCTGGTCAACGACTGGTCCGCCCGGGACATCCAGGCCTGGGAGTACCAGCCGCTCGGCCCGTTCCTGGGCAAGTCCTTCGCCACCTCGGTCTCGGCCTGGGTGACTCCGCTGGACGCGCTCGCCGACGCGTTCGTGCCGGCGCCCGAGCAGGACCCGCCGGTGCAGGACTACCTGCGCGACACCCCGCACCTGGGGCTGGACCTGCGCCTGGCGGTGGAGTGGAACGGCGAGCGGGTCGCGGAGCCGCCGTTCGCGACCATGTACTGGACGCCCGCCCAGCAGTTGGCCCACCTCACCGTCAACGGTGCCTCGCTGCGCACCGGCGACCTCTACGCCTCCGGCACCGTGTCCGGGCCGGACCGGGGCCAGGTCGGCTCGTTCCTGGAGCTCACCTGGGGCGGCGCCGAGCCGGTCAAGGTCGGTGGCGGCGAGACCCGCACCTTCCTGGAGGACGGCGACACCGTCACCATCCGGGCCACCGCCCCCGGCCCGGACGGCACCACCATCGCCCTGGGCGAGGTCACCGGGCGGATCCTGCCGGCCCGCTGACGTTCCGTCTCCGCCGGTCGCACCCGCTGTGCGACCGGCCGGCCCTCCTGCCGCGTTTGATCGACCGGATTCGGTCACCACCCCACGCCGTCCCGTCCCGGGGCGGCGTGGGTCGTGACCGGCGTGGCACGTCCCAGCGGACAGGAGGTACGAACATGAGCGATCTCGTGGGCGCGGTCTGGCGCACCAGTAGTCGTTCGAACGATCAAGGGCTCTGCGTGGAGGTGGCGGACAACCTCGTACGCGACCGCGGCGTGGTCGGGATACGCGATTCCAAGGACCCCGACGGGCCGGTGCTCGTCGTCGGCCCGCCGGGCTGGACGGCGTTCGTCGAGGCGATCCGCCTCGACGGATTCCGCCCCTGACCGACCAGGCGAACCGCGCCGGTGCCCCGATCCGGGGCACCGGTGACGGAAATTCCGCCGCAGCATCCCCCGTGGCGCGCTCACCCGCCGTACCGTGGACGCCACGGGAGGTGTCATGTCGACGGTCACGGTCACCGAGTTCATCGAGGCGCGGGCCGACGACGTGTGGGCGCTCCTGGTCGACCTGCCGGTCCGCGCGGACTGGCTCGGCACCGTCCGCGGTGTCGAGCTGCTGACCCAGGGCCGGCTGGCGCCGGGCACCGCGTGGCGGGAGACCCGCACCAGGCCGGACGGCGGCGACCAGGCGGAGGAGTTCGTGGTGCTGGAGGCGCGGCCGCCGCACCGGCTGGTGCTCAGCTCGCCCGGCATCGGCGTGGACTACCGGATCACCTGGACCGTGCGCACCGTGCGCCGCCGAGGCCGGGGCTGCACCGCGGTCACCGTGGAGCAGCAGGCGGTGCCGATCGCCCCGTACGGGTGGGTGGTCGCGCTGCTCTTCGGCGGGCTGGCCGCCCGGGCGGTGGAGGGAGCCATCCGCCGCGACCTCGCCGACCTCGCCGCCGCCGCAGTGCGCGCCAGCGACACCGAGGCGGCCTGACCCCCGCCGCCCGCCCGCCGCGACCTGCGCGGGGCGGCCCGGGGTCGCCTCGGTAGGGTGCCGGGCGGAGGTGCGCATGGGTGTCCCGAAGGGCCGGCGACGGATCGTGGTCGCGGTCGCGGCGCTGCTCACCCTCGGGGCGGTCGCCGTCATCGGCTACCGGGTGCTGGCGCCCGCCGAGGTCGTCACGCCCGCCCAGGACGACCTGCCGCCACTGGACACTCCGACGATCGGGGTGGTGGGCCGGCTGCCCGCCGCCCCGTTGATCGTCGACGGTCGGCTCCGGGTGTACGCGGCGCAGCGCCAGCTCTACGCCGACCGGCCCGCCGACAGCCGGCACCGGGTCACCCCGTTCTGGTCGTACCGGCGGTGGCCGGCCGAGCTCCACGCGGTGCTGGTCTCCGGTACCACGGTGGTGAGCCGCTGGTCGGACGGGAAACTCGTGGCGCTGGACGGCCGTACCGGGAAGGTGGCCTGGCGGGCCGACGGCCCGGCGCCGGGGTCGGACTTCGCCGCTCGGCGTACCGGCGGGGCCGTCGTCTGGGACCCGCGGGGGATCTTCGTCGCGCCGGGCCCGGGCGGCCGGACCACCCTGGTGGCGTCCGGCGGGGACGACCTGCGCGGCTACGCGCTGGCCGACGGGCGGGAGCTCTGGCGGGCCGCCGGTGACGCCGACTGCCGCACCGATCTCGGGACCACGGCCGCCGGCCAGGTCCTCTCGGTGGACACCTGTGCCGGCCCGGCGACCGTGGAGTTCCGCGACGCCGCGACCGGGGCGGTGGGCACCCGCTGGCGTCCCCCGGCCGCCGGCCCGGAGCTGTCCGTCACGCCGCTGGGGTGCCTGACCCCCCACTCGCAGTGCCGCGGGCTGCGCACCTCGGACGGCCGGGGCTGGCTGGTCGGTCCGGGTGAGCCGGTCCCCTCGCCGGCCCTGGGCGCCGACCAGGTCACGCTCTCCGGCGAGTTCGCCATCGGGGTGACCAACGGTGTGCTGATCGGCCGGGACGCGCGCACCGGGAAGCTGCGGTGGCGGCGGGGTGACCTGGGCGAGGTGCGGGTCATCGCGGCCGAGCCCGGTCGGGTGCACGTGCTGACCCGGCAGCGGGACCTGATCACGCTGGACCCGAGGACCGGGGCGCAGCGGTCCCGCTTCCCGATGACGGTCGGGCGGGACGGCATCGGCTGGCAGCCGGGGCGGGCGTACGCGGCGGACGGCTACGTGGCCGTCGAGCGGCTGCGCGAGCGGGCCGGTCCGGAGGACGACGACCAGGGCTACTTCCTGATGGCCGAGCCGGTGGTGCTCGCCGCGACCTGAGGTCCGCCTCCGACCGGGGTGGGCGGAGGCGGACCGGTCGCGGGCTCAGGCGAGCGCCGACTCCGCCGCCAGGAGGAAGGCGTCGTTCTCGGCCGGGGTGCCGATGGTTACCCGCACCCCGTCGCCGGCGAACGGCCGGACGATCACGCCGCGTGCCTCGCACGCCTTGCCGAAGTCCACCGCCCGGTCGCCCAGCGGCAGCCAGACGAAGTTGGCCTGGCTGGACGGCACGTCCGGGATCAGCTTGCGCAGCGCCTCGGTGACCCGGTCCCGCTCGGCGACGATCAGCGCGCAGCGCCGCTGCACCTCGTCCGCCTGGGCCAGCGCGGCCAGCGCCCCGGCCTGGGCGGCCATGCTGGTGGAGAAGGGGGTGACCACCTTGCGCACCGCGGCGGCCACCTCGGGCGCCGCGACCAGGAAGCCGATCCGCAGCCCGGCCAGGCCCCAGGCCTTGGAGAGCGTGCGGAGCACCACCACGTTCGGCCGGTCCAGGTAGGTCAGGCCGTCGGGCACCTCGGGGTCGGTGACGAACTCGCGGTACGCCTCGTCGATCACGACGAGCACGTCCTCGCCGACGGAGTCGAGGAACCGGTCCAGCTCCGCCTTGCGTACCGCGGTGCCGGTGGGGTTGTTCGGGTTGCAGACCAGCACCATCCGGGTCCGCTCGGTCACCGCCGCGGCCATCGCCGCCAGGTCGTGCCCGTGCCCGGCGTCGTTGGGCACCCGCACGCTGGTCGCGCCGCTGGTCGCCGCGATGATCGGGTACGCCTCGAACGACCGCCACGAGTAGAGCAGCTCGTCGCCGGGCAGGCAGGTGGCCCGGACCAGGTGCTCGGCCAGCGCCACCGACCCGCAGCCGGTGGCGATCCGGTCGGCGTCCACGCCGTACCGCTCGGCCAGCGCCTGGCGCAGCGCGACCACGCCCATGTCCGGGTAGCGGTGCGAGCCGGTGACCGCCTCGGTGACCGCCTCGACCACGCCGGGCAGCGGGCCGTACGGCACCTCGTTGCTGGCCAGCTTGATCGCCTCCGGCAGACCCAGCTCACGCGCCAGGTCCGCCGGGCTGCGACCCGGCACGTAGTTCGGCAGCGCGTCCAGGTCGGCGCGGGTCAGGCGCAGCGGGGGGTGGTGACGTCCGGCGTCGGTCATGGGGTGTCTCCCGGGGAGTCGGCACGGTCGTGCGGGGTGGCGGGGGTGGCGGGGCCGCCGGGTCGCGGCAGCCGCACCACGACGGTCTGAGCGCGCTTGTCGTGCAGCGCCTGGCGCAGCGGGTGGTCGAAGAGGGCGGAGACCGCGTCGACCAACTGCAGGAGCAGGCCGAAGCCGCAGCAGTACCAGAGCAGGGTGGGCATGCCCAGCGTGCTCCACCGGCGGGTCGCCCGGCCGAAGCCGAGCGGCTGGTCCGCCTCGACGGAGACCGCCTTGATCCGCATCACCCGCTTGCCGAAGGTCTGCCCGCTGGCGGCCATCGCGGGCACCTCGTAGGCGAACCAGAGCGCGGTGGCGATCACCAGGATGGCGATCTGGAGGCCGGCCGCCTGGTCACCCGGGGCCGGCAGCGGCGCGTTGGTGGTGTCGCCCGTGCTGGCCCGCCGCCACGCCTCGTCGAGGGCGGGGGAGAGCTCGCGGACGTACCGGTAGACGAACCAGCCGTTGACCAGCACGTTGAGCAGGAAGACCAGACCGAAGTCGATCAGCCGGGCGACCAGTCGGGCGCCGTACCCGGCCAGCGGCAGGCCGTGCGGGCGCGGCTCCGGCGGGCGCACCGGCCAGGTGGGGTAGGGCCAGCCGGGCGGCGGTCCCTGCGGGTGGCCGGCGCCCGGGCCGGGCGGCATGCCGACGCCGGGCGGGCCGCCCGGGGCGGGTGGCGCACCGTGCGGAGCGGGCGGCACCGGGATTCCGGTCACCGGCTCGGCCGGGGCGGACGGCGGCGGGGCGGGCGTCGGCTCCGGTGGCGGAGGCCCCTCCGGCGGGGTGACGTCGACCGGGACGGGCGCGCCGACCCAGCCCTCGCCGTCCCACCAACGCCTGGTGGAAGGGTCGGCGGGGTCGACGTACCAGCCTGGTTGAACGCTCACCCGGACACCTTAACGACGACGGTGCGGGCGAACTTGTCGTGGAGGCACTGCTGCCAGGGCTTGTCCCAGAGCTGCCAGAGCCCGTCGACGTAGCTGAAGCCCGGGATGAACGACCCGCCGACCTGGTGGGCGAGCCACCGCTTCGCCGCGGCCCTGCGGTCGAGCGTCCGGGTCGGGTCGAGCGGTACGACGCGCAGCTTCATCACGCGCTTGCCCACCGTCTGCCCGGTCTTGAACATCATCTCGACGTGGAAGAGGTACGTCACGCCGATCACGAACAGGAAGATCCCGGCCTCCAGGGCCAGGAACGGCAGCAGGAAGTCCGCGAACGGGTCCGGCTCGACGTAGCTGCCGTCGGTGGTGGTGGCGGTCAGGTCGGGCATGACCGCCATGAAGAAGACGATCACGGCGGGCAGGATGACCACCATGCTGGCGGCCATGATCACCAGGCCGTCGATCAGCACCGCCAGCAGCCGGTCGCCGAAGCTCGCCAGCGGCTGGCCGTTCGGTGCGACCGGCACGGCGGCGAAGGGGAGCGGGGGCGGGGCGCCGGGCGGCCCTACCGGATAGGTCGGCAGCCCGGAGTACGGGCCGGGCTGCGGCGGCACGGCGTACCCCTGGGGGGTGGGACCGGAGGGCGGCGCGAAGCCGCCGGCGGCGGGCGAGGGCCCACCGGCCGGCGGCATCGGGTACGTCGGAGGCTGCGTCACGCTCGACAGTGTTACAGGTTGCCGCGCGCTTCCTGCTCCCGCTCGATCGCCTGGAAGAGCGCCTTGAAGTTGCCCTTGCCGAAGCCGAGCGAGCCGTGCCGCTCGATGAGCTCGAAGAAGACGGTCGGGCGGTCCTGCACCGGCTTGGTGAAGATCTGGAGCAGGTAGCCGTCCTCGTCCCGGTCGACCAGGATCTTGCGGGCCTTCAGCTCCTCGATCGGCACCCGCACCTGGCCGATCCGGGCGCGCAGCTCCGGGTCGTCGTAGTACGAGTCCGGGGTGTCCAGGAACTCGACGCCGGCGGCCCGCATCGCGTCCACGCTGGCCAGGATGTCGTTGGTGGCCACGGCGATGTGCTGGGCGCCCGGACCCTGGTAGAACTCCAGGTACTCGTCGATCTGCGACTTCTTGCGGGCGATCGCCGGCTCGTTGAGCGGGAACTTCACCTTGCGGGTGCCGTTGGCGACGACCTTGCTCATCAGCGCCGAGTAGTCGGTGGCGATGTCGTCGCCGATGAACTCGGCCATGTTCGAGAAGCCCATGACCCGCTTGTAGAACTCCACCCACTCGTCCATCCGGCCGAGCTCGACGTTGCCGACCACGTGGTCGACCGCCTGGAAGAAGCGCTTCGGCTGGAGGCCGGCGTCGATCATCGGCTGCCGGTCCACGATCGGGCCGCGGGCGACGAAGCCGGGCAGGAACGGGCCGGTGTAGCGGGACCGGTCGACCAGGGTGTGCCGGGTGTCGCCGTACGCGGCGATGGCGGCCATCCGCACGGTGCCGTGCTCGTCGGAGACGTCGTGCGGCTCGACCAGCCCGGTGGCGCCCTGGGCGGTGGCGTGCGCGTACGCGGCGTCGACGTCCGGCACCTCCAGCGCGATGTCGGAGACACCGTCGCTGTGCTTGGCGACGTGGTCGGCGCCGGCGGCGTCGGGGCGGACCGTGCCGGTCAGCACGAACCGGGCGGAGCCGCTGGTCAGCACGTACTCGGCGTGGTCCCGGTAGCCCTGCTCCGGCCCCCGGTACGCCACGCAGGTCATGCCGAAGGCGGTGGAGTAGTAGTGGGCGGCCTGCTTGGCGTTGCCGACCAGGAAGTGCACGTGGTCGAGGCCCTTGACCGGGAACGGGTCGGCGGTGATGTCGTGGTCGACGGCGCCGACGAGGGCGTCGACGTCGACCTCCTCGGTCGACTGGGGTCGGTCGATCGCCTGGGTCATGGTGTCCTCCCTTGCGTACCGGCCGGCCTCGTGGGCCGTCGCGGTGTTTCCGGTGCTCTTGGGGGGAGCATCCCGGTGATCCGGCGTACTGGGCAACCGTCGTCGATTCCGCTGGTCATCCTGCACATTCGGTAGAGTGTCGAAACATGAACGCTGGACAGGATGTACAGCTCGACGAGTTGGACGCCCGCTTGATCCAGCTCCTCGCCGACGAGCCGCGGATCGGGGTGCTGGAGTGCTCCCGCCGGCTCGGGGTGGCCCGGGGCACCGTCCAGGCCCGGCTGGACAAGCTCATCGAGCGGCGGGTGGTCGGCGGCTTCGGGCCGGAGGTGTCGCCGGCCGCGATCGGCTTCGGGGTGACCAGCTTCGTCACCCTTGAGATCAGCCAGCGGCACGGGCACGACGCGGTCACCGCCCACCTGGCGGCCATTCCCGAGGTGCTGGAGGCGCACACCATCACCGGCGGCAGCGACCTGCTCTGCCGGATCGTCGCCCGGTCCAACACCGACCTGCAGCGGGTGATCGACCAGATCGTCTCGTACGAGGGCATCCGCCGCGCCTCCACGATCATCGCGCTGGCCGAGCAGATCCCGTACCGGGTCCTGCCCCTGGTCCGCTCCGCCGCCACCCCCCGCTGACGCCCCCACGCTCCCCGCCGGGAGGCCCCGGCCCCCGGCGGCGGCGCGCAGAAAGGGCGGCGACACTCCGGCGCGGGGCCGGGGGAGTTCGGTGATCGTCGCTACCGTGTGCGGTGTGAAGGGCCTTGGCGTACGCGGCTGGTTGCTGCTGGGGCTCGTCACCGTGGTCGTGCTCGCCGCCACCGGGGTCTGGAACCCGTTCCCCGGGATGTGGGACTGGGTCAACCGCCGGCAGCCCATCTCCGAGCCGGACGTGGTCTGGCAGCAGCGCATCGGCGGCACCCCGAAGAGCGTGACCATCGCCGGGGACACCGTCGTGATCGAGCAGCGGACCCGGGTCGAGGCGCGCAGCCTGGCCACCGGGACGCAGCTGTGGGAGCGCAAGGCCGACTGGGCGGCGGTGGCCGGCGGCACCGGGGACCCGGTCGTCGCCGTGGGCAAACTGCTGGTCAAGGGGTACGAACTGCTCGACCCGACGACCGGGGCGGTGCGCCGGCGCGACGACGACGCGGTGGCCGTCTGGACGTACCGGAACATGCTGCTCGACGCGCACTGCGTCGAACCGACCGACTGCACCCTGACCGCCTGGGACCCGCGCGGCACCAAACCACTCTGGACGGCGTTCCTGCCCGGCGTCAGCACCGGGCTCTTCGCCGACAATCCCAACCTGCTCGGCACCCGACGGCTCACCGCGCCCCGGATCGACGGCGGGGTGGCCGGCCCGGAGTCGGTGCCGCCGCTGCTCGGCTTCCCCGTCGACGGCCGGGTGCACGTGGTGGACACCGCCACCGGGCGGGTGGTGCAGAACGTCGAACCCGGGCGGGACGAGCGGCTCGCCGTGATCGGCGGCCGGATGCTCCGGATCACCGCCGTCTCCCGGGACGGCACCTGCCAGTACGCCGTCTCCGCCCGCGACCCGGCCACCGGCCAGGAGGCGTGGCGCAAGGCCGGGGTCAACCTCCGGACCGCCGACAGCGCCGGCTGCGTGCAGCGGGAGGACCCGCAGGGCGCGCGGAACGTGCTGATCGGGGTGGCGCCGGACGGCCGGGAGGCGGTCATCGACGGGTACGACGGGCGGCTGCTCCTGGTCGACGCGGAGGGCGAGAAGCTGCTCGCCGTCGACGACCGGTACGCGCTGGTGCGCACGGCCGACAAGAACACCGTGGTCGGCCGGGAGCTGGGCGTCGACCGGGCGCGCTGGAACCGGCCCGCCGGCGACAAGGCGGGCGCGGCGCTGACCCCGTACGCGGCGCTGCTCACCCAGGAGAAGCCGAACCGGCTGATCGCGCTCGACCCGCGTACCGGCCGGGAACTGGTCGTGCTCCGGACCAGCGCCAACGCGCTCGCGGTCGGGCCGAACGGCATGATCATCGGCGAGGGGCGCGAGATCGGGTACGTCCGGTTCGGCGCCGGCGGCGCGGAACCGCCGCCACCCCGCGACGGCGGTGAAGGCCCCGACCCGGGCACCGGGGGCGTGCCCGGCCCCGACACCGGGGGCGGCCCCGGCGACCAGCGGGACTGCGGGCCGAAGCGGGAACTCTGCGCCCAGCCGGGCTGACGAGGACGGCTGAGCGCGGCGGGCCCGCCGGCGGTGAGAGCGGCATCCCACGACGCACCCGTCGGGTGTCACCGATCGACGGGTCTGCCCTAGGCTTTCCCGTCATGAGCAGTGCCGCCGCGTTCTCGTACGCCCCCTTGCTGCCGACCGGTCCGGACCAGACGGAGTACCGCCTGGTCACCGACGAGGGCGTCGATGTCGTCAACGGCCCGGGTGGCCGCCGGTTCCTCACCGTGGAGCCCGCCGCGCTGACCGCGCTGACCGCCGAGGCGATGCACGACATCGCCCACTTCCTGCGCCCCGCCCACCTGGCCCAGCTCCGGTCGATCATCGACGACCCGGCGGCCTCGCCGAACGACCGGTTCGTCGCGCTCGACCTGCTGCGCAACGCCAACATCGCCGCCGGTGGCGTGCTGCCGATGTGCCAGGACACCGGCACCGCGATCGTGATGGGCAAGCGCGGCCGGCACGTGCTCACCGACGGCAGCGACCCCGAGGCGATCTCGCGCGGCGTGTACCAGGCGTACACCCGGCTCAACCTGCGCTACTCGCAGCTCGCCCCGCTGACCATGTGGGACGAGCGCAACACCGGCAGCAACCTGCCGGCCCAGGTGGAGCTCTACGCGGAGGACCCGGACGGGCACCCCGACGCGTACAAGTTCCTCTTCATGGCCAAGGGTGGTGGCTCGGCCAACAAGTCCTACCTCTACCAGGAGACCAAGGCGCTGCTGAACCCGACGCGGATGATGCAGTTCCTGGAGGAGAAGCTGCGCCTCATCGGCACCGCGGCCTGCCCGCCGTACCACCTGGCCATCGTCATCGGCGGCACCTCCGCCGAGTACGCCCTGAAGACCGCCAAGTACGCCTCCGCCAAGTACCTCGACGCGCTGCCCACCTCGGGCTCGATGACCGCGCACGGCTTCCGGGACCTGGAGCTGGAGGCGGAGGTGCTGGAGCTGACCCGCAACTTCGGCATCGGCGCGCAGTTCGGCGGCCGGTACTTCTGCCACGACGTACGGGTGGTCCGGCTGCCCCGGCACGGCGCCTCCTGCCCGGTGGCCATCGCCGTCTCCTGCTCGGCCGACCGGCAGGCGGTCGCCAAGATCACCCCGTCGGGCGTCTGGCTGGAGCGGCTGGAGACCGACCCGGCCCGGTTCCTGCCCGACGTCACCGACGAGACGCTGGACGCCGAGATGGTCGTCAAGGTCGACCTCAACCGGCCGATGGACGAGATCCGCGCCGAGCTGTCGAAGTACCCGGTGAAGACCCGGCTGTCGCTGACCGGCCCGCTGGTCGTCGCCCGGGACATCGCGCACGCCAAGATCGCCGAGCGGCTGGACGCCGGTGAGCCGATGCCGCAGTACCTGCGCGACCACGCCGTCTACTACGCCGGCCCGGCCAAGACCCCGGAGGGCTACGCCTCCGGCTCCTTCGGCCCGACCACGGCCGGCCGGATGGACGCCTACGTGGAGAAGTTCCAGGCCGCCGGCGGCTCCCAGGTGATGCTCGCCAAGGGCAACCGCTCGTCCCAGGTCACCCGCTCCTGCGCGCAGCACGGCGGCTTCTACCTCGGCTCGATCGGCGGCCCCGCCGCCCGGCTCGCCCAGGACTGCATCAAGCACGTCGAGGTCCTGGAGTACCCGGAGCTGGGCATGGAGGCGGTCTGGAAGATCCAGGTCGAGGACTTCCCGGCGTTCATCGTGGTCGACGACAAGGGCAACGACTTCTTCGCCGAGGTCACCAAGCCGGTGCTGACCGTCGGCCGCCGCTGAGCGTCGCGTAAGCGAAAGGGGCGTCGGGCTGTCGCCCGGCGCCCCTGCTCGTCTGTCGTACCTCGACATCGGTGCGCCCGCCCGGATTTCCGCCCGGACGGGCGCACCGCCCCCGTCGGATGCCGTCACCGACAACCCAGACCAGTGTCGGTCCCGCTACTGTCGTTCCGCTATCGGATCGCTATCGCCTCGACGAGGCGTTCTGTCACCGGCGGGCTACGCTGCTGGAAGTTGCACCACGGCGTGCGGGGGAGCGGATGCGGTTCGGGATCCTGGGACCCCTGCGGGTCGGTGGCGGCGAGGCCACCGTGACCGCAGGTCGGGACCGGATCGTGCTCGCCATGCTGCTGCTACGCGCCGGTCGGGTCGTACCGGTGGAGGATCTGGTCGACGCGGTCTGGGAGGACCGTCCGCCGGCCACCGCCAAGGCGCAACTGCACAGTTGCGTCTCGCGGCTGCGGCAGCGGCTCGCCGGGCTCGGCCTGCCGCCCGACGTCATCGCCACCGACCCGGTCGGCTACGGCGTCCGCGTCGACCCGGCCGAACTGGACTTCGAGGTCTTCGCCCGGAAGGTCGAGGGCGCCCGAGCCGCGGACGCCGCCGGCCAGCCGGCCGAGGCACACCGGCGCTACCGGGAGGCGCTCGGGTTGTGGCGCGGGCCGGCGCTGAGCGGCATCGCGAGCCGGCCCGTGCGGCGGCGGGCGCAGACCCTCGACGAGCAGCGGCTCGCCGCCCTGGAGGAGTGCGTCGACGTCGAGCTGCGGCTGCGGCGGGCCGCCGAGCTGATCGACGAGCTGGCCGAGGCGGTGGACCGGCACCCGCTGCGGGAGCGACTGCGCGGGCAGCTGATGCTCGCCCTCGCCGCGATGGGACGGCAGGCCGACGCCCTCGCCGTCTACCGCGAGGGCCGGCGGATCTACGCCGAGGAGCTGGGCATCGAGCCCGGCGCGGCGTTGCAGGAGCTGCACCAGCGGGTGCTCGCCGGCGACCTGGCCGTGGGTGGGCCGGAGAGCCGCCCGGCCGTGCCCGTCCGGTCGTTGCCCAGGGCGATCAGCGACTTCACCGGCCGGCAGCAGACGATGGCCCGGCTGGCGAAGGAGATCGAGGAGGACGGGGCCCGCATCCACCTGATCGACGGGATGGCCGGCAGCGGCAAGACCACCCTGGCGGTGCACGTCGCGGCGGCCCTGGCGGACCGCTACCCGGACGCGCACCTCTTCGTCGACCTGCACGGGTACAGCGAACGGACCCCGGTGGCGCCCGCCGCGGCGGTGGCCACGCTGCTGCGCCGGCTCCGCGTGCCCGTGGAACGGATCCCGCTGGACCTGGACGACCGGCTCGCGCTGTGGCGCAGCGAACTGGCCACCCGGCGCGCCCTGGTGGTGCTGGACAACGCCGCCAGTGCCGACCAGGTGGCCCCGCTGCTGCCCACCGGCCCGGACTGCCTGGTGCTGATCACCAGCCGCCGTCGGCTGGTCGGCCTGGACGAGGGGCGGCCCTCGTCGCTGCCGGTGCTCGACCCGGAAGAGGGGATCGAACTGCTCGGCCGGGTGGCCGGCGAGGAGCGGGTCGCCGCCGAACCGCAGGCGGCGGCCGAGGTGGTGCGTCGCTGCGGGTACCTGCCGCTGGCGATCCGGCTGGCCGGCGCGCGGCTGGCGCACCGGCCCCGCTGGCGGGTCGCCGACCTGGCCGAGCGGCTGGTCACCGGGGGCGGGCCGCTGGTCGAGCTGGCCGCCGGGCAGCGTTCGGTGGGGCGGGCGTTCGCCCTGTCGTACGCCCAGGTGTCGCCCGCGGCGCAGCGGGTGTTCCGGCTGCTCGGCCTGCACCCGGGCGTACGGTTCGACAACCGGGTCGCCGCCGCCCTCGCCGAGCTGCCGCTGGCCGAGACGCAGGACCTGCTCGACGAGCTGGTCGACTCGCACCTGGCCGAGGAGGTGGAGCCGGGCCGGTACCGGCTGCACGACCTGATCCGCGAGTACGCCCGGCTGCTGCTCGCCGAGGCGGACCGGGCGGCCGAACGCCGGGACGCACTGACCCGCCTGCTCGATCACCACCTGCACGTGGCGGTGGCCATCGCGCGGACGTTGGAGCCGGTGGGCAGCCGTGGCACCCTTCCGGCCGTCACGCCGACCCGGCCCGATCTGGTGGCGGCCTGCGTGCCGTCGGGGCGGGCCTGGTTCGAGGAGAACCTGGCCGTGCTCACCGCCCTGGTGCGGCTGGCCGAGGAGGAGGGCCTCCCGACGCGGTGCTGGCAGCTGGCCCGGGCCTGCTGGCGGCCCAACTTCGACGGCGGTCACCTCGACGAGCTGATCGAGACCCACGCGATCGGCCTCCGGGTCGCCGAGAACCTCGGCGACGAGGTCGCCATCGCCATGATGTTGAACTACCTCTCCTCGGCGTACTACCGCCTGGCCCGCTTCCCGGAGGCGATCCGGCTGATGGAGGTGGCGCTGGACCTGCGCCGCCGGCTCGGGCTGCGGAGCGAGGTGCTCAGCACGCTGAGGAACCTCGGGGCCTCGTACGCGGGCAACGGTGACTACCGGCAGGGCAAGGCGAAGTTCGATGAGGCACTCGCGCTGATCACCGGTCTGGACGACGTGCCCGAGCTGACGAACCTGCAGAACAACCTCTGCGTAACGCTGCTCGGCTGGGGCCGGTACGAGGAGGCGCTGCGCACCGCCCGGCTGCACCTCGTGCTGGCCCGCCAGACGCAGGACATCCAGCAGACCACGCACGCCGTCGGGCACCTCGGCATGATCCGGCACCGGATGGGCGACGTGGGGCCCGCCCGCCGTCTCCTGCGGGTCGCGCTGTACCTCACGCGCCAGGCGGGCAACCGGTACGGCGAGGGGGAGGTGCGCAACGAGGTCGGCGTGCTGGAGCGCGAGGCCGGGCGGCCGGAGCGGGCGGCGGCCCTGCACCGGGAGGCCCTGGTGGCGATGACGGAGGTGGGTGACCGGATCGGCCAGTGCGCGTCGCGCAACCTGCTGGCCCGGGCGATCCTCGACCAGGGCGACCTCTCCAGCGCGCTGGACCTGCACCGACGGGTGCTCGCCGACGCCACCCGGCTGGGTGCCCGCTACGAGCAGGCGCGGGCGCTCGACGGGATCGCCCGCTGCCTGCGGGCCACCGACCCGGCCGGCGCCCGCTCGCACTGGATGCGGGCCCTGGCGCTGTTCCGCCAGGTCGAGTCGCCGGACCGGCACGAGGTCGCCCGGCTGCTGGCGGAGCTGGACTGAGCGATCATCTGCGAGTCGGCGGTGGGCGCGGCAGGATGGTACGCGTGACGACTCCAGAGGCAGTGGGTTACCGGATCGAACGCGACTCGATGGGCGAGGTGGAGGTGCCCGCCGAGGCGCTGTGGCGGGCGCAGACCCAGCGCGCGGTGCAGAACTTCCCGATCTCCGGGCGCGGCATCGAACCGGCCCAGATCAAGGCCCTGGCCCAGATCAAGGGCGCCGCCGCGCAGGTGAACGGGGAGTTGGGCGTGATCGGGGCGGACGTGGCCGCCGCGATCGCCGCCGCCGCCGCGCACGTGGCCGACGGCGGATACGACGACCAGTTCCCGGTCGACGTGTTCCAGACCGGCTCGGGCACGTCGTCCAACATGAACACCAACGAGGTGATCGCCACCCTGGCCGGCCGCGAGCTGGGCCGGGACGTGCACCCGAACGACGACGTCAACGCCTCGCAGTCCAGCAACGACGTCTTCCCGTCCTCCATCCACCTGGCCGCCACCCAGGCCGTGGTCGAGGACCTGCTGCCCGCGCTGAAGCACCTCGCCGGTGCGCTGGAGGAGAAGGCGGCGGAGTTCGAGACGGTGGTCAAGGCCGGGCGTACCCACCTGATGGACGCCACCCCGGTCACCCTCGGGCAGGAGTTCGGCGGGTACGCCGCGCAGGTCCGCTACGGCGTCGAGCGGCTGGAGGGGGCGCTGCCCCGGCTGGCCGAGCTGCCGCTCGGCGGCACCGCCGTGGGCACCGGCATCAACACCCCGATCGGCTTCGCCGCGCGGGTGATCGAGAAGCTGCGCGCCTCGACCGGGCTGCCGCTGACCGAGGCGCGCAACCACTTCGAGGCGCAGGGCGCGCGGGACGCGCTGGTCGAGACCTCCGGGCAGCTGCGTACCGTCGCCGTCGGGCTCTACAAGATGGCCAACGACATCCGCTGGATGGGCTCCGGCCCCCGCGCCGGCCTGCGCGAGCTGCACATCCCCGACCTGCAGCCCGGCTCGTCGATCATGCCGGGCAAGGTGAACCCGGTGGTGGCCGAGGCGATGCGGCAGGTCTGCGCGCAGGTGATCGGCAACGACGCGACCGTCGCCTTCGCCGGCTCGCAGGGCGACTTCGAGCTGAACGTGATGCTGCCGGTGATGGGCCGCAACCTGCTGGAGTCGATCCGGCTGCTGGCCGCGTCGAGCCGGCTCTTCGCCGACCGGCTGGTGGTCGGCCTGGTCGCCGACGCCGAGGTCTGCCTGGCGTACGCGGAGGGGTCGCCGTCGATCGTCACCCCGCTCAACCGCCACCTCGGGTACGACGAGGCCGCCTCGATCGCCAAGGAGGCGTTGGCCAAGCAGATCTCCATCCGTGAGGTGGTGATCGCCCGGGGACACGTCGACTCCGGCAAGCTCTCCGAGACCCAGCTCGACGAGGCCCTCGACCTGCTCCGCATGACCCACCCCTGACCCCCCGGCCGGACCCCCGTTTGCGGCGTGTTGGTGTCCCGCCGTCCGGACACCCCGACACGCCGCAAACGGTAGGTGGGTCAGCGGTCTTCCGGCATCGGATGGCCGCGGGGGACCCAGGCGAGGAACCGCCCGAAGAGGGTCGCCGGGTCCGGTCCGTCGTGCGGGTGGAGTCGGTACAGGTCGGCGGCCGCGTCGTGCAGCACCGCGCAGAGGTAGACGCTGAGCCCCACCCGGTCGTGGGCGTACTCGGCGATGAGGGCGAGGCGGGCCGTCGCGCAGGGCCAGGGCGCGGCGCACGTCCGGCAGAGCCAGAGCGGACGCAGTGGCAGATGCGAGTGCCCTGCGCCGCTCACCACCGGCCGCCGCCGGGCCGCCCGGACGGCGCGGAGGTGAGCTGACCGGCCGGTTCTGGTGGCGGCCCCGCCGCCGGCAGGGGCGTGCGCGAGGACCAGGGTCGCCGGGCGGACCGGGGCATGTGGACTCCCTACGAGGCTGAAACGGTTGCGTCGTCTCCCCCGGCCGGTGGGACCGCCCGGCCGGGGGAGCGGGCGGTCCCACGGCGACACGGGCGCTGCCGGAGGGTGGCCGCGCGGTGTCGCTCCGCACAGTCTGGTGATGAACCCACTACGTTCGGAAGGGTTCGCGGCCGTTCTCCGGAGATGCCGTGTGCTTCGGGCCCGGCCGGTCGGCGCGGCGCTGGAGTCGATCACCGGGGCGCTGGAGGGCGGCAGGGATGGCGGACGGGCGGATGACGGCGGCGGCCTTCCTCGTCGCCGAGCTGCGCCGGGCGCGGACGCGTCGGGGGTGGAGCCAGGACGAGTTGGCCAAGGCGGTCAACTACTCGGCGTCGATGGTGAGCGCGGTCGAGCTGGGCCAGCAGCAACCCACGGCCAAGTACCTGGAACTGGTCGACGAGGCCCTGGACACGGGTGAGCCTGGGAGCGGCCCTGCCGCAGCAGGAGTCGATCGAGCTGTTGAGGGAGATAGCCGAGTCATGGAACTGACCGGTGCCCGATGGCGAAAGAGCACCAGGAGCGATCAGGCGACGCAGTGTGTCGAGGTGGCGCTCAACCTGCCGGGCGTGGTCGGGGTGCGGGACAGCAAGGATGCGGCTGGTCCGGTGCTCACCTTCGACCCGTACGCCTGGCGGGCCTTCATGGCCGCGCCGCCGCGCTGACGTGAGCCCGCGCCGATGCCTATGATCGGGTAGCACTCTCCGACAACCGGCTCGGCGTGTCGTCTCGGTAACCGCTACCCGATCATGAAACCCGGAGCGGGAATATCGGTCGACCGGCGCGCGTGGGGGGCGGGATCATCGCGGCATGACCGGTGAGCTACTGCTGGAGACCGAGCGGCTGTGGCTGCGCCGGTTCACGCCGGACGACGTGGACAATCTGGTCGAGCTGGACAGCGACCCGGAGGTCATGCGCTTCCTGACCGGCGGCCGGCCCACCCCGCGCGCCACCGTGCGCGACGAGCAGTTGCCCCGGTTGCTGCGCCAGTACGACGCGCACCCCGGTCTGGGGCGGTGGGCGGCGGAGGATCGGGGGAGCGGCGGCTTCCTGGGCTGGTTCGCGCTCGACCCGTCCGACGACGGGACGCAGGCCGAGCTGGGCTACCGGCTGCGCCGGAGCGCCTGGGGGCGGGGGCTGGCCACCGAGGGCTCGCTGGCGCTGGTGCGGCACGCCTTCGACGCGGTGGGAGTACGGCGGGTCTGGGCCCAGACCATGACGGTCAACAGCCGGTCCCGGGCGGTGATGGAGAAGGTCGGCCTGCGGTTCGTGCGCACCTTCCACCTGCACTTCGACGACCCGGCTCCGGGGACGGAGCACGGCGAGGTGGAGTACGAGCTGCTCAGGAGCGAGTGGCCGCCTTCCTCGCCCGGTACGCGCTGACCGCGGCCCGGTTGCCGCAGCCCGCCTCGCAGAACCGGCGGGACCGGTTCTTCGACAGGTCGACCAGCACGTTCTCGCAGTCCGGGTGGGCGCAGGTCCGCAGCCGGCCCAGCTCGCCGGCGCGGACGAGGTCGGCCAGCGCCATCGCCGCCTCGACCGCCATCCGGGTGGCCAGCGGCGCGTCCCGGGGCACCGCGTGCAGGTGGTACGGCTGGTCGTCGTGCCGGATCAGCTGAGGCAGCGCGTGGGACTCGCGGAGCAGTTCGTTGACGATGGCGACGATCTCGTCGACGTCGGCGTGCCAGATCCGGCGCAGCCGGGGGCGCAGGTCGCGTACCGCGTGCAGCTCGGCCTCGGTGTGCTCGTGCCGGCCGGTCCAGCCGTGCGCGACGAAGAACCCGTCCAGCGCGGCGACGTCGGGCAGCCCCTCGCCGTCCGGGTCGTCGGTGTTGACCAGGGCGGCCGTGGCGATCAGCCCGCATTCGGTGTCATGAGCAAAGAGCAACTTGACTCCTGTCAGAGGCGGACGCTAGCGTCACCAGCATAAGCGTAGTTAGGTCATGACACCTGTGCCGGCGAGGAGAGCCCTATGCACCAACGAACCGCCGGCGCCGGCCTGGGTCTGGCCCTGCTCTCGGCCGTCACCTTCGCCACCTCGGGCACCTTCGCCCGCTCCCTGATCGAGGCCGACTGGTCGGCCGAGGCCGTCGTCGTCGCCCGGGTCGGGATCGCCGCCCTGGTGCTCGCCGTGCCGGCCGTGCTCTCGCTGCGCGGCAAGGGTGCCGTGCTGCGCCGCACCCTCGGCCCGGTGACCGTCTTCGGGCTGCTCGGCGTCGCCACCGCCCAGGCGTGCTTCTTCAACGCCGTGCGCTACCTGCCGGTCGGCGTGGCCCTGCTGCTGGAGTACCTCGGGATCATCCTGGTGGTGGGCTGGATGTGGCTGGTGCACGGCCAGCGCCCCCGCCGGCTCACCGTGGTCGGCTCGGTGGCCGCGCTGGCCGGCCTGGCCTTCGTGCTCGACCTGACCGGCGCGGGCCGCCTCGACCCGGTGGGCGTGCTCTGGGGGCTCGGGGCCGCGGTGGGGCTGGCCGGCTACTTCGTGCTCGCCGCCCGGGTCGACGCCGAGTTGCCGTCGGTCGCCATGGCCAGCGGTGGCATGGCGATCGGCGCGGCGGTCCTCGCGCTGCTCGGGCTGGTCGGGGTGCTGCCGCTGCGGGCCACCTTCGGCGAGGTGGACTTCGCCGGGCAGCGCACCAGCTGGCTGGTGCCGATCGTCGGGCTGTCGCTGGTGGCCGCGGTGATCGCGTACCAGGCCGGCATCGCGGCGACGCGGATCCTCGGCGCCCGGCTCTCGTCCTTCGTCGGGCTGACCGAGGTCATGTTCGCGGTGCTCATCGCCTGGCTGGTGCTGGGCGAACTGCCCACCGTGGTGCAACTGCTCGGCGGCACGCTGATCGTCGCCGGAGTGGCGCTGGTCCGCCTCGACGAGCTGCGCGGCGTCCGCGCCGAACGGTCGGAGACCCCGGCCGAGGAGCCCGCCCTGACGTGAGATGGTCGCTGCCGTGCTGACCGTGCTGGTGTTCGACGCCGACGAGACCCTGCTCGACCTGCGTCCGGCGGTCACCGGCGGGCTGGTGGCCGTACTCGAAGAAATGCGGAGGCTGACCCCGGCGGCGGCCGAGGTGTCGCTGGCGGACCTGGAGTCCGACTGGGGTGCGGTCTTCGGTGCGCTGAGCGCGGCCCCGGTGCAGGAGATCCGGCGGGCCGCGCTGGTCCGCTCCCTGGCGCGGGCCGACCTGGCGGAGCACCTCGACGAGGTGGCGGCGCTCTTCTTCGCCCGGCGGTTCGCGCTGACCCGGCCCTACGCCGACGTGCTACCCGCCCTCGCCACGCTGCGGCACGACTTCCGCCTCGGCTACGCCACCAACGGCAACAGCCGCGCCGAACGCTGCGGGCTGGCCGGCGAGTTCGCCTTCGAGCGGTACGCGCACGACGGCGGCCTGCCGAAGAAGCCCGACCCCGCGTTCTACGCGGCCGTCGTCGAGGCCGCGGGCGTGCCGGCGGAGCAGATCGCGTACGTCGGAGACTCGCTCGCCCACGACGTGGTCGGCCCGCAGCGCGCCGGCCTGCGCGGCATCTGGCTCAACCGGCTCGGTCTCCCGTGCCCGCCCGAGGTACGCCCCGACGCCGAGGTCGCCACGCTGGTAGCGCTGCCCGCCGCGCTCGCTCAGCTCCAGCTCAAAGCGCGATAAGCGTCCAATCCGGACGCCTGCCTGGCGGAACCCGCATCGGTGTTGTCCGGGCCCTTCGCCGTCCGGGGCGGGTCGCCGCAAACGGGGCGGATAAGCAGGGTCAGGAGAGGGCGGCGGCGATCGACCTGGCGGCGGCGAGCACCTGCGCGCCGACGGTGTCGGCGTCCAGCGGGGCCAGTGCCACCACCCCGACGCTCGCCTCCAGGCCCGGTACCCCGAGCACCGGCGCGGCCACCCCGTACGCCCCGGGTTGCAGCTCGCCGACGGTGCTCACCGGGTCGGCCACGCCCGAGCGGCCGGCGAGGATCGCCCGGCCGGCCGCCCCCCGCTCCAGCGGGTGCCGCGCGCCCGTCCGGTACGCCACGTGGAACGACGTCCAGCTCGGCTCGACCACCGCCAGCGCCACCCCCTCGCCGCCCTCGACCACCGTCAGGTGCGCGGTCGCGCCGGCCTGCTCGGCCAGCCGGCGTAGCGCCGGCAGCGCCCCCTCGGCGAGCAGCGGCTGGGCCCGCCGGGCCAGGTGCAGCACACCGGCACCCAGCCGCAGCCGGCCGTCGCCGTCCCGGCGCAGCATCCCGTGCCCGGTCAGCGCCCCGACCAGCCGGTAGACGGCCGCCCGGCCGATGCCCAGCCGGTTCGCCGCCTCGGTGACGGTCAGCCCGGCGGGAGCGTCGGCCACCAGGTGCAGCAGGCGCAGGCCCCGGTCCAGGGTCTGCGCCGTCTCCCCGGGGCGGGCCGCCCCGTCGCCGGCCGCCGTCGGGTCCCGTCGCGTCGCCCCGACGCCGATCCCTTGCGTCGCACCGGCACCGGGCCTGATCGCCGCGTCGCCGGGCTCGCCGGGCCTCGCCGTCGTCTCCACAGCACGCAGCGTACGACCCGGCTCCGGGCGACCCGGGGAAGCATGGGCGGCTACCCTTGTACGGTGACGCTACGCCTGTATGACACCGCCACCCGATCGGTGCGGGACTTCGTCCCGCGGGAAGCCGGCAAGGTGGGGGTCTACCTGTGTGGTCTCACCCTCCAGGCCCCGCCGCACATCGGCCACCTTCGCTCCGGCGTGAACTACGACGTGCTGCGCCGTTGGCTGCTCGCCGCCGGCTACGAGGTCACCTTCATCCGCAACGTGACCGACATCGACGACAAGATCCTGGTCAGGGCGATGGAGCGGGACCGCCCGTTCTGGTCCATCGCGTACGCCAACGAGCTGATCCTGGCCGAGTCCTACCGGGCGTTGAACGTGCTGCCGCCGACGTACGAGCCGCGCGCCACCGGGCACATCCCGGAGATGCACCAGCTGATCGCCCGGCTGATCGAGACCGGGCACGCCTACCCGGCCACCGACGGCTCCGGCGACGTCTACTTCGACGTGGCCTCCTGGCCGGCGTACGGGTCGCTGTCCGGGCAGTCGCCCGACGACATGCAGTCCGCCGGGGACGCCCCCGAGCGCGGCAAGCGCGACCCGCGCGACTTCGCGCTCTGGAAGGGCGCCAAGCCGGACGAGCCGGCCGACGCCTACTGGCCGTCGCCGTGGGGCCGGGGCCGCCCCGGCTGGCACATCGAGTGCTCGGCGATGTGCTGGCGCTACCTGGGCGCCGAGTTCGACATCCACGGCGGCGGGCTGGACCTGACGTTCCCGCACCACGAGAACGAGATCGCCCAGTCGCAGGCCGCCGGGCTGCCCTTCGCCCGGTTCTGGGTGCACCACGGCCTGCTCAGCATCGGCGGCGCCAAGATGGGCAAGTCGCTCGGCAACGCCCTCGACCTGACGTACGTCGACTCGCTCGGGGTCCGCCCGGTGGAGCTGCGCTACTACTACGCCGCCGCGCACTACCGCTCCCGGATCGACTACTCAGAGGACGCGCTGCGTGAGGCCGCGGTGGCGTACCGGCGGATCGAGGGCTTCGTCCAGCGGGCCGCCGAGCGGGTCGGTGGCGGCCAGCTCGGCGAGCTGCCGACCGGCTTCGTGGCGGCGATGGACGACGACCTGAACACCTCGGCCGCCCTGGCGGTGCTGCACGAGGTGGTCCGGGACGGCAACACCGCGCTGACCGCCGGCGACGATGTGACCGTCCGCACGACCCTGGCCTCCACGCGTGCCATGCTGGATATCCTCGGCGTCGACCCCCTGGACCCGGCGTGGACTGGCGGCGACCGCGCCGACGACCTGCGCGGCGTGGTGGACTCCCTGGTCGCGCTGGCCCTGGAGCAGCGTGCCCAGGCCCGCGTCCGCAAGGACTGGACCGCCGCGGACGCCGTACGCGACCAGCTGAAGCAGGCCGGTGTGGTGGTCGAGGACACCCCCCAGGGCCCCCGTTGGACTATTGGAGAGCAGGACTGATGGCCGGCAACTCGCAGCGCCGTGGCCGGCGACTGACGCCGAAGGCGGGTGCCCGCAAGGGCTCCGGCGGCAAGAACAAGGACGCCCTGGCGGGCCGGGGCAAGACCCTGCCCGCCGACGAGCGGCCCTGGCACAAGGCGTACTCGGGCACCGAGAAGCTGCCGCAGCGCACCGCCTGGAAGCAGGAGAAGGAGCGCCGCGCGGCGGCCGAGGAGGGGCGCGCCCCCAAGATCGGTCAGCCGGGCACCAAGGACACCACCTGGGGCCGCGGCGGCGGCCGGGGTGCTCCGGCGGGCCGTGGCACGGGCGGCCGGGGCGGCAAGCCCACCGGCCGGTCCGGTCCCCGGGTCGCGCCGGGCCGCAAGTCCACCCCGTCGAAGGACACCCCGGAGCTGCTGGTCGGGCGCAACCCGGTGCTGGAGTCGCTGCGCACCCAGGTGCCGGCGACCGCGCTCTACACGGCGCAGGGCATCGACGCCGACGACCGGGTCAACGAGATCATCCGGACCGCCGCGGACCGGGGCATCGCCATCCTGGAGGTCAGCCGGGCCGAGCTGGACCGGATGACCGGCGGGGTGCTGCACCAGGGCGTCGGCCTCCAGGTGCCGCCGTTCGCGTACGAGCCCTTCGAGGACCTGCTCGCCGCGTCGGTGGAGCACACCGCCCCGCTGCTGGTGGCGCTGGACGGGGTCACCGACCCGCGCAACCTGGGCGCGGTGATCCGCTCCGCCGCCGCGTTCGGCGCGCAGGGTGTCTTCGTACCCGAGCGGCGGGCCGCCGGGATCACCGCGACCGCCTGGCGGACCAGCGCCGGCGCGGCCGCGCGGGTGCCGGTCGCCCAGGTCACCAACCTGACCCGGGCGCTGAAGGCCTGCCAGGACGCCGGCTTCATGGTGGTCGGCCTGGACGCCGACGGCGAAACCGACCTGTACGACCTGGAGGCCGCCGTCGGCCCGCTGGTCGTGGTGGTCGGCTCGGAGGGGCGCGGGCTGTCCCGGCTGGTCGGGGAGACCTGCGACCTGACCGTCAGCATCCCGATGATCTCCGACGTGGAGTCGCTCAACGCCAGCGTCGCCGCCGCGGTCACCCTCGCCGAGGTGTCCCGCCGCCGCGCCGCCGAGGGCTGACCGACCCGCGCACGCACCGACGAGAAAGGGGCGGCCCGCCGACAGCGGGCCGCCCCTTCTTCGCGTACGTCAGATCCGCTTGCCGGTGACGGCGTGGAAGACGTGGCTACGGCCGGCGCGCGGCTTGACGAACACGGTGTCACCCATGTTCGGCATGGTGCGCCGGTCGGTGCGGACCACGAAGCGCTCGTCGAGGCCCTGGAGCGCGGCGTGCCCGTAGACGTTGGCGTCCGAGCCGAGGTCCTCGACCAGCTCGACCACGACCGGCATGCCGCCCTCGGTCGGGCTGACCAGGTCGCAGTCCTCCGGACGGAAGCCGACGGTCACCTTGCCGTCGCCGCCCTCGGCGCGGGCCGCGGCGACCTGCTCCCGGGTCAGCGGGATGTGCATCTCGGCGAAGGCGGCGCCCTGCTCGTTCAGCGGCACGGTCTTGATGTTCATGGCGGGGGAGCCCATGAAGCCGGCGACGAAGACGTTGGCCGGGGTGTCGTAGAGCGCGCGGGGGGTGTCCACCTGCTGGAGCACGCCGTCGAGCATGACCGCCACCCGGTGACCCATGGTCATCGCCTCGACCTGGTCGTGGGTGACGTAGACCGTGGTGATGCCGAGCTTGGCCTGCAGCGAGGCGATCTGGGTACGGGTCTGCACCCGGAGCTTGGCGTCGAGGTTCGACAGCGGCTCGTCCATGAGGAAGACCTGCGGCTCGCGGACGATCGCGCGCCCCATGGCGACCCGCTGGCGCTGACCACCGGAGAGCGCCTTCGGCTTGCGGTTGAGGTACTCCTCCAGCTGGAGCAGCCCCGCCGCCTCCTTGACCCTCCGGTCGATCTCGTCCTTGGAGGTCTTGCGCAGCTTGAGCGCGAACGCCATGTTCTCGTACACCGACATGTGCGGGTAGAGGGCGTAGTTCTGGAAGACCATCGCGATGTCGCGGGCCTTCGGCGGCAGGTGGGTGACGTCCCGGTCGTCGATGTAGATCGCGCCGTCGTCGACGTCCTCGAGGCCGGCGAGCATCCGCAGGCTGGTGGACTTACCGCAACCCGACGGGCCGACCAGGACGAGGAACTCCCCGTCGCCGATCTGGAGGTCGAGCTGGTTGACCGCGGGGCGTTCGGTGCCCGGGTAGATCCGGGACGCCTTCGCGTACGTGACCGTAGCCATGGTGGTGCGCTTCCTTTCACCGGCAGGAACGTGCCGGACGATCCGAGTGAAGGAGCGACCGGCACCCTCGGTGCCGGTCCATGGGCGACATCCCTGGGGGTGGCCGGAGCCGGCCGGGGGTGTCGTCCGTGTCACTGCACCGTAAACGGCTTTCGACACCCTGCCAAGACGGGGTACGACGGGTGGGATCGAATGCATACGCATTCCGGTCAGTCGGGCACTCCCGGGCATCAATCGCCACGACGTCGCCGCCCGGTAGGGCCGACGCGTCGGCCGCAGCGGTCGGGAAATTGACGTTTTCCGTGCTCGGGACACCTACCGAGCGGGATTTTCGGACACCAGTCGCTATGCTGACGTCGACACACGCGCCCCTGTAGCTCAGCTGGCCAGAGCACTCGCCTTGTAAGCGAGATGTCGCCGGTTCGATCCCGGCCGGGGGCTCCAACTCCACCAGGCAGGTTCCGACAGGCACTGCCGCGCGCGGACCGGTTGACAGCAACGCTGACAGCAGCCGCGTTCACGACGGCCGCCGGCCGGCGCAGCAGCGAAGTACTAGCTGCCTACAAACCTGATGACGTAAACGAATCACGAGTCACCGGTCGAGCGCCTTGCCCGGCCGCTTGCAGTCGAGGAGGAAGGACCGGGCTGCGGCGGCCCGCAGGCCGCCGCAGCCCGGTCACGTCAGGGCAGCTCCGACGGGCGGTAGCTGGTCGTTCC
>NZ_JBAKHS010000015.1:0-143149 GCF_036906795.1 Micromonospora sp. CPCC 205739 | reverse complement strand
AAATCATAATTGGCACTGGCTTTACAAGCACCCTGTTGAGTTCTCAAAGAACAACCACACACCATCCGAAAGCTCTACACCGTAGAACCCCCGTCCGGGGCATTTTCGCTCTGTCGCGACCGCCGCTCTCGCGCCGGGCACTTTTACTACGTTACCCGCCGGTTTCCGCCGTGTCAAACCGCCTTCCGGCGATCCGCACCACTTCCACCGCAATTCCGGGCACCACAATTCCACCGGCTTTCGCCGCCGTCCTCGTGGCTTTCGGCAGGCCGGCCGCCCGCGGTCACCCGCGTCCCGTCCGCTTCCCTGCCGGCGATGAACCATACCCGGTCGGTTCCGCCTCACCAAATCGACCCTCAGGCCGATCCGGGGCACCGCCCGGTCCAGGCTCGCATGGGGCTCAACCCATCCGACCCTGGGGTCATTCCGGCGCCTCCGGCCTGCTCTCGCAAACCCTGGAGGAGCCCGGTCCAGGCTCGTACCGGATGACAACCCGGCCGACCCCCAAACCATTCCCGCGCTCCGGCCTCCCAGGCTCTCGCCTGTTTCGTTCGTTCCGCGCTGGCAGAGAGAAAGTTACGCGCCCGGCGAGTTGATCGTCAACTCGGCCGGGCGCGTCCCGCGTCACACCATCAAGAGACGGCTATCCGCGCAGCTCAACCCCTGCGAAGGAGCGCTTGCCACGACGCAGCACCAGGTACCGCCCGTGCAGCAGGTCCTCCGGCGCGACGGTCGCGTCCACCTCGGTCACCCGGGTGTTGTTGACGTAGGCGCCCCCCTCGGCGATCACCCGCCTCGCCTCCTTGAGGCTGGGCACCAGGCCCGAGTCGCGCAGCAGCCCGGCCACGTCGGGCAGCTCGGTCAGGTGGACCAGACCGGCCTCGGTCAGCGCGGCCCGCAGCGTCTCCGGCGTCAGGTCGTCGAGCGACCCCCGGCCGAAGAGCGCCTGGCTGGCCGCGACGGCCTGGGCCATCTCCCGCTCGCCGTGCACCAGGGTGGTCAGCTCCTCCGCGAGGGCCCGCTGGGCCGTCCGGGCGGCCGGCCGCTCGGCGGTCTCCTTCTCCAGCGCCTCGATCTCCTCTCGGGAGCGGAAGCTGAAGTAGCGCAGGTAGCGGGTGACGTCCCGGTCGTCGGCGTTGACCCAGAACTGGTAGAAGGCGTACGGGCTGGTCATCTCGGGGTCGAGCCAGACCGCGCCGCCCTCGGTCTTGCCGAACTTGGTCCCGTCGGACCGGGTCACCAGCGGGGTGGTGAAGGCCTCCACCGGGCCGGCGCCCCGGCGTCGCACGTAGTCGACGCCGGCGGTGATGTTGCCCCACTGGTCGGAGCCGCCGTACTGGAGCTGGCAGCCGTGCCGGCGGTGCAGCTCGAAGAAGTCGTTGGCCTGGAGCAGCTGGTAGCTGAACTCGGTGAAGCTGATGCCCGTCTCCAGGCGCGCCCGGACCACCTCCCGGGCGAGCATCTTGTTCACCGGGAAGTGCTTGCCGACGTCGCGGAGGAACTCGACCACCGACATCTCGCCGGTCCAGTCCAGGTTGTTGACCAGTTGCGCCGCGTTCTCCCCGGTGTACGACACGAAGGGCGAGAGCTGGTCGCGGATGCGCTGCACCCAGCCGGCCACCACCTCCGGCGGGTTGAGTGTCCGCTCGGCGCTCTCCTTCGGGTCGCCGATCTGCCCGGTCGCCCCGCCCACCAGCAGCAGCGGGCGGTGCCCGGCGAGCTGGAGCCGGCGGGCGGTGGTGACCTGCATGAGGTGGCCGACGTGCAGGCTGGGCGCGGTCGGATCGAAGCCCACATAGAAGGTGGCGCTGCCGCCGTCGAGCAGCGCGCGCAGCTCGTCGAGGCCGGTCGAGTCCTGGATCAGGCCCCGCCACCGCAGGTCTTCGGTCAGGGAGTCCCGCCCGTGCGGGAGGCTGCTGTCGGTCACGGTCACCGATTCTCCCCTATGACGGGCACCGGGCCGTACCGGGTTTGGCCTCTCGGGCGGTTGACTAGGCTGGCGGCTCCGCGAGACGAGGAGGAACCGTGGAGATGCCGGACCTGACGGGCGGGCTGGTGGCCCTGCTCGGGCTGAAGCTGGACGAGGTCGGCCCGGATCGGGTGGTCATCCGCTGGGAGGTCCGCCCGGAGCTGCACCAGCCGTTCGGCATCCAGCACGGCGGCGTGTACTGCGCGGTGGTGGAGACGGCGGCCAGCGTGGGCGGGTCGATCTGGCTCGGTGGGCGCGGCACGGTGGTCGGCGTGTCCAACCAGACGGACTTCCTCCGCGCGGTCCGCGACGGCGAGCTGACCGCGGTCGGCACCCCGGTGCACCGGGGCCGCAGCCAGCAGCTGTGGCAGGTGGAGATCACCGACGGCGAGGGGCGGCTGGTCTCCCGGGGCCAGGTACGACTGCAGAACCTCACGAACGGCTGACCCCGGCGGCGGTCGACCTGGTCGCCGCTCACGCCGGGCGCGACCTGCCCGGTTTGCCGTAAAACGCGCGTCCCGCGCCGATATCGTCGCGTCGATGATGCCGGTCGAGCCGTACCCGACGTGAGGAAGCTCCTCGCCGCCACCCTCGGCGTGCTCTCGGCCATCGGGGGCTTCGTCGACATCGGCGACCTGGTGGCGGCGGGTCAGGCCGGCGCCCGCTTCGGCATGGGGCACGCCTGGGTCCTGCTGCTCGGCGTGGTCGGCATCTGCGCGTACGCCGAGATGGCCGGCCGGATCGCGGCGGTGAGCGGCCGGGCGGTCTTCGATCTGATCCGGGAGCGGCTCGGACCGCGACTGGCGCTGTTCAACCTGGTCGCCTCGTACCTGGTCACGGTGCTGACCCTGGCCGCGGAGCTGGGGGGCGTGGCGCTCGCCCTGCAGCTGCTCTCCCGGGTCAGCTACCTGCTGTGGGTGCCGGTGGCCGCGTTCGGGGTCTGGCTGGTGCTCTGGCGGATGCGTTTCCAGCTGATGGAGCGGGTCTTCGGGCTGGCCGGGCTCACCCTGTTCGTCTTCGCGGTCGCGCTGTTCTGGCTGCCCACCGACTGGGGTGCCCTCGGGCGGGGCGCGCTGCATCCCGGCGCGGCCGGGCAGGGCTGGGCCGCCTACTGGTTCGTCGCGGTCGCGCTCTTCGCCTCCACCGTCAGCCCCTACGAAGTCTTCTTCTTCTCCTCGGGCGGGGTCGAGGAGAGCTGGACCGCCGCGGATCTGGCCGACGCCCGGTCCAGCGTGCTGATCGGCTTCCCGGTCGGCGGGTTCCTCGCGCTGTCGCTGCTGGCGACCGCGGCCGTGGTGTTCCATCCGACGGGCGTGACCCTGTCGAGCCTCGATCAGGTGGCCCTGCCGGTGGTGATCGCGTTCGGCGGGGTGGGGCTGGTCATCGCCGCGCTGGCGTTCTTCGCGGTCACCTTCGGTGCCGCGCTCGAGACCGGGCTGTCGGCGGCGTACACGGCGGCGCAGTACTTCGGCTGGCAGTGGGGCAAGCGGGTCAGCCCCCGCGACGCCGCCCGCTTCCACAGCGTGCTGCTGGTCAGCGTGCTGCTCGGGGTGCTGGTGCTGTGCACCACCGTCGACCCGGTACGGCTGACCGAGTACATGCTGGTGGCCAGCGCGGCGGCGCTGCCGCTGACGTACCTGCCGATCCTGATCGTGGCCAACGACCGGACGTACCTGGGCGACCGGGTCAACGGGCCGGCGCTCAACCTGCTCGGCGCGGTGTTCCTGGTGGTGATCGTGGCGGCGTCGCTGGCCGCGATCCCGCTGGCCGTCACGACCGGGATGGGCCGATGAGGCTCCAACTGGGTCGGCAGTTGCTCGACCGGCAGATCGTCGACCGGGACGGGTGGCCGATCGGCAAGGTCGACGACGTGGAGTTCGCGGTCGACCGGGAGGGGTACCCGTACCTGGCGTATCTGCTCAGCGGGCCCGCGGCACTCGGGGAACGGCTCGGTGGCCGGGTCGGACGGCTGCTGGTGGCGATCGCCGACCAGTTCACCGACCAGCCGCCGGCGCCGCCGCTGCGGATCCCGCTGGCCCAGGTGGCCCGGCTGGACAGCGCCGTGTGGCTGCGCGTACGCGCCGACGAGCTGCCCCCGCCCCCGGTGGAGGCTTGGCTGCGCCGACACCTCACCGACCGGATACCGGGAGCCGACCGTGCGAGCGGGTGAGCTGGTCGGCCGCGCCGCGTACGACCTGCACGGCCGGCGGCTGGGGCGGGTGGTCGACGTGGTGGTCCGGGGGGACTTCCCCGACGGGCGGCTGCGGCTGACCGACGTGATCGTCAACGCCCGCTGGTGGAGCCGGGCGGTGGGGCGGCTCATCGGCGGCGAACGTCCGGCGGGGCCGTGGGCGATCCGGGTGGCGGCCCGGACGGTGAGCCGCCACGCCCGGCAGTTCCCCGCCGACCAGGTGCAGCTGCTGCCCCCGGTGCCCGGCTTCCCGTTCGGGCCACCGAGCGACTGACCGGCGGCACCCGCCGGCTCAGCTGCGGGCCCCGTCCAGGAGCGGCTCCGCCTCCCCGGCGTCCTGGTCGGCGGGCGGGGCGGCGCGGCGCAGCCGGACCTGGGTGATGGCGCGCTGGTCGATCGCGCACACCTCCAGCTCCCAGGCGTCGATGGTGACGCTCTCCCCGGCAACGGTGGGGATGTGCCCGAGGCAGGCCAGCACCATGCCCGCGACGGTGGTGTAGTCGCCGGCCGGGCGGGCGGGCACCTCGACGCCGATGTCCGGCAGGTCGTGCACGGGGAAGGTGCCCGGCAGCAGCAGCGCACCGTCGGCCTCGGTGCGCACCGAGCGGATGTCCCGGTCGGTCTCGTCGTAGATCTCCCCGACGATCTCCTCCAGGATGTCCTCCAGGGTGACGATCCCGTCGACGGCGCCGCGCTCGTCCACCACCAGGGCGATGTGCTGCCGCTCGGCCTTGAACTGGCGCAGCGCGTCCACCACCGGCAGCGAGTCGGGCAGCAGCATGGGCGGGCGGGCGCACTCGTCGACGGGGCGGTCGGCGGGCACCCCGACCAGGTCGCGCAGGTGGATCACGCCGACCGCGTCGTCCAGGCCGCCGTGCCGGACCACCGGCGCCCGGGAGTGGCCGGTGGCGGCCAGCACCAGCCGGGCGGCCTCCGCGGTGGTGCCGCTGTCGAGCGTGAAGACCTGCAACCGGGGTACGAGGACCGCCCGGAGCTGCCGGTCGGCGATCTCCACCGCGCCGGCGATGATGGTGCGCTGCTCCTTGGTGAAGCCGTGGTTGCCGGCGACGATGTCGCGCAGCTCGTCCGGGCCGATCTCCTCGGGCTGGTGCTTCGGGTTGAGCCCGACCAGGCGTACCACCAGGTCGCTGGTGGCGCCCAGCGCCCAGACGGCCGGCCGGGTGAGGCTGGCCAGCAGGTCGAGCGGGCGGGCCACCAGCAGCGCCCATCGCTCGGCGGACTGCATGGCGATCCGCTTCGGCGCCAGCTCGCCGAAGACCAGGGTGACGAAGGTCAGCGCCAGGGTGACCGCCACGATGGCGACCGTCTCGGCGGCGCCGCCGAAGACCCCGAGCAGCGGCACGAGGGGCTTGGCCAGCGAGACCGCCGCGGCGGCGGAGGCGAGGAAGCCGGCCAGCGTGATGCCGATCTGGATGGTGGCGAGGAACCGGTTCGGGTCCTGGGCGAGCCGGGCCAGCACCTGCCCGGCCCGGCTGCTGCGTTCCAGCCGCTGGACCTGGCTGTCGCGCAGCGACACCAGCGCCATCTCGCTGCCCGCGAAGATCGCGTTCAGGACCACCAGGACTCCGACCAGGGCCAGTTGGCTCCAGTAGCTCTGCACGCCCGGTTCTCTCCCTCACGCGACGCACGTCGGCCGCCAGGGCCGACGCCGCCGGACGGAGGACCCGGCCGGCGTAGGCCTGTCAGTGCCCAGCGCGGGGGCGGGTGAATCCTCCCCGGGCGCGCCCGCGCTACGCCCGCGCCGGGGTCGGCAGGTCGAGCACGTACGCGCCGCCCTCGGGGCGGAAGCCCAGCCGGTGGTAGTAGGGGGCGACCATGCCGGGCGGGCTGACCACCCGGCGGAAGCCGCGGTCGGTGAACAGGCTGCTGCGTCGGTAGACGAACTCCCCCGGGGTGAAGTCGCGGAACCGCTGGGTGACGTAGTCCAGGTCGATCTGGGCCACCCCGCCCTCCTCGGCGTGCGACAGCACCACCCCGACCACCTCGTCGGCCTTGACCACCAGGAACGCCGAGCGGGGCGCGCCGTGCGACTCCCAGCGGAAGTCGGGGTTGAAGCGGGCGATGTCCGCGGCGTGCACCCGCAGCGTGTGCGCGAGGAACTGGTCGTCGACGCCGACCTCGACCACCTGGTACGTCTGCTCGTCGTGCCGGGTGGCCAGCATCTTCCGCAGGTACCACACGTTGATCACGGCGAGTACGACGTTGAGGCCGACCCCGGGCCAGACCTGCACCCCGGCGTTGTAACCGATCAGGATCAGGCAGCCGACGAGATTGAGCGCACGCAGCCGCAGAATGCGCGTCTGCAGCAGGGACCAGACCAGCAGCGCGGAGCCGGCCCAGCCGACGAGTTCCAGCCAGTTCACCCAGGGGACACTAGTGGTTGCCCTGGTCAGCCACCTCGGCGGGCAGCTCGAGCACCCACTCCTCGACCTCCGTGCCCCGGCCGGCGGCGTACCCGGAGTCCTCCCCGATCACCACGAAACCGCACTTGCGCAGCACGGCGAGGGAGGCGCCGTTGTCCTTGGCGGCGCGGGCGTGCACCGGCCGGTGGGGCAGCTCGCGCAGGAGCGCGGCGAGCGCGGCGGTGGCGTACCCCCGGCCCCAACGGGTCGGGTCGATCCAGTAGCTGACCTCGGTGCGCTCCTGCACCGGGAAGGCGACCACGTGCCCGACCACCTCGCCGCCGACGGTGACGGCGCGCACGACGATCCGCGGGTCGGCGCGGATCCGCCGCCAGTGCGCGTCGAAGGCCGCCCGGTCGGTCGGGTCGGTGGGGCCGAAGGCGGCCATCCAGTTCGCCTGCGGGTCCTGCTCGTAGGCGAAGAGCACGGGCAGGTCGTCATCGCACACCGGGCGAAGCTGGAGGTCGGGGGTCACGCCCCCGGACGATACGCACCCGCTCCGACGACCCCGATCCGGCGCCCCGGCCGTCCGGCGTTCGCCCGGGCGGTGACCTGCGGCCGGCCGCGGCCCGGCGGGGGTTGCAGGCGAGGCGGGAACGGCGGCGGCGACCGGTCGTCACGGTCCGCGAGCCGTGATGGCCGTGGCCGGCGACGGATAGCGGACAGTGTCCACTGCGGCACGGGTGGTCACGGGCCGCTACCAATGAGGCATGTCACGCAGACCCGCCGAGGTGGACCGGACCGCGACGCTCGCCGTACCGTGGTCGCCCGCCTCGCTCCCGAGGAACTGCCCGCCTTCGACATGCTGGCCGCGCCGTACCTGACCGGAGTGGACACCTCCACCGACGGCGGCCGGCTGGAGTTCGGCGTGCTGGACGCCGTCGCCACCGTCACGCCGGTGGTGACGCTGGTCTGCGCGACCGTCACCGGGGCGCTGCTGCGCGGCGCGGAGGGCGAGCTGGAACAGCTCGGCGGCCGGGCCACCCGGGGCCTCTTCGGGTCGCTGCGCCGGCGGCCGGCGCCGGCCCCGCCGCCGGCCGAGTTCAGCCGGAAGCAGCTGACCCGGGTGCGGGCCGTGGCGTCCGCCCGGGCCACCGCGCTGGGCGTCGAACCGGCCCTGGCCGCGGCGATCTCCGACGCCGTGGTCGCGGCCCTGGTGCTCGACCCGGAGGCCGACCGGTGACCGGGCCGGACCGGGTCTGGCGCGGACGGCCGGACGAGACCGGCTTCCTGCTGCTACCGCTCGCCGCGTTGGTGTTCAGCTCGGCGGTGCTGCTCGCCGTGGTGTTCGGGCTGAACGTGCTCCCCCGGCCCGGCTGCGGCCTCGGTGACGTGCTCGATTACCCGTGCAGCGAGATGTTCGTGCGGATGTCGAACTTCTTCAACCTGATGGCGGTGCCCGGCGTGGTGCTGTTCGTCTGGCAAACCCGGCGGCAGCGGCGCCACACCCGGCCGCTGGAGCCGGGGATGTTCCGCGCCGCCGAGGAGGTGATCGCCGAGGTGCTCGCCGAGGTCACCCTCCGCCGGCCGACCCCGGTGCTGCTCGGCACCCGGCTGGGGCGGCGGGCGTTCACCGGCGGCACCGCCGACAAGCCGTACGTCGCGCTCGGGCCGGAACTGCTCGCCGTGGCGGCGAAAGGCCCGGAGGGTCGGGCGGTCTTCGAGGCGGTGCTCCGGCACGAGCTGGCCCACGTGCAGAACCACGACCTGCCGCGGCTGCGCTTCGCCACCGTGCTGCGGATCAGCACCCGGGCCACCGCGCTGGGCACCGGACTGCTGCTGTTCGCCCAACTGGTCTGGGTGCCGGGCCCGCTCACGGTGGGCGGAGCGCTCGGCGTGGTGGTGCGGGCAGCGCTGCTGGCCGTCCTCGCCGAACTCGCCACCCGGGCGTTCCTGCGGCTGCGGGAGCACCAGGCGGACGTACGCGCCGCCGGCGGCGACCCGGACGGCATCCGGGTCGCCCTGCCCGACCGACCCGAGGCGCCCCGGGGGCTGCCGACCCGGCTGTGGGAGCGGCTCTGGGATCGGCACCCGAGCGTGGCCCGCCGCCTCGCCGGGCTGGCCGATCCCACCGCCGCGCTGAGCTTCCCGCTGGGGCTGGTGTTCGCCGGTGGTGTGTTCACCACGGTCGCGCTGACCAACGCGCAACTCCTGGTCGACCTGCTGGTCAACGCCGAGGTGCTGGCCGTGCCGCAGAACGAGGAGGTGCTCTGGGGCGCGGTGGCCGTGCTGGCGCTGGCCGCGATCCAGCCGGCGATCTTCCTGGCCGACGGCGTCTGGCGCGACGTCCGGGGGCGGCAGCTCGCCGGGCGGCCGGGGCGGCCCGCCGCGCTCGGGGCGGTCTTCGGCGCGGGGCTGCTCGCCGGGACGTACCTGGCGCCGTACACCGGACTGGTCTACCAACCCCGGCCGGAGGACTGGCCGGTCCTGCCGACCCCTGGCCGTGCTCGGCATCGGGGCGGTGCTGCGCTGCTGGTGGCTGACCGGGCTGGTGCGCCGGGCCGCCCCGACCACCTCCGTGGGGCGCCGGCTCCTGCTGCTGCCGGCGCTGCCGGTCGGGGTCGGCGTGCTGCTGCTGGCCTGGGAGACGCTGCTGCGGGTGGGCGGCCGGGCGTACGAGTGCGATCGCTACCTGGTCGAGTGCGGACCGCTGGACACCGGGCGGCTGGCGCTGCGGGTGGCCGGCGCGCCGTGGGCGGTCGGGGTGCTCGCCCTGGCCGTCCTCGCGCTGCTGGCGGTGACGCTGCGCCGGAGCACCCGGGTCGCCCTGGTCACGGCGGCCGGGGCCGCGTTGTCGGGGGCGCTGCTGGTGCTGGCCCTGCCCCGGCTGGGGGTCGCCGACGCGCTGGCGCTGGACGGCTGGCAGACGCTCGGTCTCCGCCTCGACACTCCGGTCGCCGCGCTCGCGGTCCAGGTGGCGCTGCTGCTGGCGGTGCCGCTGGCGGTCCTGCTTCCCCGCACGGCGGCCGGCCCGCTCGCCGCCGGGGTCGGGTGGCTGGTGCTCGCGGCGGGGCTGGACGCGCAGCTGGCCGACTGGGCCGACGCTCCGGTGGCGCCCCGGCCCGAGGACATGTCGTCCGCGGTGGGGACCTTCCTCGGCCAGGCGCTCGCGGTGGTGCTGCTGGCCGTCGCCGCGGCGCTCGCCGTGCGTACGCTGATCGACCGGCGGCGGCCGGCCCCCGCACCACGCCCGCGGCAGCGGAAGCGGACCTATCAGCTCGCCGACGAGGTCGGGTAGCCGTACAGCTCCAGCAGCCGCACCCGGGACGCCTGGAGCCGGTCCACCACCACGCTCATGAACCGGGTGGTGAGCTGCCGGCCGAGCGTGTCGTCGGACTCCATCAGCCGGCGCACGCCCGCCGCGGTGAACTCGACGGTGGCGGTGCGCCGGACGGCGACCGCGCCGAACTGCCAGCGGTACGGCGGGAAGAGCCAGGACCAGCCGAGCACCCCGCCCGGGCCGACCGTCTCGATGCCCACGTCGCCCCGCCCGGGCACCGGGAAGTCCAACGCCACCTCGCCGCTGCGGACCAGCCAGAACCGCTCCGCCGGCTGGCCGGCGTTGAAGACCCGGTGGCCGGGGTGCCAGACCACCGGCCGGGCGTACCCGGTCAGCCGGGGCAGCCACTCCTGCGGCAACCCGGTCAGGAACGGGTGCTCTCGCAACATCTCCAACGGCGTCATGAGCTGGTCCTCCTCACCTCGGCGGGGCCGGGGGACCTCGGTGTCCTGACTCCATCCCACACCGGCACCCGGCGACGGTGCCAGAGCCGATGGTCCCGAGCCCGGTGGACGTGAGGCCGCTGCCGCCCCCGGCCGAACCGGTCGGCGCGGGCCGCGACGCGGCGGGTCCCGCCGAATGCCGGTGCCCTGGGCCGGGTACGTCGACAATGACCTGACCGAGTCGTGGGGGTGCTGATGAACCGACCTGTCGTGGTGGGCGTCGATGGATCGCCGTCCAGCCTGGTCGCCGCCGAGCACGCCGCGCGCGCCGCCCTGCTGCGCCGCCGGCCGCTGCGTCTGGTGCACGGCTACCTGCACCCGCTCGGCTACGGCGTGCCGCTGAACCCGTACGACCTCGGCCTGCCGGCGCCGACCGAGGAGTCGGAGAAGATGCTGGAGCGGACCGCGGCGGAGCTCGCCGACCGCTGGCCCGGACTGGCCGTCGAGGTACGCCAGGTGGCCGGCGGCCCGGGCGCCACGCTGATCGAGGAGTCCCGCCGGGCCGAGCTGGTGGTGGTGGGCAGCCGGGGCCTGGGCGGCTTCGCCGGGCTGCTGCTCGGCTCGGTCGGCACCCAGGTAGCCGCGCACGCGCACTGCCCGGTGCTGGTGGTCCGCCCCGAGGAGCCGCCGATCCCGGTGGACGGGCCGGTGGTGGTCGGGGTGGACGGCTCGGAGCCGGCCCGGCTGGCCGCCGGGTACGCCGCCGACGAGGCGGCCCGCCGCGACATGCCGCTGGTGCTGGTGCACGTCGGCCCGCCGGACGGGGACCGTCCGGTGCCGGAGGAGGTCGAGGAGTCCCAGGCTGCGTACCAGGCCGAGGCGGTGCGGCTGCTGGCCGAGGCGTCCGCCGCCGTCCGGGCCGACCACCCGGACCTGGTGGTGCGCGAGCACCCGGTCCGGGCGGCCGGCGCGGCGCAGGGGCTGATCGAGGCGAGCGGCGAGGCCTCGGTGCTGGCGATCGGCACCCGGGGCCGGGGCGGCTTCACCGGGCTGCTGCTCGGCTCGGTCAGCCAGGCGGTGGTGCACCATGCGCACTGCCCGGTCCTGGTCGCCCACCCGTACGACCGGGCGGAGTGACGGCTCAGCGGTCCCGGCCGCCGAGGAGCTGCGCGAAGTCGGTGGTGAGGGCGAACGGGTCGGCCGGGCCGGTCGACGGCGGTCGCCGCTGGACCTGGTCGGCCAGTTCCACGGCGGCGCGCTGGATCCGGCCGCCCAGCGCACCGTCGGCGGTGCCGCCCGACCAGTCCTCCGGGGCGGCGAAGACCGCGGTGGGGACCACCACCGCCCGCAGGTAGCTGAACATCGGGCGGAGGGCGTGCTCCAGGGCGAGCGAGTGCCGTGCGGTGCCGCCGGTGGCGGCGACCAGCACCGGCCGGTCGACCAGCGACCCGGACTCCACCACGTCGAAGAAGGACTTGAACAGCCCGTTGTACGACGCGTTGAAGATCGGGGTGACCGCCACGATCCCGTCCGCGCCGGCCACCGCGTCCAGGACCTCGCGCAGCGACGCCGACGGGAACCCGGTGAGCAGGTTGTTCGTCACGTCGTGCGCGTGATCGCGCAGCTCGACGATGCGCAGCTCGACCTCGTCGCCGCGCCGGACCAGCTCGTCGCGGGCGGCCGCGGCGAGCTGGTCGGCGAGCAGTCGGGTCGAGGAGGGCTGGCTGAGGCCGGCCGAGACCACGGCCAGGGTGCGCCGGGTCATCGGGTCGGCTCCGTACCGGCCGGGCCGGCGGCGTCCCGGGCGGCGACCAGCGAGGCGTGCGTGGGCGCCTCGGGCACGTGCGCGGGGCGCAGCGCGTCGAACTCCTTGCGCAGCACCGGAACGACCTCCTCGCCGAGGATGTCGAGCTGCTCCAGGACGGTCTTCAGCGGCAGGCCCGCGTGGTCGATGAGGAACAGCTGTCGCTGGTAGTCCCCGACGTACTCGCGGAAGCCCAGCGTGCGGTCGATGACCTGCTGCGGGCTGCCGACGGTCAGCGGGGTCTCCCGGCTGAACTCCTCCAGCGACGGCCCGTGCCCGTAGACCGGGGCGTTGTCGAAGTACGGCCGGAACTCCCGGACCGCGTCCTGCGAGTTCTTCCGGACGAAGACCTGCCCGCCGAGGCCGACGATGGCCTGCTCCGGGGTGCCGTGCCCGTAGTGGGCGAAGCGCTGCCGGTAGAGCCCGACCATCCGCTGGGTGTGCTCCTTGGGCCAGAAGATGTGGTTGGCGAAGAAGCCGTCGCCGTAGTACGCGGCCTGCTCGGCGATCTCGGGGCTGCGGATCGAGCCGTGCCAGACGAACGGCGGCACGCCGTCCAGCGGGCGCGGCGTCGAGGTGAACGACTGCAGCGGGGTGCGGAAGCGGCCCTGCCAGTCGACCACGTCCTCGCGCCAGAGCCGGCGCAGCAGGTCGTAGTTCTCGATGGCGAGCGGGATGCCGTTGCGGATGTCCTGCCCGAACCACGGGTACACCGGGCCGGTGTTGCCGCGACCCATCATCAGGTCCACCCGGCCGTCGGCCAGGTGCTGGAGCATCGCGTAGTCCTCGGCGATCTTCACCGGGTCGTTGGTGGTGATCAGCGTGGTGGAGGTGGAGAGCAGCAGCCGCTCGGTGCGCGCCGCGATCCAGCCCAGCATGGTGGTGGGCGACGAGGGCACGAACGGCGGGTTGTGGTGCTCGCCGGTGGCGAAGACGTCGAGGCCGACCTCTTCGGCCTTGACCGCGATGGCGACCATCGCCTTGATCCGCTCATGCTCGGTCGGTTCCCGGCCGTTGGTCGGGTCGACCGTGACGTCGCCGACGGTGAAGACTCCGAACTGCATGACCAGCTCCTCGTGTGTCAGGCCGGGGGCTGAGGTGGTCACCCGGACACCGCACACAACTTATTTGACGAGTCAACTATTCCGTTGTGGGCCTGTCCCGGGGTGGCCCCGGTCACCTACGCGGCGGCGCCGAGGCGACCCGCAACACGCGCCCCGGCGAGGGGTTGGCGGCGAGCAGTGCGGCCATATGTTGGCGGATGTCCGGGCCAATCGGTATTTCCAGCGAGCGATATGCCTGTCAGGCATAAATATGGCTGACAGGCATATGGCTCGCCGCGAACCTTTCCCGTGGCGACGACCGCCCCGCGGCGGGGACGACGCGACGCCAAGCGGTCGATGACGATGCGGTCCGGCGGCTAGAGCGATCCGCCCTACGGGCCGGGCGGAAGATTCGCCCCACCCTGCGGCCCCGGCCCCGACCCTGGATGAGTGGGGTGCGGCGGCCCCGGCGCGGAATAGGCCTGGCCGGGCGGCGGGGCCGGATACGGCGGAACGGGGAATGCCCCGTGGGCGTCAGCCGCCGGCCACGGAGGGCAGCACCTGCACCTCGGCCCCGTCGGCGACCGGTGCGGCCACTCCCCCGGCGTGCCGGCAGTCCTCCCCGTCGACGTAGACGTTGACGTACCGGCGCAGCTCGCCCCGCTCGTCGCGGATCCGGCGGGCCAGCCGGGGCCAGGAGTCGGCGAGCGCGTCGAGGACCGCGCCCACCGACCCGGCGGCGTCCACGCTGAGCCGGCTCGCGCCGCCCGCCTCGCCCCGCAACGGCCCGGGCACCAGCACGGTGACCATCCTCAGACCTCCGCCGCGCGGACGCAGAGCACGTCGGGCAGGTGGGCGGCGACCAGCGACCAGGAGTCGCCGTCGTCGCGGCTGGCGTAGACCTCGCCGGAGCGGGTGCCGAAGTAGACGTCGCCCGCCCCGCCGGCGCACAGCGCGTCGCGCAGCACCGACGGGTAGAACGGCTGCTCCGGCAGGCCCACCGAGAGCGGCTCCCACTTGTCGCCGGCGTCGGTCGAGCGGAACACCCGGCAGCGGTGGTCGACCGGGTACCGCTCGGAGTCGGCGACCAGCGGGAACGTCCAGACCGTGCCGGGGCGGGACGGGTGGGCCACGATCGGGAAGCCGAAGTCGCTGGGCAGGCCGGCGGCGATGGACGTCCAGGTGCGGCCGTCGTCGTCGGAGCGGTAGACGCCGTGGTGGTTCTGCGCGTAGAGCCGCTTCGGGTTGCCCGCGTCCCGGGCGACCTTGTGCACGCACTGGCCGAACTCGGGCCACTCGTCGGGCAGGAAGTACGCCCGGATGCCGGTGTTGCCCGGGGACCAGGTCTGCCCGGCGTCCTCCGAGCGGTAGACCCCGCCGGTGGACATGGCGACCAGGATGCGGTTGGGGTCGCGGGGGTGCGGCAGCACCGTGTGCACCGCCTGGCCACCGAAGCCGGCCCCCCACTGCTCCCGGTGCGGATGGTCCCAGAGCGAGCGGACCAGCGTGAAGCTGCGCCCGCCGTCGGTGGAGCGGAACAGCGCGGAGGGCTCGGTGCCCGCCCAGACCACCTCGGGCGCATCCGCGCCGCCCGGGGCGAGCTGCCAGACCCGGCCGAGGCTGGCGCCGGTGTCGTCCGGGAAGGCCACCGGCGCCTGGTCGGGCTCCGCCCAGGAGGCGCCCAGGTCGTCGCTGGTGGCGACGCTCGGCCCGAAGTGCGAGCTGGTCATGCCGACGAGCAGCCGGGGCGTGCCGGGGCGGGGGTCGACCGCGACGGCGTAGACGCCGGTCATCGGGAAGTGCGGGCCGCTCACCTCCCAGTCGCGCCCGCCGGGGCTGGTGGCGAGGAAGAGCCCCTTCGCGGTGCCGATCGCGAGCAGCGTGGGCATGACCGTCCTCCGATCCGTCGGTGAGCGCGTGGCGTGATTATGGCCACACCCCCCGACAGAATCGCCCGGCCACGCCGGGGAGCTCAACCCCGTCGGCGCGGCACGTGCCGTCGGTAGCTGCTCACCGTCGGGTCGCCGGTGAGCCAGAACCGCCAGGGCACGTCGTGCGCCCCGGTCACCCCCACCCGCGGGCCGGCCGAGATCGCGTCCGCCGGCACCGGGTCCGCCGCCGGCCACAGCCGGACCGGGCCGTCACCGAGCAGGTACAGGCCGTACGCCGAGCGGTCGATGCCGAGGGTCGCGCAGAGCCGCGCCGGGCCGCGCGCCAGGTCGACGTCGCGGCGTACGGCGGGACGTCGGACGCGGGCGGCCTCGAGGCCGTCGACCACCTCACCGGCGCGCAGCAGCACCGCGGCGGCCTCCCCGTCCGGGCCGGTGACCACGTTCATGCACCAGTGCATGCCGTAGGTGAAGTACACGTAGGCGTGCCCGGCCGGGCCGAACATGACCGCGTTGCGCGGGGTGCGCCCCCGGTGGGCGTGCGAGGCCGGGTCGCCGGCCGTCCCTGCGTACGCCTCGACCTCGGTGATCCGGACGGTCACGCCGCCGGCGGAGAGCCGGCAGCCCAGCAGCCCCCGGGCGGCGGGCACCACCGGCCCGGCCAGCAGGTCGGCCAGCGGCGCGGGGTCGATGCGGGAGGAAATCACCTGCCCACGGTACCCAGCAGTGTGTCTCGCCACCCGTCCTCGTGATTAGGGTTGCCTCACCTTAGAGTTGCCCCGTGACGCACCCGCCCGACCTGCTGCCGGCCGTGCGCGCGGTGCCCTTCGCCCGCGACCTGGCCGATCACGGTGACCGCCCCGCCGTGGTCACCGCCGACGGCGTGCTGTCGTACGCCGACCTCGCCGCCCGGGTCGCCGAGACCGCGCGCCGGCTCGGCCCGCGGCGGCGCCTGGTCCTGGTCACCGGGGCCAACACGGTCGACGCGCTGGTGGGCTACCTGGCCGGCCTGCACGGCGGGCACCCGGTCCTGCTGGTGCCCGGCGAGGGCCCGGCGGTGGAGGCGCTGACCGCCGCGTACGACCCGGACGTGGTGATCGGGCCGGTCGACGGGGCGTGGACGCTGCGCGAGCGGCGGGCCGGGTCGGCGCACGACCTGCACCCCGACCTGGCGCTGTTGCTGAGCACGTCGGGGTCGACCGGCTCACCGAAGCTGGTCCGGCTGTCGCACACCAACCTCCAGGCCAACGCCGAGTCGATCGCCGCGTATCTCGGGGTGCGGGAGACCGACCGGGCAGCAACCAGCCTGCCGCTGCACTACTGCTACGGCCTGTCGGTGGTGAACAGCCACCTGGCCCGGGGCGCCGCGCTGGTGCTCACCGACCGGTCGGTCGCCGACGGCTGCTTCTGGGAGCTGTTCCGCCGGGCCCGGGCCACCAGCCTCGCCGGGGTGCCGTACACCTTCGACCTGCTGGACCGGGTCGGCTTCGCCGCGATGGACCTGCCGCACCTGCGCTACGTCACCGCCGCCGGCGGCCGGCTGGCGCCGGAGAAGGTGGTCCGCTTCGCCGAGCTGGGCCGGCGCAGCGGCTGGGACCTCTTCGTCATGTACGGGCAGACCGAGGCGACCGCCCGGATGGCGTACCTCCCACCGGACCTGGCGGCGACCCGACCGGAGGCGATCGGCGTGCCGGTGCCGGGCGGCGAGTTCCGGCTGGCGCCGCTGCCGGAGCAGCCGGACGGCGTCGGCGAGCTGGTGTACGCCGGGCCGAACGTGATGCTCGGCTACGCCGAGCGCCCGGCGGACCTGGCGTCGGGGCGTACCGTGACCGAGCTGCACACCGGCGACCTGGCCCGCCGCGGCCCGGACGGCCTGTACGAGCTGGTCGGCCGGCGCAGCCGGTTCGCCAAGATCCTCGGCCTGCGGGTCGACCCGCAGCGGGTGGAGGCGCTGCTGGCCGCACACGACGTCGACGCCGCCTGCCTCGGCGCGGACGACGAGCTGCTGGTGGCGGTGGCCGGTGCGGCGGTGGACCCGGCGCGGGTCCGCCGGCTGGTCGCCGACGAGGTCGGCCTGCCACCCCGGGCGGTGCGGGTGCTGGCGCTGGCGCAGCTGCCCCGGCTGGCCACCGGCAAGGTGGACTACCCGGCGCTGCGCGAGCGGGCCGCCGCGCCGGTCATCGAGCCCACGCCACCCGCGCCCGCCCCCGACGGCGACCTGTGCCGGCTCTTCGCCGAGGTGCTGGACCGCACCGACGTGACCCCGGACCAGAGTTTCGTCGACCTGGGCGGCGACTCCCTGTCGTACGTCGAGATGTCGGTGCGCCTGGAGCAGGTCCTCGGCCACCTGCCGCCGAACTGGCACACCCTGCCGATCGGAGCGCTGCCCGCGCCGCGCGGCGGACGGCCGCGCCGCCGCCGGGCGCTGGAGACCAGCGTGGCGCTGCGGGCGGTGGCGATCGTGCTGGTCGTCGGCTCGCACATCCCGTTGTTCACCCTCACCGGCGGGGCGCACCTGCTGCTCGGGGTGGCCGGGTTCAACTTCGCCCGCTTCCTGCTCACCGACGCCGGACGCACCGACCGGCTGCGGCAGGTCCGGGGCGCCGTGGCCCGGATCGTGCTGCCCACGACGGCTTGGATCGCGGCGATGCTGGTGCTCACCGACCAGTACCGGCTGAGCACCCTGCTGCTGCTCAACAGCCTCCTCGGGCCGAAGGACGGGCGCACCGAGTGGCACTTCTGGTTCATCGAGGCGCTGGTCTACATCCTGGTCGCGGTGGCCGCGCTGCTGGCGGTGCCCCGGATGGACCGGCTGGAACGCCGGTACCCGTTCGGCCTGCCGCTGGCCCTGGCCGGGCTCGGGCTGCTCAGCCGCTACGACGTGTTCGGCCTGGACGCCCGCTACGACCTGCCGACGGCGGTCGTGGCGTTCTGGCTCTTCGCGCTCGGCTGGGCGGCGGCGCGCGCCGACGGGGTACGGCAGCGGCTGCTGGTCACCGCCGCCGCGGCGGCCACCGTGCCGGGCTTCTTCGGCGAGCCGCAGCGGGAGGCGCTGATCGTGGCCGGGTTCGCGCTGCTGACCTGGCTGCCGACCGTGCCGAGCATCGGCGGAGTCAACCGGGTGGCCGGCGTGCTGGCGGGCAGCTCGCTCTACATCTACCTGACCCACTGGCAGGTCTACCCGCACCTGCGCGACCAGCCGCTGCTGGCGCTGCTGGCGTCGCTGGCGCTGGGCATCGGGTACGCGGCCCTGGTGCAGCGCGCCGGCCCGGTCATCAACAGAATGTTGAAAAGAATCCGTTGACAAGGTGGGAGCGGCGGGGTTTGCTGGAGGGGTGACCGACGCCTTCAGCGCCCCCGACGCGGCGCGCGCCCGTGCCCACCGCACCTACGCCGCACTGGAACGGATCACCGCGCGGCACGCCGACACCGAGGCGCGCCGCCGGCGCCACACCAACCCGTACCTGGCCGATCCGTACGAGGCGGTCGCGCTCGTGACCGCCCTCGCCGCCGGCGGGGCGGAGCGGGAGCCCGGCGAGGAGCCGGTCGACGAGGCCGACCTGACCGCGGCGTTGACCCTCCTGCCCCACCTGCGCGCCGAGGTCGACACCCTGGAGGCCGGGCTGCTGACCCTCGCCCGAGGGCGCGGCATGACCTGGCAGGCCATCGCCTTCGGGCTGGGGCTGGGCAGCGCGCAGGCCGCCAAGCAGCGCTTCGAGCGGGTCTCCGCCCGCACCGCCGGCACGGACTGAGCGGCGGCGGGCGATCGCGATCCTTCCGGCCATCCGGGACACCGAGGGACCGGCTTCTCCTCCGCCCGGTCTGCGCGGAGGGGGCCCGGGGCTGGACGGGTCGGGGAGACTGGGCCGGTGACCGCTGCCACCGGGAGGACGCGATGACGCGCGAGGAGATGCTGGCGTACTGCCTCGGGAAGCCGGGCGCCCGGCTGGACCAGCCGTGGGAGGGCGACGAGGTGGTGAAGGTGGGCAGCAGGATCTTCGCCTTCCTCGGCTCACCGGACGGGGAACCGAGGGTCGGCGTGAAGTGCGGCCCGAACCGGGAGGTCGCCGACGAGTGGCTCCACCGGTTCCCGGACGACGCGAAGGCGTCGGCGTACATCGGGCGGTCGGGCTGGAACTCGCTGCGCCTCGACGGCGCGATCCCGGACGACGAGCTGGTCGAGGCCGTCGACGGCTCGTACGAGGCGGTGGTGGCGAAGCTGCCGAAGCGGGAGCGGCCGACGGTCTGAGGGTCGGCGCGACGGGACGCCGCGCCGACCCGTCGAGATCAGCGGGGTACGACCCGCTCGCTGGCCCACTCCCGCCAGCCGGCCAACTTGTCCGCCGCGGCGGCGAGCTGGTCGGCGACGGGGCCGGGGCCGGTGGAGCCGGGCGTGGTCCGGGCGGCCAGCGCCGAACGGACCGAGAGCACGTCGCGCACGCTCGGGTCCAGGTGCTCGCTGACCGTGGCGAGGTCGTCGTCGGAGACCTCGTCCAGCGCGCAGTCCCGGGCCACGCAGAGCGCGACGAGCTTGCCGGTGATCTCGTGCGCGTCGCGGAACGGCACGCCCTTGCGGACCAGCCAGTCGGCCACCTCGGTGGCGAGCGAGAAGCCCACCGGCGCGGCGGCGACCAGCCGGTCGACGCGGACCGTCATCGTGGAGATCATCCCGGCGAGCGCCGGCAGCAGCAGCTCCAGGGTGTCGACCGCGTCGAAGGCCGGCTCCTTGTCCTCCTGCATGTCCCGGTCGTAGGTCATCGGCAGGCCCTTGAGCATGGTGAGCACGCTCATCAGCCCACCCACCAGGCGGCCGGACTTGCCCCGGGCCAGCTCGGCGATGTCCGCGTTCTTCTTCTGCGGCATGATCGACGAGCCGGTGGCGAAGGCGTCGTCCAGCTCCACCCAGCCGAACTCGTGCGAGGTCCAGAGCACCACCTCCTCGCCGAGGCGGGACAGGTGCACCCCGACCAGCGCGGTTACGAAGAGGAACTCGGCCACGAAGTCCCGGTCGGCGACCGCGTCCATCGAGTTGGCGAAGGACGTGCGGAAGCCCAGCTCCTTCGAGACGGCCACCGGGTCCAGCGGCAGGCCGGAACCGGCGAGCGCGCCCGCCCCCAGCGGGCTGATCGCGGTCCGGTGGTCCCAGTCGCGCAGCCGCTCCAGGTCGCGCAGCAGCGGCTGCACGTGGGCCAGCAGCCAGTGCCCGAAGGTGACCGGCTGAGCGTGCTGGAGGTGGGTCATCCCGGGCGCGGCCGTGTCGACGTGCCGCTCGGCCTGCTCGACCAGGGCCTCGGCCAGCTCGACCAGCCGGGCGGCCACGCCCCGGGCGTGGTCGCGCAGGTAGAGCCGCAGGTCGGTGGCGACCTGGTCGTTGCGGGACCGGCCGGCGCGCAGCTTGCCGCCCAGGCTGCCGAGGCGTTCCAGCAGGCCGCGTTCCAGGGCGGTGTGCACGTCCTCGTCGTCGATGGTCGGGCGGAACTGCCCGGAGGCGCAGGCCGCCTCCAGGTCGTCCAGCGCGGCCAGGATGCGGCCCAGTTCCTCCGGGTCGAGCAGGCCCGCGCCGGCCAGCACCCGGGCGTGCGCCCGGGAGCCGGCGATGTCGTACGGGGCGAGACGCCAGTCGAACTGGACGCTCACCGACAGCCGCGCGAGGGCTTCGGCGGGGCCGCCGGCGAACCGGCCACCCCACAGGCTCGTCCGGTTGGTGGCGGCGCTGTTCTCGGTCAGGCTCTTGTCGTCCACGCCGCCCATTGTGGTTGCCACCACCGCTAGCCGCCCAGCCGGGCGTCCCGCGCGGCGGCCATCTTGCTCGGCAGGCCCCAGAGCTGCACGAAACCCTTGGCCAGCGACTGGTCGAAGGTGTCGCCGGTGTCGTAGGTGGCCATGCCGAAGTCGTAGAGGCTGGCCTCGGAGCGCCGGCCGGTGACGGTGGCCCGGCCGCCGTGCAGGGTGAGCCGTACCTCGCCGGAGACGTGCCGCTGGGCGTCGTCGATGAACGCGTCCAGGCTCTCCTTCAGCGGCGAGAACCAGAGGCCGTCGTAGACCAGCTCACCCCAGCGCTGGTCTACGCCGCGCTTGAACCGGGCCAGGTCGCGCTCGACGGTGACCGCCTCCAGCTCCTGGTGGGCGGTGATCAGCGCGATCGCGCCGGGGGCCTCGTACACCTCGCGGCTCTTGATGCCGACGAGGCGGTCCTCGACCATGTCGAGCCGGCCGACGCCCTGCTGCCCGGCGCGCCGGTTCAGCTCCAGGATCGCCTGGTACGGGGTGACGGTCTCGCCGTCGATGGCGACCGGGTTGCCGGCGTCGAAGGTGATCACGACCTCGTCGGCGTCGCGCGGCTCGGCCGGGTCGGCGGTGTAGGAGTACAGGTCCTCGATCGGGCCGTTCCAGATGTCCTCCAGGAAGCCGGTCTCCACGGCGCGGCCCCAGAGGTTCTGGTCGATGGAGTACGGCGACTTGGCCGAGACGTCGATCGGCAGGCCCTTCTCCTCGGCGAAGGCGATGGCCTTGTCCCGGGTCCAGGCGAAGTCCCGGGCCGGGGCGATGATCTTCAGGTCGGGGGCGAGGGCGCCCAGCCCGACCTCGAAGCGGACCTGGTCGTTGCCCTTGCCGGTGCAGCCGTGCGAGACGATCGTGCCGCCGTGCTTGCGGGCCGCGGCCACCAGGTGCTTGACGATCAACGGCCGGGACAGCGCGGAGACCAGCGGGTAACGGTCCATGTAGAGGGCGTTGGCGCGCATCGCCGGCAGGCAGTAGTCGGCGGCGAACTCGTCGCGCGCGTCGACCACCTCGGACTCGACGGCGCCGCAGTCCAGGGCGCGCTGCCGGATGGCGTCGAGGTCCTCTCCGCCCTGCCCGACGTCGACGGCCACCGCGATGATCTCGGCGCCGGTCTGCTCGGCGAGGTACGGAATGGCGACGGAGGTGTCGAGACCTCCGGAGTAGGCAAGGACGACCCGCTCGGTCATGGTGTGGTGCTCCCTTCAACATGTTCTTCCCGGCGGGCCCACCCGGCGAGCTTGTCGCCGAGCGCGGCCCCACCGACGGCCTCGCGGGCCACGACGAGAATGGTGTCGTCGCCGGCGATGGTGCCGACGATCTCGGGCAGGCCCGCTCGGTCCAACGCGCTGGCCAGGTACTGGGCTGCGCCCGGCGGGGTGCGCAGTACGGCGATGTTGCCGCTGGAGTCGACCCCGTTGAGCAGCTCGCGCAGCAGCCGGACCAGCCGGGCCGGGGCCGCCTCGGCGTCGCGCAGCGGCCGGTGGCCGTCCTCGGGGATCAGGTAGACACCCCGCCCGTCGCCGCCGCGCGCGGTGACCGCGCCCAGCTCCTTGAGGTCCCGGGAGAGGGTGGCCTGGGTGACCTGGATGCCGTCGGCGGCGAGCAGGTCGGCCAGCTCGGTCTGCGAGTGGATCGCCGTGTCGCGGATCAGCTCGACGATGCGGCCGTGCCGGGCGGCGCGGGTCAGCGGGGCGGTCATGTGGAGGCCTCCAGGAGATACGTCAGCAGCGCCTTCTGGGCGTGCAGGCGATTCTCCGCCTGGTCGAAGACCGCGCTGCGCGGCCCGTCCAGCACCTCGTCGGTGATCTCCTCGCCCCGGTGCGCGGGCAGGCAGTGCAGCACGATCACCTCCGGCCCGGCGTGGGCCAGCAGCGCGTCGTTGACCTGGTACGGCAGGAAGGGGGTGATCCGGTCCAGCCCGTCGTCCTCCTGACCCATCGAGGTCCAGGTGTCGGTGGCGACCACGTCGGCCCCGCGTACCGCCTCGACCGGGTCGACGAGCGCCCGGACCGATCCGCCGGTGCCGAGGGCGATCTTCTCGGCGCGGGCCAGCACGTCGGGGTCGGGCTGGAAACCGGCCGGGCCGGCGACCCGCACGTGCATCCCGGCGGTCGCCCCGGCCAGCAGGTACGAGTGCGACAGGTTGTTGGCGGCGTCCCCGACGTACGCCAGGGTCCGGCCCCGCGTGCCGCCGCAGTGCTCGCGGACGGTGAGCAGGTCGGCCAGGAGCTGGCAGGGGTGGTAGCCGTCGGTGAGGGCGCTGACCACCGGCACGGTGGCGTGCGAGGCGACCTCGGCGATCCGGTCGTCGCCGTGGGTGCGCAGCACGATCGCGGCGACGTAGCGGGAGAGCACCCGCCCGGCGTCGGCGAGGGTCTCCCCCCGGCCGAAGTGGGTGACCTGGGTGTCCACCACCAGGGGGTGGCCGCCCAGTTCGGCGATGCCGGCGTCGAAGGAGATCCGGGTGCGCAGGCTCTGCTTGTCGAAGAGCACCGCCACCGACCGCGGCCCGGCCAGCGGCGTGTACGCGAACCGGTCGGCCTTCATCCGCGCGGCCAGGTCGAGCACGGTGGACTGCTCGGCGGGGGTCAGGTCGTCGTCCCGCAGGAAGTGCCGGATCATGCGGGGACCTCCGTGGCGCTGGTCGTGGTCGGGGTGGCGGCGGCCGGCGCGAGGTCGGCCCGCGTCGCCGTGTCGGCCCGCGGCGCCGTGTCGGCCGGCGCCGCCGTGTCAGCCGGCGCCGCCGTGTCGAGGGCGGCGGGGAGGGCGGCCAGGAAGGCGTCGACCTGGCCGGCGGTGAGGATCAGCGGCGGGGCGAGCCGGACCACGTCCGGCTGCACCGGGTTGACCAGGAAACCGGCCTCGCGCAGCGCGGCGGTGACCGGACCGGCGGCCGGGGCGGTGAGCACGATCCCGAGCAGCAGGCCGGCGCCCCGGACGTCGGCGACCAGCGGGTGGCCGAGCGCCTCGACGCCCCGGCGCAGCCGTTCACCGGTGCGCTTCACGTGGTCGAGCAGCCCCTCGCTGGCGATGGTGGCGACCACGGCCAGCGCGGCGGCGCAGCTGACCGGGTTGCCGCCGAAGGTGGTGCCGTGCGAGCCGGGGGCGAGCAGTTCACCGGCCCGGCCGAAGGCGAGACAGGCGCCGATGGGCAGCCCGCCGCCCAGCCCCTTGGCCAGGGTCACCACGTCCGGCTCGATCCCCTCGGCCTGGTGGGCGAACCAGTGCCCGGTGCGGCCGATGCCGGTCTGCACCTCGTCCAGGACGAGCAGGGCACCGCGCCGGGCGGTGATCCGCCGCGCCTCGGCCAGATAGCCGGCGGGCGGCACCACCACGCCGTTCTCACCCTGGATCGGCTCCAGGATCACCATGGCGGTGGCGTCGGTGACGGCCGCGTCGAGAGCGGCGGCGTCGCCGTACGCCACGTGGGTGACGTCCCCGGGCAGCGGGCGGAACGGGTCGGCCTTCGCCGGCTGGCCGGTGAGCGCCAGCGCGCCCATGGTCCGGCCGTGGAAGCCGCCCCGGGCGGCCACCACCTGGGTGCGGCCGGTGAGGCGGGAGAGCTTGAACGCCGCCTCGTTGACCTCCGCCCCGGAGTTGGCGAAGAACACCCGGCCGGGCCGGCCCGCGAGGGCCAGCAGCAGCTCCGCCAGCGCCACCGGCGGCTCGGCGACGAACAGGTTGGAGACGTGGCCGAGGGTCGCGACCTGCTTGGAGACGGCGGCCACCACGGCCGGGTGGGCGTGGCCCAGGGCGTTGACCGCGATGCCGCCGAGCAGGTCGACGTACTCCCGGCCGGTCTCGTCGACCACGACGGCGCCGGAGCCGGAGACCAGCGCCAGCGGCGGGGTGCCGTAGTTGTCCATCAGGGCCTGGCCCCACCGTTCGACCAGCCTGCTCATGCGCTCACCACCATCGTGCCGAATCCTTCCGAGGTGAAGACCTCCAGCAGCGTGGAGTGGGCGACCCGGCCGTCGACGACGTGCGCGGCGGGCACGCCCCCGCGCACCGCCCGCAGGCAGGCCTCCATCTTCGGGACCATCCCCGACTCCAGGGACGGCAGCAGCTTCGCCAGGTCGTCGTCGGTGATCTCGCTGACCAGGCTGGCGGTGTCCGGCCAGTCGGCGTACAGGCCGGCCACGTCGGTGAGCACGACCAGCTTGCGGGCGTCGAGGGCGACGGCGAGCGCGGCGGCGGCGGTGTCGGCGTTGAGGTTGTGCAGCACCCCGTCGGCGTCCGGCGCGACGGTCGAGATGACCGGGATCCGGCCGGCGGCGATCAGGTCGGTCACCGCCGAGACATCGACGGACTCCACGTCGCCGACCTGCCCGACGTCCACCGGCTGCCCGTCGACGTACGCGGGCCGCCGGACGGCGGTGAACAGCCCGGCGTCCTCGCCGGAGAGCCCGACGGCGAACGGGCCGTGCGCGTTGATCAGCCCGACCAGTTCCCGGCCGACCTGCCCGACGAGCACCATCCGGACCACGTCCATCGCCTCGGGGGTGGTGACCCGCAGGCCGCCCCGGAACTCGCTGGCGATGCCGAGCCGGCCCAGCATGGCGGAGATCTGCGGCCCGCCGCCGTGCACGACGACCGGCTTGAGGCCGGCGTACCGGAGGAAGACCATGTCGGCGGCGAAGGCGCGCTGCAGCGCCGGGTCGACCATGGCGTTGCCGCCGTACTTGACCACGACGCATGCGCCGGAGAAGCGGGCCAGCCAGGGCAGCGCCTCGATCAGCGTCTCGGCCTTGACCTGGGCCCGGGTGAGGTCCGCGGAGAGGCTCATGAGGAGTACGCCGAGTTCTCGTGCACGTACGCGTGGGACAGGTCGTTGGTCCAGATCGTCGCGGCCGAGGAGCCGGCGTGCAGGTCGATGCGGATGGTGACGTCCCGGCCGGAGAGGTCGACCTTGGCGCGGTCCTCGGCGGCGGCGCCGGAGCGGCACACCCAGATCTCGTTGACCGCGACGTCGACGCGGTCGGGCTCGAAGGCGGCGGCGGTGGTGCCGACGGCGGCGAGGATCCGCCCCCAGTTCGGGTCGTTGCCGAACAGCGCGGTCTTGACCAGGTTATTGCGCGCCACGGAACGGCCCACCTCGACCGCGTCGTCCTCGTCGGCGGCGCCGACCACGTCGATGGCGATCTGCTTGGTGGCGCCCTCGGCGTCCGCGATGAGCTGCTGGGCCAGGTCGTGGCAGGCGGCGGTGACCGCGGCGGTCAGCTCGGCGGCGGTGGGCTCGACGCCGGAGGCGCCGCTGGAGAGCAGCAGCACGGTGTCGTTGGTGGACATGCAGCCGTCGGAGTCGATCCGGTCGAAGGTGACCCGGGTGGCGGCGCGCAGCGCGGCGTCGAGCGCCTCCGGCCCGGCGACCGCGTCGGTGGTGAGCACGCAGAGCATGGTGGCCATGGCCGGGGCGAGCATCCCGGCGCCCTTGGCCATGCCGCCGACGGTCCAGCCGCTGCCCCTGGCGACGGTGGTCTTCGGCCGGGTGTCGGTGGTCATGATCGCCTCGGCCGCGGCGGTGCCGCCGTCGCGGGTGAGCCCGCGGATGGCGCTCCGGACCCCGGGCAGCAGCTTCTGCATCGGCAGCCGCTCGCCGATCAGGCCGGTGGAGCAGACCGCGACCTCGCCGGCGCCGAGCATCAGCCGGGGGCTGACCGAGGTCAGCGCGGCGGCGGTGTGCTCGGCGGTGGCGTGGGTGTCCTGGAAGCCGGCCGGGCCGGTGCACGCGTTGGCGCCGCCGGAGTTGAGCACCACGGCGCGGACCACGCCGCCGCGGACGACCTGCTGGGTCCAGAGCACCGGCGCGGCCTTGACCCGGTTGGCGGTGAAGACGCCGGCGATCCCGGCGTCGGGGCCGTCGTTGACGACGAGGGCGAGGTCGGCGGCGCCGCTGGTCTTGAGCCCGGCGGCGATGCCGGCCGCCCGAAAGCCCCGGGGGGCGGTGACGGTCATGGCGCGACTCCGAAGACGGGGAGGCCGGTGGTCTCGGGCAGGCCGAGCATGAGGTTGGCGCACTGCACGGCCTGGCCGGCGGCGCCCTTGCCGAGGTTGTCGATCGCGCTGACCACGATCACCCGGCCGGAGTCGACGTCGAGGCCCGCCTGGAGGTGGCAGGCGTTCGAGCCGGCGGTGGCGGCGGTGTGCGGCCAGGCGCCCTCGGGGAGCACGTGCACGAACGGCGCGTCCGCGTACGCCCGGGCCAGCACCTCGCGCGGGTCGGCGTCGCCGGTCGGCAGGGCGGTGACGGTGGCGAGGATGCCGCGCGGCATCGGCGCCAGCACCGGGGTGAAGGAGAGGGTGGTCGCGCCGGTGGCCTGCTTGATCTCCGGCACGTGCTGGTGGGCGCCGACCTTGTAGGGCGACAGGTCGCCCATCACCTCGCTGCCGAGCAAGTGGGCCTTGGCGGCCCGGCCGGCGCCGGAGGTGCCGGAGGCGGCGACCACGACCACGTCGGTGGGCAGGACCGCGCCGGCGGCGATCAGCGGGGCCAGGGCGAGGGTGGTGGCCACGGCGTAGCAGCCGGTGCTGGCCACCCGGTTCGCGGCGGCGATCGCCGCCCGCTGGCCGGGCAGCTCGGGCAGGCCGTAGGTCCAGGCGCCGGCGTGCGGGCCGCCGTAGTAGCGGGCCCAGGCGTCGGCGTCGTGCAGCCGGTGGTCGGCGCCGAGGTCGACCACCTTGACCGTCTCGGGCAGGGCCGCCGCGAGGGCCGCCGACTCGCCGTGCGGCAGGGCCAGGAAGACCAGGTCCGCGTCGGCCAGGGTCGTCGGGTCGGTCGCCGTGAGCGCCAGGTCGAGCCCGGCGAGCTGCGGGTGTACGGCGGCGACGGGCTGACCGGCCTGGCGGTGGGCGGTGGCGGCGACCAGGTCGAGCTCGGGGTGCCCGGCGACCAGACGCAGCAGCTCGCCCCCGGCGTATCCGCTCGCGCCCGCGACCGCTACTCGAATGCCCATACTCACCTCCGCATGACTATGCAGAAAGGCTAGCGCCCCAACCCCTCTACTGCAAGTTCATACATCACTTCGCATGAACATGAGGCCAGAACGCCGGTCATCCGGCACGAAAGAGCCCGACCGGGTTCGCGGGGGGCGAACCGGGCCGGGCGGGGACGAACGTGGCAGGAGGCTAGAGGCGACCCTCCTCGACCGCCCGGGTCACCCACGGGATGACCTCGTCGAGCATCTCGTCCAGGGAGGTGCCGGCGGTGAAACCGAGAACCTCGCGGGCCTTGGTCACGTCCGGCACCCGCTTCTGCACGTCGTACTGGTAGGGCTCGTCGGAGACGTACCGGAACGGCACGTCCGGGCCCTTGATCTTGCGCCAGATCAGCTCGGCCAGCTCCAGCACGCTGGTGGACTCGGCGGTGGAGAGGTTGAAGTCCTCGTTGCGGGCCGCCGCGTGCTCCACCGCGGTGGCGATGCCCCGGGCCAGGTCCCCGCCGTAGGTGTAGTGCCGCACCTGGTGGCCCTCGCCGAGGATGTGCAGCGGGTCCTGCCCCTTGACGATCTTCTGCACCAGATCCGGCACCACGTGCGACATGGCGAGCTTGACGTTGCCGGAGAGGACCTCGGCCTGGCCGAGCGCCCGCCCCTCCCCCACGCCGACGCAGTTGAACGGGCGGACGATCGTGTACGGCAGCTGGTACTGCTCCCAGGCGGCCCGGGCGTAGTACTCCACGGCCAGCTTCTGGAAGCCGTACGAGGAGAGCGGCGGCGGGATGAGCCGCTCGTCGCCCTCCTTGCTGGGCCAGTGCTCGGTGGACTCGTAGACCATCGAGGAGGACAGGTAGGTCACCTTCGCCAGGCTGCCCTCGCGGTGGGCCCGGATGGCCGCGTCGCAGGTGGCCGCCATGATCCGCTCGTTGGTGGCGAGCAGGTCGTAGGCGTAGGCGTGGAAGTAGGAGATGCCGCCGATCATCGCCGCCCCCGCCACCAGGTGGTCGCAGCCGTCCAGCAGCTCGGTGAGCAGGTCGACGTCGCGGGCGTCGCCCTCGGCGAATCGGAACCGGGGGTGCGCGTCGTAGCTGTGGGTGACCGGACCGTACTTGGAGAAGTTGTCGATGCCGACCACCTCGTGGCCCCGGCCCAGCAACTCCTCGACGAGATAACCGCCGATGAAGCCGGCCGAACCAGTTACCAGGACCTTCGCCACGTGCGCTCCTATGCGGTCTTCTCGTACTCGGTGCTGTCCCGCTCGCCGCGCGGGGCGGGCACGGCCGGGGCCGTGCGGGCGGTCAGCTTCTCCCGGCTCAGCCGTCGACCGTAGGCGAAGAAGTACCACTTCAGGTAGCCGGGGAGGAACCGGCCCAGGTCGAAGTGGGACTCGCCCAGCGGCCGGTCCAGCCAGATGGTGGGGATCTCGGCGACCGGCAGGCGCAGCCGGTTGGCCTTCGCGGTCAGCTCCAGCCCGATCTCGAAGCCGGTGCGCGACTCGATCCCGACCTCCCGGACGAACGCCGTGTCGTACGCCTTGAAGCTGTTGGTGGCGTCCCGGGTGCCGACCCGGGCCAGCGTGTAGAGGCTGCGCCCCGCCCAGCGCGACATCATCCGCTTCAGCCGGGGCCCGCCGACCTGCTGCCCGCCCGGCATGTAGCGGGAGGCGGCGGCGACCACCACGCCCCGGTCCACCAGCCGGGCCAGCTCGTCGATCTGGCGGGGGTCGTCGCAGCCGTCGGCCATGGTGACCACCACCACCGGGGCGAGCGCGGCGTCGATGCCGAACCGGATGGCGTTGGCCGGCCCGCGCCCGTACGTGTTGAGCACCGCGCGCACCCGCGGGTCGGTGCGGGCGATCTGCTCCACGTACGGGACGGTGGTGTCCTCCGGCATGTCGTGCACGATCAGCACCTCGGCCGGGAGCAGCATCTCGCGCAGCATCCGTTCGAGGCAGCGCAGGATCGCCTCGCCCTCGTTGTAGACCGGCACGATGACCGACACCCGTGGCCTCACACCCGCACCCCCGTCCCGGTCAGCCCCCACATGTCGATCACCGGCTTGTCGGTGTCCAGCCGGGCGTACTGCTCGTGGGGCGCGGCGATGACCAGCAGGTCCGCCCGGCGCAGCACCTCGTCCAGGTCGACCAGGCGCTCGTCGGCCACGTACGGGTCGGTGCAGATGGTCTCCCGGGTCTTCAACGCCAGGATCTTGCGCAGCTTGTACGCCAGGCTCTCCCGGGGGTCGTCCGAGCCGCCCTTGAAGGCCATCCCGAGGATGCCCACGGTCAGCTCGGACAGGTCGAACCGGTCCTCCAGCCGGGACACCAGGTAGAGCGGCAGCCCCTCGTTGATCAGCATCGCGGAGTGGCCGAGCACGAAGTTGTTCCGGTTGAACGCGGCCAGCTGCATGGTGTCCTTGAACAGGCACGGCCCGGCGGCGAAGCCCGGCATCGGCAGGTCGGCCGCGCGCGGGTAGTCGTGGGCGACCGCGTGCCGGATCCGGGCGAAGTCCAGCCCGAAGTCGTTGGCCATCATCCAGAACTGGTTGGCGGTGGCGAACTTGATGTACCGCCAGGTGTTGGTGAACAGCTTCGCCAGCTCCGCCTCCTCCGGCTCGAGCGGGACGATCTGCTCGGTGAGGTGCCGGAACAGCTTCTCCGCCCGGGCCAGGGCGGCGGGCGTACGGGCGGCGACGATCTGCGGCAGCGTGAACAGCTCGGTCATCGCCCGGCCCTCGGCGATGCGCTCCGGGCAGAACGCCACGTCGGCCTTGACGCCCTTGCCGGCGAGCAGCTTCTCCGTGAGCGCGGTCACGCCCGGGTAGACGGTGCTGCGCAGCACCACCAGCTGCCCGTCGCGCAGGTGCTCGGCGCAGCGCTCCAGCGCGCGGGGCACCGCGCCCAGGTCCGGGTTGAGGTGCTCGTCGACCGGGGTGCCGACGACCACCACCAGGTGCTCGGAGGCGCCCACGGCGACCGGGTCGGTGGTGGCCCGCAGCCGGCCGGCGGCGACCGCCTCGGCGAGCGCCTCGGCCGCGCCCGGCTCGGCGAAGGGCAGGGTGCCCGCGTTCACCGTGGCGACGGCGTCGGCGTTGATGTCGTACAGCACGACGGAGAGGCCGCGGGAGGCGAACGCGATGCCCAGCGGCAGACCGACCCGGCCGCAGCCTCCGACGATGCAGACGTCGACGGAGAGGGGCGCGGGGCCCGGATCCTCGGACATCAGGTCAGCTCCCGGTGGGGGTGGTGGGGGTGTGATCGAGGTGGTGAGTTGGAATCCAAGCAGGTTAACCGCTTCCATGTGACCGGTGGGTAGCCGAACATGCCGTCGGCGGTGGCCTTTCGGCCGATGAGCCACGCTCCGAACAATTCCCATGACAGTCCGCATACATCGACTAGGATGATTGGCTGGCGGAAGTGCGGGCCGAGCGGTCGGCCACGGGGGCACACGCGGAGGGCACATGGGCCTGGCCTTTCAGATCCTCGGTCCGGCGCGGGCACAGCGGGACGGCCGGACCCTGCAACTGCCGGCCGGTCGGCCCACCGCGCTGCTGGTCACCCTCCTGCTGCACGCCGGGACGGCGGTGCCGGTCGAGCGGCTGTGCCAGGAGCTGTGGGGCTCGCAGGCGCCCGCCTCGGCGGTGGCGAACCTGCGCAGCCACGCCAGCCAGCTGCGGCACCTGCTCACCGGGCCGGGCGAGCCGGTGCGGCTGCGCGCGGAGAGCGGCGGATACCTGCTCCGGGTCGAACCGGGCGAGCTGGACGCCACCGAGTTCGAGCGGCTGGCCGACGAGGCACGGGCGGCCCGCGACCGCGGCGCGGCGGAACTCGCCGCCGCCCGCTGCGAGCAGGCCCTGGCGCTGTGGTCGGCCACCGAGCCACCGCCCGCGTACGGCCCGCTGACCGCCGCCGCCTTCGACCGGCTGCGCGAGCGCCGGGCCGAGGTCCGCGAGACGTACGCCCGGGCCCGGCTGGACCTCGGCGATCCGGGTTCCCCCGCGCTGGTCGCCCTGCTGCGCGAGCACATCGCGGAGCACCCGTTGCGGGAGTCCGGGTGGGGCCTGCTGATGCGCGCGCAGCACCGCGCCGGCGACGGGGCGGCCGCCGTGCGGACCTACCGGGCGGCCTGCCGGGCGCTCGCCGGTGAACTCGGCGTACCGCCCGGGCCCGAGCTGACCGCGCTGTACCGCACCGTCCGCCGGGGCGAAAGCCCCCCGGCCCGCACGGCGGTGCGCACCCCCGGCGGGTCGCACCCGGCCCGGGCCGCGCCGGTGCCCCACGAGCTGCCCTGCGCCGCCGCGCCCTTCGTGGGGCGGCACGCGGAGCTGGCCCGGCTCGCCGCCGGGCTGGCGGGGACCGGAACCCGCCCGGTGACCCTGTCGGTGTACGGCATGGCCGGCACCGGCAAGTCCGCCCTCGTCCTGCGGGCCGCGGCGGAGGCCCTCGACGCCTTCCCCGACGGTCAGCTCCACCTGGACCTCGGCGGCTCCGTCGCCGGTGCCCGGCTGCCGCCGCTAGAGGTGGCCAACCGGGTGCTCCGGTCGCTGTCCCCGTCGCCCGGCCCGGCCGCCAGCGTGGCAGAGGCCCGCGCCCGGATCCGGTCCCTGCTCTTCGACCGCCGGGTGCTCCTGGTGCTCGACAACGCCGCCGACCCGGCCCAGGTGGAGGACCTGCTGCCGGTGCGCGGCGGGTGCGCGCTGGTGGTGACCAGCCGGACGCCGGTGCTCGACGCCGCCGGCCGCACCCTGCGGCTCGACCCGCTGCCGCCGGCGGACGGGCTGGCCCTGCTGCGCGCCACCGCCGGGGACCGCCCGGTGGACGACGAGCCGGAGGCGGCGGTCGCGGTGGTCACGCTCTGCGAGGGGCTGCCGCTGGCCCTGCGGACCGCCGCCCGCCGGCTCACCGAGGGCCCGCACTGGTCGCTGGCCCGGCTGGCCCGGCTGCTGCGCGACGAGCGGTTCCGCCTCGCCGAGACCGGGCTGCGGCCCCGGCTGACGGCCAGCTACCGCCGCCTCGGTCCGGCCGCGCCCGTGTTCCGCCGGCTCGGCCGGGCCCGGCCGGGTCCGGTCACCGCCGAGTCGACCGCCGCGCTGACCGGCGCCCCGCCGGAGGAGGCGGCGCGGGCGCTGGACCGGCTGGTCGCGGCGCAGCTCGCCGAGCCCGCCGGGCCGGGCCGGTTCCGCCTCGGCGAGCTGGTCCGCCTCTACGCCGCCGAACTGGCCGCCGGCGAGCCGCCCGGCACCGGAGCCGCCGGGGCCGGGTCACCCGAGCCGGGGCCGGCCGGAGGCGAGCAGGCGTGACACCGACCAGCGCGGGCGGTCACACCGGCGACGGGGTGTCCTCCCGGTAGCCGCGCGCCTGCAGGGCGAAGAGCCGTGCGTACCCGCCGCCGGCGGCGAGCAGCTCGTGGTGGTCGCCGTGCTCGGCCACCCGGCCGTCGGCGAGCACCACGATGGCGTCGGCGTCGCGCACCGCGTTGAGCCGGTGCGAGATGAGCAGGCTGGTGCGACCCCGGCGCAGCTCCCGCAGCCGGGTGTGCAGGTCGTGTTCGGCCGCGGCGTCCAGACCCGAACTCGGCTCGTCGAGCACGAGCAGGTCCCGGTCGGCGCGCAGGAAGCCCCGGGCCAGCGCGACCCGCTGCCACTGGCCGCCGGAGAGGACCACCCCGGCCTGCGGATCGTCGCGGTCCGGGCCGTCGAAGAAGACCCGGGTCAGCAGGGTGTCGTAGCCGCGCGGCAGCGCGGTGAGGGCGTCGTCGATGCCGGCGTGCCGGGCGGCGCGGCGCAGCCGCTCCGACTCACCGAGCGCCGACAGGTCGCCGACCGCGATGTTCTCGCCGGCGGTCAGGTCGTAGGGCATGAAGTCCTGGAACACCGCGCCGAGACGCTCGCGCAGCGCCGCCGGGTCGAACTCGCGCAGGTCCACGCCGTCCCAGAGGATCGCGCCGCGCTCCGGGTCGTAGAAGCGGCACAGCAGCTTCACCAGGGTGCTCTTGCCGGCGCCGTTGAGCCCCACCAGCGCGGTGGTCGACCCGTACGGCAGGTGCAGGTCCACCCCGCGCAGCACCCAGGGATGCTCGGGCGAGTAGCGGAACCACACGTCGCGCAGCTCGATCCCCCGGCGCAGCGGCGGCACCGGCCGGGCGGCGGCCGGCACCGGCAGGTCCGGCTCGGCGCGGACCACCTCGTCGTAGTGGTCGAAGAGCAGCAGCGCCTGGTGGATCGCGCCGACCTGGCCGACCAGGGCGCCCAGCGCGCCCTGCACCCCCGGTACGGCGGCCAGGTAGATCGCGACGTCGCCCAGGCTGAGCCGCCCGGCGGCGGCCCCGGTGACGATCCAGACCACGCCGACCCCGGCCACTGCGGCCCCGAGCAGGCCGAGCAGCGCCTGCGCCCGCATCTCCCGGCGGTCCAGCCGCCGCTCCACCCCGTGCATGCCGTGCAGCTCGTCGAGCATCCGGTCGCCGAAGAACCGGCCGAGGCCGAACAGGCGCACCTCCTTGGCGGCCGGCACCCCGGTCAGCAGCTGGGCGAAGAACAGGTCGCGGCGCTGGAAGTGCTCCAGCCGCAGCACCATCGCCATCCGGGAGCGGTTGAGGCGCAGCTGCATCCAGAGCGTCGGCAGCGCCGCCAGCAGCACCAGCAGTCCGACCAGCGGGCTCAGCGCCAGCAGCACGCCGAGGAAACCGCCGATCGCGATGACGCTCTGCACCGCACCCAGCGTGTTCCCGGTGAGCTGGGTCGGGCCGAGGTGCCCGGTCTGCTGGGCGGCCTGCAACCGGTCCTGGAAGACCGGGTCCTCCAGCCGGACCAGGCCCACCAGGCGCAGCACCGCGTCGTGCAGGCGGCGGCGCACCAGCCGGGAGACCGCGCGGGAGCGCTCGGCCTCGACGTACTTGCGGACGTGCGGCAGGACCGCGCCGGTCGCGGCGGCGACCGCCAGGCCGACGCCGAGCAGCACCAGCGGCACCGCCGGCCCGCCCGCGCCGGTGAGGCGGTCCAGGACGAGCTTGGTCAACCCGGCGACGGCCACCGGGGTCGCGCCGGCGAGCACCGCCAGCAGCAGGTCGGTCAGGGTGCCGGCGGGAGCCGCCCGCCAGGTGAGCCCGAGGGCCGCCCGGGCGTGCCGGGCGGCCCGCCGGGGAGCCAGCCGGGGCCCGGTCACCGGGCCACCGGGAGGTCCAACCGGGCGATGCCGAACGCGGTCGAGGCGACGATGCCGCGCTGGTCGAGCAGGCCGAACGCCGGGAAGCCCTTCACCCCGAAGGCCAGCGGCAGCGCGCCGGTGCCCGGCTCGACGAAGACCGTGGCCACGGCGGCGAAGCGGTCGGCGTACGGCTGGGTCTCGTCGCCCTTGCCGACCACGACCACCCAGACGTGCTCGGCCCCGCCGGGCATGTCGGCGGCCCGGTCGAGCAGCGCGGGGATCTGCTCCTCGCAGTGGTCGCAGCTCGGCGAGAGGAACGCCACCAGCGTCATCGGCGGGATGTCGGCACGGGTGAGCACCCGGCCGTCCACCGTGGTCGAGACGAAGTCGCCGGGGATCGAGCCGACCTCCAGCATCACCTCCGGCGGTGCGGACTGCCGGTCGTTGAGCAGGTCGGTGTGTTCGCGCAGCCGGCGGACCACGCCGAGCAGCAGCACCAGGTTGAGCAGGCCGAGTGCGGCGACGAGGACGACGGCGACGGTCAACAGCGCCATGGGGGGCTCCTTGGAGTTCGCAGGGACGGGTCAGTGCCGGCGGGCGGGGCCGGGGGCCCGGGCCGGGGCGAAGAGGGCGACCAGGTCGTCGAGGCGGACCACCACGGCGGCCAGCGGAACGGCCAGGCCGACCGCGAGCAGGGTGTCCACCGCGCCCGGTGGCGCGCCGCCGGCGGCCCGGCCGAGCAGGCCGAGCAGCGCCACCAGGAGCAGCGCGAGGTTGCGGACCACGTGCCGCGCCCCGATCGGCCCGTCGCCGGACCCGAAGCAGCGGCAGGCGGGCCGCTCGCCGCGACGCAGCGCGCCGACCAGGGCCAGGGTGAGCACACCGAGCAGGCCCGCGGCGAGCAGCAGCCCGGCCGGCGCGGTGGCGGGCACGGCGAGCAGCACGACCACGGCAGCCTCGGCGGTGACCGCGACGCGGGCGACCGGCCGCGTCCACCGGGCCGGTACGCCGAATCGGCCAACCGAGCCGACGAAGGAGCCGAAACCCTCGCGGGTACGCAGCTTGCCGACGACGGCGGCGAGGAACACCAGCGCCAGCAGCAGCCGGGCGGTCAGCTCCAGGGGTCGCATCCGGTACGCCTCCTCGCGGGTACGGGGAGGCCCACGCTAGGGGCGGCGGATACATCCTCGGTACAGCGGCGAGCGGCATCGACGGTGGCCGCTGTACCGGTCGGTGTATCCGCTCGTCGTAGCGTCCCGGCAACGATCGGACCCGGGAGGAGGTGAACGAATGTTCCGTCGACTGGAGAGCCTGGGCGAGCGGATGCTGGGCGTGTTCGTGCCGAAGGTGACCGCGGCGGCCGGTTGTCCGCCGGACCCGTACTGCGCGCTCTGCGGCATGTGCTACTTCAAGCGGTGCAGCACCAACCTGGCGTGCAAGACGTACTGCGGGACGTGCGGCTACTACTGCAGCGCGGGAGCGACCACGATGACCAGCCTCTGCTGAGGCCGGCTCCGGCGTGCCGCCCGGCCCGGGCCGGGCGGCACGCCTACTCGGGTGCCCCGGTCACTCCGCGCGCAGCCGCGGCCGGACCACCACGCCGAGCACGTCCGCGGCGGCGATGTAACCGCACTCCCGGGAGTCGTAGCTGAACGGCGGGTTGTCGCCGAGCACGACCAGCCGGTCGGCCGGCACCACCCGCTCGTCATGCCGGCGCAGCAGCGGCACCCGCTGGACCGGCACCGGATCGCCCGGCACCGCGTGCGCCCGCTTGATCAGCAGCCCGGGTTCCTCGCCGGGGCGGCCTGGACGGCCCGCCGTCATCGCCGCCGGCGCGGCCACCACCACCACGTCGCCGGCCCGGATCCGCTGCAGCGGCACCCGCCGGGCCAGCACCCGGTCACCGGCGCGCAGCGTCGGCTCCATGCTGCGACCGACCACGGAGACCAGCAGCAGGTGCCGGCGCGCCCACCACAGCCCGGCGGTGACCGACGCGAGTACGCCGGCCACCACCAGCCATCCGAGGAGCGGCACCGGTCAGGCGCCGCGCAGCGTGGCGCCGAACCGCTGCGCCGCGAGGGCGACGGCCGCGTCGCGGGCGGCCACCGCCTCCTCCACAGTCAGCGTCCGGTCCGGGGCCCGGAAGGTGAGCTTGTACGCCAGCGAGCGGCGACCCGCGCCGAGCTGCTCCGAGGCGTACACGTCGAAGAGCCGGACGTTCTCCAGCAGCTCGCCGGCGCCCTCGACCAGGGCCTGCTCCACCTCGGCCGCGGGCACCGACTCGTCCAGCACCAGCGCCACGTCGATCAGCGCCGGCGGGAAGCCGGAGACGGTCGGCGCGGGCGCGACCGGCGGGGCCGGCAACGCGTCCAGGTCCAGCTCCATGGCGCTGGTCCGCCGGGGCAGCTCCAGCGCCGCCACGACGGCCGGGTGCAGCTCGCCGGCGTGACCGACGACCGCGCCGTCGACCAGCAGCGCGGCGCAGCGCCCGGGGTGCCAGGGCGCGTACTCGACGGCCCGGACCTCGATCCGGTCCGCCGGGATGTCGGCGGCGGCGAGCACCACCCGGCCGGCCTCGACCGCGTCCGCCCAGCCGGCCGCCCGGCCCGGGCCCCACCAGCCGGCGGGGTCCACGTCGCCGGCGAGCACGACCGCGACGTGGCGCGGCTGGTGCGGCACCACCGCGTCGGCGGCGGCGAACTCGGCCTCGGTGGGACGCCGGTCCACGCCCATCGCCGGCGGGGTGCCGGCGCCGGGACGCGGGTGGAAGACCGTCCCGATCTCGTAGAGCGAGAGGTCGCGCTGGCCCCGGCCCAGGTTGCGCTTGAGGATGCCGAGCAGCGGGCCGAGCAGCGTGGTCCGCAGCACCGGCTCCTCCTCGGACAACGGGTTGGCCAGCCGGACCGCCGCCCGGCGCGGGTCGTCGGCGGGCAGGCCGAGATGGTCGGCCAGCTCCGGCGCGGTGAACGGGTGGGCCAGCACCTCGACGTGGCCGCGCTCGGCCAGCGAGCGGGCCACCGCCCGGCGGCGGCGCTGCTGCCAGGTGAGGCCCCGCCCGGCGGGTGCGGTGGGCAGCACCGACGGCACGCGGTCGTACCCGTCGAGGCGGACCACCTCCTCGACCAGGTCGGCCGGGTCGGTGAGGTCGGGTCGCCAGGTCGGCGGGGTCACGGTGAGCACGTCGCCGGCGCCGGCGGCCACGCCGACCTCGCCCGGGTCCTCGGTCAGCCGGTCGGCGCCCCGGACGACGGTGCAGCCGACCTGCTCCAGCAGGGCGACCACCCGCTCCGGGGAGTACGCCACCCCGACCCGCCGCGACGGCAGGTCCACCGGCAGGACCACCGACCGCATCGGCCGGACGTGGTCGAGGTCCAGGATCTGCTCGCCGACGGTGCCACCGGCGTGCGCGGTGAGCAGCCGGACCGCCCGCTCCAGGGCGACCAGCGGCAGGGCCGGGTCGACGCCCCGCTCCCAGCGCTTCGCCGCCTCGCTGAACAGCTTGTGCCGGCGCGCGGTGCGCCCCACCATCACCGGGTCCCAGTGGGCGGCCTCGAAGAGCACGTCGGTGGTGCCGTCGACGACCTCGCTGGTCTCGCCGCCCATCACCGCGGCGAGCGAGATCGGCCCGGTGTCGTCGCAGATGACCATGTCCTCGACGGTGAGGGTGCGGGCCACCCCGTCCAGGGTGGTCAGCTTCTCCCCCGCCTCGGCGCGGCGGACCACCAGCGGGCCGCTGATCCGGTCGGCGTCGAAGGCGTGCATCGGCTGGCCGAGTTCGAGCATCACGTAGTTGGTGATGTCGACCGGCAGCGAGATGCTGCGGACGCCGGCCACGGTGAGCCGCCGCGACATCCAGCCGGGCGTCGCGGCCGTCGGGTCGATGCCGCGCACCATCCGCGCCGCGAACCGGTCGCAACCGACGGTGTCCCGCACCTCGACCGGGTACGCGGGCTCGGGCGTGCCGCCGGGCGCGGGCGCCAGGCCCGGGTCGCGGAACGGCACGCCGAGCGCGTGCGCCAGCTCGCGGGCGAGGCCGCGCACGCTCAGCGCGTACCCCCGGTCCGGGGTGATCTCCAGCTCGACCACGACGTCGTCGAGCCCCACCACGGGGCGCGCGTCGTCGCCCGGCTTGGCCGGGGTGTCGGAGGGCAGCACGATGATGCCGGAGTGGTCGTCGCCGAGGCCCAGCTCCTTCGCGGAGCAGATCATGCCGGCGGAGTTGCGCCCGTAGGTCTTGCGCGCGCCGATGACGAAGTTCCCGGGCAGCACGCCGCCGGGGAGGATCACCACGACCCGGTCGCCCTCGGCGAAGTTGCGCGCCCCGCAGACGATCTCCTGCGGCTCGCCGGTGCCGTTGGCGGCGCCGACGTCGACCCGGCAGAACCGGATCGGCTTCTTGAAGCCGGTCAGCTCGTCGATCTCCAGGACCTCGCCGACCACCAGCTGACCGGCGACGGTCTCCCGCAGGTCCACCACGGAGTCGACCTCGATGCCGAGGTCGACCAGGGCCTGCTCCAGGTCGCCGGTGGGCAGGTCGGCCGGGAGGTCGACGTACTCCCGCAGCCAACTGACAGAAACTCGCATGACTTCAGACCACCGTTCCCGTGACTCGTACCCGCATCGCCTACGCCCCGACCCCGAACGCGCGGGTGAACCGCACGTCGCCCTCGGCCATGTCCCGCATGTCGCTGACCCCGTGCCGGAACATCACGGTCCGGTCGATGCCCATGCCGAACGCGAATCCGGAGTAGACCTCCGGGTCGATGCCGCAGGCGCGCAGCACCCGCGGGTTGACCATGCCGCAGCCGCCCCACTCCACCCAGCGCGGCCCGTCCCGGTGCTCCGGGAACCAGACGTCGAACTCGGCCGACGGCTCGGTGAACGGGAAGTAGTGCGGACGGAAGCGGGTCTTCGCGCCCTCGCCGAACATCGCCCGGGCGAAGTGGTCCAGCGTGCCGCGCAGGTGCGCCATGGTGATGCCCTTGTCCACCACCAGGCCCTCGACCTGGTGGAAGACCGGCGCGTGGGTGGCGTCCAGCTCGTCGGTGCGGTAGACCCGGCCGGGCACGATCACGTAGATCGGCGGCTTGCGGGTCAGCATGGTGCGCGCCTGCACCGGCGAGGTGTGGGTCCGGAGAACAAGGCCCGAGCTCGCTGAGCCGCCGGCCGCCGCGCCTGCGGCGGAGCCCGCCGACGGTGCGATGTGGAAGGTGTCCATCAGCCCGCGGGCCGGGTGGTCGGCGGGGATGTTCAGCGCGTCGAAGTTGGTCCACTCCAGCTCGACCTCGGGGCCCTCGGCCACCTCGTAGCCCATCCCGACGAACAGGTCGCTGATCTGCTCCATCAGGGTGCTCAGCGGGTGGCGGGCGCCCCGGGGACGCCGGTCGTACGGCAGGGTCACGTCGACCCGCTCCTCGACCAGCACCCGGGCGGCCTGCTCGCGCTCCAGCACCTCCTGGCGGGCGGCGTAGGCGGCCTCGATCGCCCGGCGGGCCTCGTTGACCCGCTTGCCCGCGTCGGACTTCGCGGCCGGCGGCAGCGCGCCGATTTCCCGGCGGGCGAGGGACACCGGGGAGCGGTCACCGAGGTGCGCGGGGCGCAGCGCGGTCAGCGCGTCCGGGTCTGCGGCGGAGGCGAACGCCTGCTCGGCGTCGGCGACGGCCTCGGCCAGGGCGGCCGGGTCCAGCAGGGCGACCTGCTTCGGGTCGTACGGATCGTTGCGGTAGCTCATGGCGTACGGGCACTCCCTCACGGCGGCGCCGGCCCTCACGGGCGGCTAGGCGAGTCTACGGACGCGCGGCTGTGCCGCAGCCCGCCGGTGGGAGTTACGCGGGAGGAAGGGTCGCAGCCCGCCGCCCGCCGACACCGGCGGGCTGGCTAAACGAACGCCGTGACGCGTTCACCATGCGGACGACTCCCCTGTGCTCCGTAGCGCGCGTGACGAGGTCAGCGCAGTGCTCTGGCTGAAGCGTACAGGCAGACGGCGGCGGCCGCAGCCAGGTTCAGGCTCTCGGCGCGGCCGTGCAGCGGCACCCGCACCCGGGCGTCGGCGGCGGCGGTGAGCTCCTCCGGCAGGCCGTGCGCCTCCGAGCCGAACAGCCAGGCGGTGGGGGCGGCGAGCCGCCCGTAGTCGATGAGATCGTCGAGGTCGCTGTCGCCGTACCCGGTCGTGGCGAGCACGGTGAGCCCGGCGGCGCGCAGCGCGCCGACCGCCGCGAGCGGGTCGGTGGCGCGGACCACGTCGACGTGGAAGAGGCTGCCGGCGGAGGCGCGCACGCACTTGCCGTTGTACGGGTCGACGGCGTCGCCGGCGAAGATGACCGCGCCCGCCCCGGCCGCGTCGGCGGTGCGCAGCACGGTGCCGGCGTTGCCCGGGTCGCGGATCTCGGCCAGCACCGCGACCAGCCGCGGGGCCCGGTCGAGGGCGGTCTCCAGCGGCACGTCGAGGTGCCGGCAGACGGCGACCAGCCCCTGCGGGGCGACGGTCTCGGCGAGCGCCGCCAGGGCCTCGTCGGTCACCTCGGAGACGGGCACGTCGGCCCGGGCGGCGGTCGCCGCCAGGTCGGCGTGCCGGTCGAGGGCGGCCGGCGTACCGAAGAGTTCGGTGACCGTGCCGGCGCGGGCGAGGGCCTCACGGACCGCCTGCGGGCCCTCGGCCAGGAACCGGCCGGTGGCCTCGCGGTCCCGGCGGCGCTGGAGCCGGCGGGCGGCGACGACCCTGGGGGTACGCGGGGTGAACGGGCCGGAGACAGCGTCGAGGCGCCTCCCGCGCGATGGTGACTGCATGGGAGACGCCTCGATCTGCTGCTGGTGGATCAGGCGGCCTGGGCCGCGGCGCCACCGGTGCCCTCGGCCGCCACGGCGGCGCGGGCCAGCTCGACGATCGCGGCGAACGCCGCGGCGTCGTTGACGGCCAGGTCGGCCAGGATCTTGCGGTCGACCTCGATGCCGGCCAGGCGCAGGCCCTGGATCAGCCGGTTGTAGGTCATGCCGTTGGCCCGGGCGCCAGCGTTGATGCGCTGGATCCAGAGCTGCCGGAAGTCGCCCTTGCGGTCACGACGGTCCCGGTAGGCGTACTGCATCGAGTGCAGCACCTGCTCCTTGGCCTTGCGGTACAGCCGGGAGCGCTGACCGCGGTAACCACTCGCGGTCTCCAGCAGGGTACGACGCTTCTTCTGGGCGTTCACAGCCCGCTTGACGCGTGCCATCTCAACTCCTTCTTCGGTTCAGGTGGCGCGCGTCAGCGGCCGAGCAGCTTCTTGATGCGCTTGACTTCGGCCTTGGCCAGCACGACCGTGCCGGTCAGCCGCCGGGTCTGGCGCGAGGGCTTCTTCTCCAGGTTGTGGCGAAGGCCGGCCTGCTGGGCAACGATCTTGCCCTTGCCGGTCACCTTGACCCGCTTGCCCATACCCGTGTGGCTCTTCATCTTCGGCATGTGGAACGTCTCTCCCTGTTACTCGCCGGTGTTGTCGGCGACTGCGCCGGTCTCGCCGGCTGCTGCGGTCTCGCCGGTCGCCGCGGTCTCACCGGCTGCCGGAGCGGCGGACTCCTCCGCAGCCCGGTCCCGGGGCCCGCCGCGGGACGCCGTGGCGGCGACCGCGGAGGCCTTGACGGCCCGGTGCGGAGCGAGAACCATGATCATGTTTCGACCGTCCTGCTTCGGAGCGGCCTCCACGTATCCCAGGTCCGTGATCTCGGACTCGAGCCGGCGCAGGAGCCGGTAACCCAGCTCCGGGCGGCTCTGCTCGCGACCGCGGAACATGATCGTCACCTTGACCTTGTCGCCCGCCTTGAGGAACCGCACCACGTGACCCTTCTTGGTCTCGTAGTCGTGCGGGTCGATCTTCGGCCGGAGCTTCATCTCCTTGATGACGGTCTGCTGCTGGTTACGCCGCGCTTCGCGCGCCTTGAGTGCGCTCTCGTACTTGAACTTGCCGAAGTCCATGAGCTTGCACACCGGCGGGCGCGCCATCGGCGCAACCTCGACCAGGTCCAGGTCGACGTCCGCGGCCAGCTGCAGGGCGCGCTCCAGCGGGACGATGCCCACCTGCTCACCCTCAGGGCCGACCAGTCGGACCTCACGTGCCCGGATCTGCTCGTTCACGCGTGGTTCGACGCTGATGGGGCCTCCTCGAGTCGGTTCTCCTGCGTGTGGCGACCCCGCGGGCCCCCGGATGGGGGCCGCCCGGAAAGCAGAAGGCCCCGGCGCATGCCAGGGCCCGCTCGACCGGTCGGCACGATCACATGATCGCGCATCCGGAACCGGAACGTGCCCGGAACCGGTGACCGGACCCGGCCACCATCAGGGGCGACTCGGGTGGGAGCAGGCGCTCCGCTTCAGGACTGCCCGCACGTGGCAACGGGGGCAGTCTGGTCGACTCGGCAACACTACACCCTCGGTGCAGGCATCCCCAAACCGGGCTCGCAGGTCAGCGAGGGACTCAGCGGGCGCCCGGCCCGGCGGCGAGCGCGGCCAGGTGGGCCTGGTGCAGCCGGCGCAGCGCCCGGACACCCTCGACCGCAATCTCCTTGTCGGCGGCCTGGAGGGCGACCATCGGCAGCAGGTCGTCGTCGTGCAGCTCCAGGCTGGCCCAGGGGGCGCCCCGGTCGAAGCGCACCCCGCGCACGACTTCCCAGGGCAGCTCGTACGAGCCGATCACGTTTCGCACCCTTACGCCCCGGGCGTCCGCCTCGACCCGGGGACGGGTGAAGAGCAGGATGGCCAGCGCGCCGAGGACACCCAGGCCGACCATGGCGAGCTGGTCGCCGCGCTGGAAGGTGCCGTAGCCGTCGCCGGTCCGGCCGGTGAGGGAGGTCGCCACCAGGCTGAAGACCACCAGGAGGGCGGCGGCCGAGGCCCAGCAGACCACCCGGATGCGACGGGGCTTGAGACGGATCAACTCGGGCTCGCTCACCCCACCAGTCTGCCACCCGCCCCCGGCCCACGTTCCGCCGCCACACGCGACCCGCTCGACGGCGGGGCGGGGTCAGCCGACCGGCGGACCGGGCCGGTCGGCGTACGCCGAGCCCCGCCGCTGCCGTCCGGCCGGGTTCTCCTCGGCCGACCGGGCCCTCGGCACCGACCGGGCGACGACGGACGTCCCGGCGGTCCGGCGCCCCGGCCGGCCAGCGACCACCGAGGCGACCAGGGTGAGCACCGCGCCGGCCAGGACCGGCCAGCGCAGCCCCGGCCCGCCGGGCAGCAGCAGGTCCAGCAGCAGTCCCCCACCGAGCTGGCCGGCGACCAGTGCCAGACCGGTCCGCAGCACGCCCAGCGCCCGCACGCCGACCAGCAGGCTGGCCACGATGCCGACCCCGAGCAGTCCGCCGGTGTACAGGTACCAGGCGGGTGGCCAGTCGGGCCGGGCCACGGTGAACGCGCCGGCGAGCGCCGCGACGGCCAGCACGGCCGGCGTGCTGACGGCGAAGTTGACCGCGGTGCTGGCCGCGGCCGTGCTCGCCGCCGCCACCCGGCCGTTCAGCGCGGACTGCACGGCGACCGCCAGCCCGCCCACCACGGCGAGCAGGACCAGGCCGACGGCCAGCTCGCCGAGGGGCTGCCCCAGCTGGGCGAGCCCCACCGCCGCCGTGCCGAGCAGGGCGCCGGCCACCCGGGGTGGGGTGAGCGCGAGCCGGCCCACCGGGGCCAGCCCGGCCCGGTCCACCGCCAGGCCGCCGAGACTGCCCCCGGCGACCTGGGCGATGGTGAAGACGGCCACCCCGAGCACCGGCACGACGTACGTGCCGACCACGATGATCGCCGCCCCGCCGAGCCCGCCCAGGTAGCACCACCAGGGCAGCCGGGACCGGCGCAGCGCGGCGAGCCCGGTCCGCATCGACGGCAGGACCAGCAACCCGGCCAGGATCAGCAGCGTGCCGCCGGCGTTGTTGACCACCGCCCCGAGCACCGGGCTGCCCACCCGCTCGCCCAGCTCGGCGTTCGCCGCCCCCTGGGCCGCGGACGCCACCCCGCCGAGCACCACCAGGGCCAGCGCGGCGGTCGGCGGCAGCGGCCTCACAGCCGGCAGGCGTGGATGTTGGTGACCAGGATGGCGCGGGCGCCCAGCTCGTACAGCTCGTCCATGATCCGGTGCACGTCGTCGCGGAGCACCATCGCCTGCACCGCGACCCAGCCCTCCCGGTGCAGCGGGGACACCGTCGGCGACTCGATGCCCGGGGTCAGTGAGCTGGCCCGGTCGAGCAGCCCGGCCGGCACGTCGTAGGCGAGCATGACGTAGCGGCGGGCCACCAGCACCCCGTGCAGGCGGCGCAGCAGCTGCTCGGCCTGCGGGGGCGTCGGGGCACCGGCGCGGCGGACCAGCACCGCCGACGAGCGCAGCAACGGGTCGCCGAAGACGACCAGGCCGGCCTGGCGCAGGGTGGCGCCGGTCTCCACCACGTCGGCGACCACGTCGGCCACGCCGAGGCGGATGGCGTTCTCCACCGCCCCGTCGAGCCGGATCACGTCGGCCTTGACACCCAGGTCGGCGAGGTACCGCTCGACCAGGCCGGGGTAGGCGGTGGCGATCCGGTGCCCGCCCAGCTCCCGTACGTCGTCGACGTCCTCCGGGCGGGCCGCGAAGCGGAAGGTGGCCCGGCCGAAGGCCAGGTCCATCACCTCCTCGGCCGGCGCGCCGGAGTCGATCAGCAGGTCCCGGCCGGTGATCCCGATGTCGAGGTCACCGGAGCCGACGTAGGTGGCGATGTCCTTCGGACGCAGGTAGAAGAACTCGATGTCGTTGGACTCGTCGGGGCAGACGAGGTCCTTGGGGTCGGTGCGCTGGCGGTAGCCCGCCTCGCGCAGCATCTGGGCGGCCTTCTCGGCCAGGGCGCCCTTGTTGGGTACGGCGACACGCAGCATGACGGAGTGCTCCTTCGATCGAATGTGATCAACGACGGGGCGCACTCACAGATGTCGGTAGACGTCCTTGAGCTCGAGACCGCTGGCGAGCATCAGCACCTGGACCTGGTAGAGCAGCTGGGAGATCTCCTCGGCGGTCCGCTCCGGCCCCTCGTGCTCGGCGGCCATCCACGACTCGGCCGCCTCCTCGACGACCTTCTTGCCGATGAAGTGCACGCCCTTGTCGAGGGCGGCGACCGTGCCCGAGCCCGGGGTGCCGGCGGCGGCCTTGGCCTGCAGCTCGGCGAACAACTCCTCGAACGTCTTCACAGGAGGCGATTCTTCCAGTCACCGTCCGGCGACGCGCGCTCCGGGTCCGGCCGCGTCGTCTTTTCCCACCGTCCACCTTTTTCACGGCGGGTGGCCGCGTCCCCGATGAGGGACACCGCCACCCGCCGCACGACGGAGCCGATCGACACCCTCGCCAGGTTCAGCGGCCGAAGCCGACCCGGTGGCCGTTCGCCGCGGCCACGTCCCGGATGGCCAGCGCCGCGTCGAGGGCGGCGACGGTGGCCGCCCAGCCCTTGTCCTCGGCCGAGCCGGGCAGCCCGGCCCGGTCCCGGGCCTGCTCGATGTTCTCCACGGTGAGCACCCCGTGCGCCACCGGCTTCCCCTCGTCCAGTGCGACCCGGGTGAGGCCGTCGGTCACCGAGCGGCAGACGTAGTCGAAGTGCGCGGTGGCGCCCCGCACCACCACGCCGAGCGCGACCACCACGTCGCAGCGGCGGGCCAGGGCCTGGGCCACCACCGGCAGCTCCACCGAGCCGGCCACCCGGGCCACCACCGCGCGGGCGCCGCACGCCTCGGCCGCCGCCACCGCCCGGTCCAGCATGTGGTCGGTGAGGTCGCCGTGCCAGCGGGCCGCGACCACGCCGACGGTCAGCCCCGCCGCGTCCACCGTGGTCACCCCGGGCTCGCCGAATCCCGCCATGTCTACGCTCCGATCTCGTCGCCGGCGACCGAGCGCCCCATCGGAGCCTCGGTCACCTCGTCCAGTTCATCCAACAGGTGCCCCATCCGGTCCCGCTTGGTCCGCAGGTACCGCACGTTCTCCGGGTGCGGCCGGATCGGCAGCCCCTCGCGGCCGGTGATGGTCAGGCCGTACCCCTCCAGCCCGGCCCGCTTGGCCGGGTTGTTGGTCAGCAGCCGCATGGAGCGCACGCCCAGGTCGTAGAGGATCTGCGCGCCGGTGCCGTAGTCCCGGGCGTCGGCGGGCAGCCCCAGGTCGAGGTTCGCGTCCACGGTGTCCCGGCCCAGGTCCTGCAGCTGGTACGCCTGCAGCTTGTGCAGCAGCCCGATGCCGCGCCCCTCGTGCCCGCGCACGTAGAGCACCACGCCCCGCCCCTCCCGGGCGACCCGGGCCAGGGACGCCTGCAACTGCGGGCCGCAGTCGCAGCGCAGCGAGCCGAAGACGTCCCCGGTCAGGCACTCCGAGTGCACCCGCACCAGCACGTCCTGCCCGTCGCCGATCTCCCCGTACACCAGGGCGACGTGCTCGGCCGGGTCGTGCTCGGCGCGGTAGCCCAGCGCCCGGAACACCCCGTACGGGGTGGGCATCCGGGCGTCGGCGACCTGCTCGACCTGCTTCTCGTGCCGCCGCCGGTGCGCCACCAGATCGGCGATGGTGATCAGGGTGAGCCCGTGCTCGGCGCAGAACTTCTCCAGGTCCGGCACCCGCATCATGGTGCCGTCCTCGTTGACCAGCTCGCAGAGCACGCCGGCGGGACGCAACCCGGCCAGCCGGGTCAGGTCGACGGCGGCCTCGGTGTGCCCGGGGCGGCGCAGCACCCCGCCCTCGCGGGCGCGCAGCGGCACCACGTGCCCGGGACGGGACAGGTCGGTCGGGTCGGTGGCCGGGTCGGCCAGCAGCCGGATGGTGTGCGACCGGTCGGCGGCCGAGATGCCGGTGCTGATGCCCTCCCGGGCGTCGACCGTCACCGTGTACGCGGTGCCGCGCCGGTCCTGGTTGGTGTGGTGCATCGGCGGCAGGTCCAGCCGGTCGCACTCCGACTCGGTCAGCGCCACGCAGATGTAGCCGGACGTCCAGCGGACCATGAACGCCACCAGCTCCGGCGTGGCCAGCTCGGCGGCGAAGATCAGGTCGCCCTCGTTCTCCCGGTTCTCGTCGTCGACCACGACGACGGGCCGGCCGGCGGCGATGTCCGCCACCGCCTGCTCGATACTGGCAAAACTGGTCATGCCGCGACCTCCGAGTAGGTGGACGGGATCGGCCGGGCCGCCGACCGGGTGGCCTGCGAGGTCCGCCACCAGGCGGCGAGACCCCAGACGCAGAAGGCGCCGTAGACCAGGTACATGGCCGCCGACGGATAGAAGCCGCCGCGCAGCAGCAGCGGCACACCGACCGCGTCGACGGCGATCCAGATCAGCCAGAACTCGACCCAGCCGCGGGCCATGCCATACGTGGCGAGCAGGCTGCCGGTCAGGATCCAGGCGTCCGGCAGCGGGCCCCACGAGCCGAGCGCGGCGAGCACCGGGTACGCGACGGCGGTGCCGACGGCGGCGGCCAGCAGCAGCCCGAGCCGCTCCCGGCCGGTGGCCCAGCGCGGGCGGACGGCCGGCTGGTCGTCGCCCTGGCGGCGGTTGCGCGACCAGCGCCACCAGCCGTAGACGCTCACCGTGAAGAAGAAGACCTGCCGGCCGGCCTGGCCGTAGAGGTCGTGCGCCTGCGGGGTGGCGAAGACGCCGCCGAGGAAGATGGTGAAGAGCAGCGCGTTGCCGATCATGCCGACCGGCCAGGCCCAGACCACCCGGCGCAGCCCGAGCAGCGCGGAGGCCAGCCCGAAGACGTTGCCGACGATCTCCCGGACCAGCACCGGCGAGCCGGCGATCTCCAGCTGCGCGTGGAGCAGCCAGCCGAGCGGGCCCATCAGCGCCCACCCCCGCCGGCGCGGTCGCCGAGCAGCCGCTCGACGTACTTGGCCAGCACGTCGACCTCCAGGTTGACCGGGGCGCCGACGCCCTTGGCGCCGAGCGTGGTCAGCTTGAGGGTGGTAGGGATCAGCCCGACGGTGAACCAGTCGTCGCCGACCGCGGCGACGGTCAGCGAGACGCCGTCGATGGTGATCGAGCCCTTCTCCACCACGTACCGGGCCAGCTCGGCCGGGAGCCGGAAGCGGACCGTCTCCCACTGCTCGGCGGGTTCCCGGGCGACGATCTCGCCCACCCCGTCGACGTGGCCCTGCACGATGTGCCCGCCGAGCCGGCTGTTCAGGGCGGCGGCCCGCTCCAGGTTGACCGGGTCGCCCACCCGCAGCGCGCCGAGCGCGGAGCGGCGCAGCGTCTCCCCCATCACGTCGGCGGTGAAGACGCCGTCGGCGGCGTCCACCACGGTGAGGCAGACGCCGTTGACCGCGATGGAGTCGCCGTGCCGGGCGTCGGAGGTGACCAGCGGGCCGCGGACGGCGACCAGCGCGGAGTCACCCCCGGTGTCCGTGACGCGGACGACCTCGCCCAACTCCTCGACGATGCCGGTGAACATGTCAGGCCTCCCTCTTCCGGGGCAGCGCGGTGATCCGCAGGTCGGGACCGACCTGCGTAACGTCGGTGATCTTCAGTTCGATGGCGTCGGCGATGGTGGTCACGCCGGCGTCGCGCAGCGCGGTCGTACCGGCGCCCAGCAGCTTCGGCGCGACGTACCCGACGACCTTGTCGACCAGCCCGGCGGCCAGGAACGCGCCGGCCAGCTGAGGGCCGCCCTCCAGCAGCGCGGCCCGCACGCCGCGGTGGTGCAGCTCGGCCAGGAGCGCCGGCAGGTCGACCCGGCCGTCCGGGCCGGCCCCGACCTCCGCCGCGGTGGCGATCCACGTCCGGGCGGCGCCGTCGCGGACCTGGGCTGACGCGGGGGTACGCCCGGAGCTGTCCACCACCACCCGCAGCGGCTGCCGGATGGCCAGGGTGCCGTCGCGCAGGTTCCGGGCGGTCAGCCGGGGATCGTCGGCGAGCACGGTGCCCACCCCGGCGATCACCGCGTCGACCGTGCCGCGCAGCGCGTGCACGTCCATCCGGGCCGCCTCGGAGGTGATCCACATGCTGGTGCCGTCGGCCGCCGCGGACCGGCCGTCGAGCGTCGCGGCGTACTTCCAGATCAGGTACGGCCAGCCGCGGCGCATCGAGGTGAGCCAGGCGACGTTGCCGGCCTCGGCCTCCTCGGCGCGTACCCCGAACTCGACCTGGATCCCGGCGGCCCGCAGGGTGGCCGCGCCGCCGGAGGCGACCGGGTTGGGGTCGGGCACGGCGATGACCACCTGGGCCACGCCGGCGTGGATGAGCGCGAGGCTGCAGGGGCCGGTGCGGCCGGTGTGGTCGCAGGGTTCGAGGGTGACCACGGCGGTGCCGCCCCGGGCCCGCTCACCGGCCTGGGCGAGCGCGACGATCTCGGCGTGCGGTCCGCCCGCGTACGCGTGGAATCCCTCTCCGACGACCGCGCCGTCCGGATCGAGCAGCACGCAGCCGACGACCGGGTTGGGGCTGGTGGTGCCGAGGCCGCGGGCCGCGAGCGTGACGGCGCGACGCATCGCCTCGTCTACGGAGACGCCGGCCATGGCTCTGCCCTCTCACTCGCCGGGCCGCGCGCGGGCGGTACGGGAGGAGCCGCGGGCAGGCGGCGGCGGAGCCGGGAACGGCACGGCCGCCCCCGGGGAGCCCACGCGGAGGTTGGAATGCAGCCCACGCAGGCCCGCCCCGTCCCGCGCGCTGTCTCCCATCCGGACTTTCTGGGGGCGGACCTTCCCGCTCCCAACCGTCGGCCCCGGATTCTCACCAGGTCCACCGGGCGGCCTGAGCCGTCCGGGTCGCGGGCTTACCACGGTCGGACCGTGGATCACCGCCGGTTCGGAATTTCACCGAGCCCCGCCAGCGCGTGGTGGGTACATGGGAAGTCTTACACGTTCCCCCGGCCGGTACGCCACTGCACGCGGGCTACCTCACACCCCGTCGGCCCGCCGCCGGTCCACCGCCACGTACGAACCGGGCTGGCTCTTGGCGACGGTTTTCATCTCCGAGGCGACCGCGATCGCGGCGAGCGGGTCGGTGAAGCGCTTCCGGGCGTCGGAGAGGGAGACCCCGATGGAGAGGGTGACCAGGTGGGCCTTGCGGACGTTGCCCCGGCGGTCCTTCAGCTCGACGTAGCCGCGTTCGGCGTCGGCCGGGTCGTAGAGCTTGTCGGCGGCCCGCTCGAAGTCCTCGACCGCGCGGAAGGTCAGCGGCCGGACCTGCTCCGGGGTGCAGACGACGACGAAGTCGTCCCCGCCGACGTGGCCGAGGAAGGCCGGTGGCAGGCCGATCGAGACCACCGCCCGGTGCAGGCTGCGGGCCAGCGCGGAGATGAACTCGTCGCCCCGGACGAAGCCGTACCGGTCGTTGACGCTCTTGAACCGGTCGATGTCGATGTAGCCGACCGCGTAGTCGACGCCGCTGCGTACCCGGTCGCTGATCTCGCGGCGGATCCGGCTGTTGCCCGGCAGCCCGGTCAGCGGGGAAACCTCCCGGAACTCCTTGTTGCGGCGCAGCGTGGAGCTGACCCGAGCCACCAGTTCGGCGGTGTCGAAGGGCTTGACCAGGTAGTCGTCGGCGCCGGCGCTGAGGCCGTGCACCTTGTCCACGGTCATGCCCTTGGCGGTCAGCATGATCACCGGCAGGGCGGAGGTCATCGGGTCGGCGCGCAGCCGCCGGGTCAGCTCCAGGCCGTCGATCCGGGGCATCATCAGGTCCACCACGGCCAGGTCGGGCCGGTGCCGCTCGATCATCTCGAGCGCCTCCTGGCCGTCGCCGGCGTGGAGCACCTCGAAGCCGTGCAGCCGCAGGTTGAACTCGACGAAGCGGGCGATGTCCTCGTCGTCGTCGACGACCAGGATGACGTCGGGTCGGTCGTCGGCCGGGTCCACGTCAGGCTCCGGGGACCGCGCGCTCCGCGAGCCCCCGCAGGCGGCGGACCGCCTCGGCCGGATCGGCCGCCCCGTAAACCGCGGTGCCGGCGACGAAGGCGTCCGCACCGGCCGCCGCGGCCTGCTCGATGGTGTCGGCGGCGATCCCGCCGTCGACCTCGATGCGCAGCTCCAGGTGGCCGGTGTCGACGTGCCGGCGGGCGGCGCGGACCTTCTCCAGCAGCTGCGGGATGAACCGCTGCCCGCCGAAGCCGGCCTTGATCGTCATGATCAGCAGGGTGTCGAAGCTGGGCAGCAGCTCCAGGTACGGCTCGATCGGGGTGTCCCGGTCGATGGCCAGCCCGGCCTTCGCGCCGGCCGAGCGGAGGTCCTTGGCCAGTGCCACCGGGTCGTCGCACGCCTCGGCGTGAAAGGTGACGTTGTAGGCGCCGGCGTCGGCGTAGCCCGGGGCCCAGCGCCGCGGATCCTCGATCATGAGGTGCACGTCGAACGGGATCTGGGTCACCGCCCGCAGGCTCTGCACCACGGGCAGCCCGATGGTCAGGTTGGGCACGAAGTGGTTGTCCATCACGTCGACGTGCAGCCAGTCCGCGGCGTTCTCCACGGCACGGACCTCGTCGGCGAGGCGGGCGAAATCGGCGGCGAGGATGCTGGGCGCGACGATCGGCGGCGGTACGGTCACCGGGTCAGTGTACGAATGCGGCCACCCGCCGCCGGCATCGCGGCCCCACCGGGAACGCCCTGTGACCCAGGAGTGACCGCTGGTGCAAGATTGGGCCAGACGCAACGCGAAACCGGACGGCCGGCCATCCGCGACTGGCCGACCGACCGAATCGCGGCAACACTCCATCAGAGACGGTCACACGGGCCGCAGGCCCCGCGGAAGCGCGACTGCACGCGGGGCGCGGCGACCGGCCGTCATCTCCCGGAAAGGGCGGACGATGCGACGGTGGCTCGTGGCGCTGGCGCTGGCCGGCGCGGCGACGATGGTGATGAGCGGCTGTGTCCCGCAGCACCGGCCCGACGGCGACCTCGCCGACGACTGGCCGGACCTGCCCGCGCCGCGGACGTTCGTGCCCGCCACGGACGCCTGCCTGCCCCGGATCACGGCGGTGGTGCAGGCCAGCACGTACGACACGGTGGACTGCACACGCAGCCACCTGGCCGAGGCGATCCACGTGGGGACGTTCACCGGCGCCGCGGCGGCCGGGCCCCGCCCCGAGCCGGGCTCCCCGATGCTGCGCCCCGCCCGGGCGGAGTGCGACCAGCGGGCACGGGAGGTGCTCGGAGGCGACTGGCACTCCGCCCGGCTCACCATGAACATCGCGCTGCCGTCGGTGCCGGCCTGGAACGGCGGTGCCCGCTGGTTCCGCTGCGACCTGAGCGAGACCGACAGCATCGACAACACCCGCCCGGTCAACCGGACCGGCAGCCTGCGCGGCGCGATGATCGGCGACAACCCGCTGACCCACCGCTGCTTCGACCCCAAGCTGATCGGCGACAACCTCAACTACATGGCGCCCGTGCTCTGCTCCGAGCCGCACCGGGCCGAGTTCGTCGGGGTCTACGTCGAACGCGACATGACCTGGGCGGAGTTCGGCCGCGCCAACCAGGAGGTGCACCGGCGCTGCATGGCCCTGATCGCCGCCTTCGCCGCCGTGCCGAACAACGCCGACCTGCCGTACCGGGCCGGGTCGATCTTCTACCCGCCGTCGCAGCGGGAGTGGGAGGAGGGCGATCGCGGCGTGCGCTGTTTCCTGTGGAGCGACGACCGGAAGCTGACCCGGTCCATGCGCGGCGCGGGCCCGAAGGGACTCCCCGCCATCTGACCCGGGTGCCGTATGCTGCCGCACCGTGACACCCGCTCGGCGCGGGCGCCACGGTCACGGTCGGCGGAAGGTCTGATGCGATGCGGCGGTGGTGGACGGCGGTCGCCGTGGGCGGCCTGGCGCTCCTGGCGCTGACCGGGTGCGGCGCGCCCGCCGGGCTGGACGTCGACCTCACCGACGACTGGCCGGCCCTCGCCGCGCCGCAGGGCTTCGTCCCCGCCGCCGGGGTCTGCCACGCCGACGTGCAGGACGTCGGCTACCTCAGCGGGTACCGCCCGGTCGACTGCGCGCAGTCGCACCGCGCCGAGACGATGCACGTGGGCACCTTCGCCGGTGCCGAGGCCCGGCGTTCCACTCCCCCGGCCGGCGGCACCCCGGCGATGCTCGCCGCCCGCGCCGAGTGCGACCGGGCGGTCCGGCGGGCGGTGGGCGCCGACTGGCGCTCCGGGCGGCTCGGGCTCGCCGTCGTCTTCCCCTCAGCGGCGGCCTGGACGGGCGGGGCGCGCTGGTTCCGCTGCGACCTGACCGAGGTCGCGAGCATCGACGAGTCCCGGGCCGTGCCCCGGACCGGCAGCCTGAAGGGCGCGCTGACCCGCGACACCGATCTGCGGCTGCGCTGCTTCGAGCCGAAGGTGAAGGGCGACGAGGTCGAGGCGATGGCCCCGGTCTCCTGCACCGCCCGGCACCACGCCGAGTTCGTCGGCGTCTGGGCGGCCACCGACCTCAGCTACGCGCAGCTCAACCGGGGCGACGACCGGGTCCACAAGGGATGCATGGGCGTGCTGGCCAAATACACCGGGGTGCCGAACGACGGCAACCTGCGGTTCCGCGCCGGCTCGATCTTCTACCACCCGCTGGAACGGGAGTGGCGCGACGGCAACCGCGGGGTGCAGTGCTTCCTGTGGGTCGGCGACCGCAACCTGACCCGCTCGCTCAAGGGCGTCGGCACCCGGGGCCTGCCGGTCCGCTGAGCCGGCGCGGGGCGGCTCTGCGCCGCCCCGCCCCGGTTCCACTTCGCTCCGACCCCGCCGGGGCCGACAACGCTACCGGTCAGCCGCGGCGCAGCACCGCGAGGAACATCGCGTCCGTGCCGTGCCGGTGCGGCCAGAGCTGCACCGTCGGGCCGTCGCCCAGCCCGGGCATGCCGGCGGGCAGCAGCGTCCGGGCGTCGACGAAGTCCGCCGGCACCTCGGCACGCCGGGCCGCCTCGGTCACCGTCACGTGCGTCTCCACCACGTGCGGGGAGCAGGTCACGTAGGCGACCAGGCCGCCGGGACGGGCCGCGCGCAGGGCCGCGGTGAGCAGTTCCCGTTGCAGCCGGGTCAGCGGCGGCAGGTCCGACGGCTGGCGCCGCCACCGGGACTCGGGCCGGCGACGCAGCGAGCCCAGGCCGGTGCAGGGCGCGTCCACCAGCACCCGGTCGAAGTGCCCCTCGGGCAGCTTCGGGTCCGCGCCGACCGTGCGGCCGTCGGTGTGCAGCACGTTCACCGGCAGGCCCCGGGTGGCCTGCTCGACCAGCCGGGCCCGGTGCTCGGACACCTCCACGGCGGTCAGCCGGGCACCACGCTGCGCGGCGAGCGCGCCGAGCAGGCCGGACTTGCCGCCGGGCCCGGCGCACAGGTCCAGCCAGCGCCCGTCCGGGCCGTCCAGCGGCGCGACGGCCAGCGCGTTCGCCACCAGCTGCGAGCCCTCGTCCTGCACGTGCGCCCGCCCCTGCGCCAGCGCGGGCAGCTCACCCGGCGCGCCGCCGGAGAGGTAGACCGCGTACGGGGAGAAGGCGCCGGGGGCGCCGCCCACCTCGTCGGCCAGCTCCGCCGGGTCGGCCAGTCCGGGCCGGGCGCACAGGTGCACCGGGGGCCGCTCGTTGTCCTCGATCAGCAGCCGCGTGGTCTCCCCCAGGTCGCCGCCGAGCGCCTCGCTGAAGGCCCGCACGATCCACTGGGGATGGCTGTACGCCAGCGCCAGGTGACCGATCGGGTCGGACTCGAACGGCGGGGCGAGCCGCGCCACCCAGGCGTCGGCGTCCCGGCCGGCGATCTCCCGCAGCACCGCGTTGGCGAAGCCGGTGGCCCCCGGCGCGACCGAGCGGACCAGGTCGACGGTCGAGGAGACCGCCGCGTGCGCCGGCACCCGGGTGTGCAGCAGCTGGTACGCCCCGAGCCGCAGGGCGTCGCGGGCCGGCGGGTCGATCCGCTCGACCTCGCGGCCGGCGGCGTCGGTGATGATCGCGTCCAGGGTGCCGGTGTGCCGCAGCGTGCCGTACGTCAGCTCTGTGGCGAAGGCGGCGTCCCGGCCGACCAGCCCCTCCTCGCGCAGGATCGACGGCAGCACCAGGTTGGCGTACGCGTCGTCCCGGTGCACCGCCGCGACGGCCTGGTAGGCGGCGTACCGGGGCAGGTCGACGGCCGGGCGGGCGGGCCGACCGCCGCGCCGGTCGAAGCCGGGGCGGCCGCCGGACGGGCGGTCGCCACGGTAACCACCACCGGACGGGCGGTCGCCGCGCGGCGCGTCGGAGCGCCGGGGCGTGGACCGGTCGAACCGGTCACCGCGGGAGCCGGCGGACCGGTCGTCGCGGGGGCGGTCGTCGCGAGGGCGGTCGGAACGGGAACTGTCGGGACGGTCCGAGGGGGCGCTCACGCGAGCACCTCGCCGGCGCCGACCCGGACGCCGCGCGCCCAGTCGCTCGCCGACATGGCCTTCTTGCCCGCCGCGCGCACCTCACCGAGCTGCACCGGCACGGTCGCGGTGCCGGCCAGCACCCGGGACTTCTCCACCAGCAGCTCTCCCGGCTTCAACTCGGGGCCGTTGCCGACCGGGGTCACCGGGCCGAGCTTGACCCGGTCGCCGCGGAAGGTCGTCCACGGCCCGGGGGCCGGCGTGCAGGCCCGGATCCGCCGGTCCACGGCGAAGGCGGGATCGGTCCAGCGCACGCGGGCGTCCTCCACGGTCAGCTTCGGGGCCAGGGAGACCCCGTCGGTGGGCTGCGGCTCGGCCCGGGCCGAGCCGGCCTCGATCGCGTCGAGAACGGCCACCAGCAGGCCCGCGCCGGAGTGCGCGAGCCGCTCCAGCAGGTCGCCGGAGGTGTCGGTCGGCCGGATCTCGTCGGTGAGCGTGCCGTACACCGGGCCGGTGTCCAGCCCCTGCTCCAGCTGGAAGACGCTGGCGCCGGTCAGCTCGTCGCCGTGCAGCACGGCGTGCTGCACGGGGGCCGCGCCGCGCCAGGCGGGCAGCAGCGAGAAGTGCAGGTTGATCCAGCCGTGCCGGGGGATCTCCAGGGCCACCGGCGGCACCAGCGCGCCGTACGCGACCACGGGCACGCAGTCCGGCGCCAGCTCGCGCAGCCGGTCGAGGAACTCCGGCTCGCGGGGCTTGGCCGGGGTCAGCACCTCGATCCCGTGCTCGTCGGCCCAGGCGCCGACCGGCGATCGGACCAGGCCGCGACCGCGACCGGCCGGGGCGTCGGGGCGGGTGACCACGGCCAGCAGCTCGTGGCCGGAGGCGGCGACGGCGGCGAGGGCGGGGACGGCGACGGCCGGCGTGCCGGCGAAGATCAGACGCACCCGGTCACCGCCCCAGACCGAAGGGGCTGCCGGAGGCGTGCGGGTTGAGCTTGACCGTGGGCGGGGCGGCCGGGTCGTACCACTCGGCCTGGCGGATGGCCTTCATGGCCTCCTTGCGCCCGGCCGGGTCGAGCCGGTCGACGAAGAGCACCCCGTCGAGGTGGTCGGTCTCGTGCTGCACGCAGCGCGCCATCAGCCCGGTGCCGACGATCTGCATCGGGTCGCCGTACCCGTTGAAGCCCTTGGCGATGACGTTCTGCCGGCGCTTCGTGTCGAAGTAGAGCCCGGGGATGGACAGGCAGCCCTCCGGGCCGTCCTGCTCCTCGGAGTCGGGGAACTCCAGCACCGGGTTGACCAGGTGCCCGAGCACGTCGTCCACGTCGAAGGTGAACACCCGCAGGCCCACGCCGAGCTGGGGCGCGGCCAGGCCGGCGCCGCTCTGCTCCAGCATCGTGTCGGTGAGGTCGGCGATGAGCCTACGCAGCTCGGCGTCGAAGTCGACGACCGGATCGGCCGGCGTGCGCAGCACCGGGTCCCCGAACAGACGGATGGGCTGGACGGTCACGCGGTGTGGCTCCTTCGGCTGTACGGACGGGTGCCGTACCAGTCTACGGAGTGCCGGGGGCCGCCCCGGCCGGCGTACCGCGATGCGGGGCCGCCGCCTCCGTGTCGATGATCACCGGCAGGGTCTCGTAGCCGCGCAGGGTGAGCCGGGTCCGGTGCCGAGGGCGGCCGGCCAGGGCCAGGCCGGGCAGCCGGCGCAGCAGCAGCGGGAAGGCGACCTGCGCCTCCAGCCGGGCCAGCCCGGCGCCCAGGCAGTAGTGCGGGCCGGCCCCGAACGACAGCGGGTGGACCTGCGGGCGCCACGGGTCGAACCGCTGCGGCTCGGGGTAGCGCCGGGGGTCCCGGTTGGCCGCGCCGAGCAGCAGCAGCGCCCAGCTGCCCGCCGGCAGCTCGACGCCGCCGCAGGTCACCGCCGCGCCGCTGACCCGGGTGGTGAGCTGCACCGGCGAGTCGTAGCGCAGCAGCTCCTCGACGTACCCGGGGGCGAAGTCGGGACGCTCGCGCAGCGCGCCGGCGGCCCGGGGATGGTCCAGCAGCACCACGAGGCCGTTGCCGAGCAGGTTGGTGGTGGTCTCGAACCCGGCGACCAGCAGCACCACCAGGTTGGCCAGCAGCTCCTCGCCGGAGAGCCGGTCGCCGTCGGCGTCGTGCACCTGGACCAGGGCGGTGGTCAGGTCGTCGGCGGGCGCGGCGCGGCGGGCCCGGACCAGCGCGGCGAAGTAGTCGCGCAGCTCGGTGGCGCCCCGGTCGGCGACGGCGAGCTCCTGGGTGGTGATCTCCGGCTCCAGCACCCCGGTCAGGTCGGCGGCCCAGCGCCGGAACAGCGGCCGGTCGGCCGCCGGCACGCCGAGCAGCGCGCAGATCACCCCCACCGGCAGCGGGTACGCGAACTCGGCCATGAAGTCGACGGGCTCGCCGTCGAGGGCGCGCTCCAGCATCGCGTCGACCAGCTCGTCGGCCTGCGCCACGACCACGTCGCGCATGGCGGCGATCCGGCGCGGGGTGAACGCGCCGGCCGCGAGCCGCCGCATGCGGCTGTGGTCGGGCGGGTTGGTGCGCAGCATCGACCGGGAGATCGAGGCGACGGCCGGGCTGTCCCGCCAGCCGGGCAGGAACTGGTCGCGCAGCACGTCGTCCATCACCCCGAAGCGGGCGTCGCGCAGGATCTCGTCGGCCTCGGCGTAGCCGGTGACCACGTAGAACACCGGCCCGGCCTGGACCACCGGCCCGTGCCGGCGCAGCCGCTCGTAGGTCGGGTACGGGTCGATCCGCCCCGGTGGCGACATGAGCAGGGCGAGCGCCTCGGCTGCGTCCATGACCGGCCTCCCGCGTCGGTGCGTCGGAGGCTCCATCATGCGCGTCCGGGCGTCGCCCGGCGACCCCGTGCGGCCCGTGGCCGGGGCGGGCCCGGGTCGACCGTGGCCGGGGCGGGCCCGGGTCGACCGGGCCGGCCCCGCAGCCGGGGCTCAGGCGCCGGTGCCGGGCTCCCCCGCCAGCACCGCGGCGCCGCCGAGCAGGGCGTGCTCGGGCAGCGGCAGCTGGATGCCGTGAGCGGCCTCCCAGTCGTAGACGATGCTGGGCCGGACCTGGGCGGCGAAGAAGTCCACCGCACTCATCCCGCCGACCACCGGCTCGTCGACCTCGGCGACCAGCTGGGCCGGGACCAGGTTGAAGCCGTTCTGCAGGGCGGCGCTGAGCCGGCGGTGCCCGTCGACCACGAAGAAGTACTCGCCGGTGTAGCCGATCCGCAGCGGCTCCAGGGCCTCGTCGCCGGAGGCGGCCACCTCCCCGACGAACTCCGAGTCCCAGAGCCCGCGCAGGGTGCTGATGTCCTCGGTCGGGTAGACCCGGGCCGGGTCGAGCAGCAGCAGCGGCGGGGCCTCGCGCAGCACGTCCGCGCCGAGCCGACCCTCGTACGCGTCGACGATGTGCTCGATCACCTCGGACGCGGAGGCCCGGGTGGTGTCGCAGACCAGGTCGTAGTTGCGCAGCCGGGCCTTGTCGACGCCGTAGCGGAGGATGAACCGGTTCCGCTCGCTCTCGCTGCGCTCGCGCAGCTTGGCCTTGGCCTCGTCGAGCGAGGTGTAGCTCTCGGCCGGGCCGGAGGGGCGCAGCAGCACCCGGCGGGCCGCCTCGCCCGGCTCGGTGATCATGTGCACCTTGAGCGCGTCGGTGAAGAAGTGCCAGGCCAGCCGGGAGTCCATCACCAGCGACTCGCCGGAGGCGGCGATGTCGCGCTGGAGCTGGTCGACGTAGCCGTCGACGGCCTGGTCCAGCTCGGCGTGCAGGTTGAGCTGGAGGGCGGTCATCTGCCGCTCCTGCGCCATCTGGCGGTAGAGGTCGCCGACGCTGACCCGGCGCAGCCCCAACCGCTTGGCGATCTCGACGGAGACGGTGCTCTTGCCGCTGCCGAGGTCCCCGTTGAAGACGATCGATTGACGAACGGTCACGACTGGTCCACCCCTGATCACCGGCTGATTGACATCATCGATATGGCGTCGGTACGACGCGTTCCGCCATCGTCGCGCCACCCGAGCGCCCGGGCATGACGGGCGATGCTACCACCTCCCCGCCACGGGATTACCGGACGCGCTGTGCGACCGTACCCGCTCCGGACCGGGTGCCGACCCGCGCCGGTGTCGCGGATCACGGCAGGTCAGAAGAGGCTGAGCGGGTCGACCTGCAGGCGTACCGGGTCGGCGGCCTTGCGGGCGCTGCGCACCCCGGCGGCGGTGTGCAGCGCCTCGGCGAGGGCGGCGGCCCGGGCCCGTGGCACCCGCACCAGCATCCGCTCCCGGTCCTCGTCGGCCGGGACCGGGCCGAGCACCTCCGCGCCGTCGGGCAGCCGGGCCTCGGCGAGCAGGTCGGCCACCGCCGCCGCCGGGCCGGTGACGCTGGCCATCTTCGTCGCCGGGGGAAAGCCCAGCTCCCGCCGCTCGGCCAGCTCCCGGGCGGCGAACCAGGCCGGGTCCCAGCGCAGCAGCGCCTGCACCGGCGCCAGCGCGCCGTCGGCGACCACCACCACCCGCCCGCCCGCCGAGGCCGGCCGGGCCAGCGCGGCGGCGCTCAGCCACCGGCGCAGCGTCTCCTCGCCGGCGCGCAGGTCGGCCCGGGTGAGCAGGGCCCAGGAGTCGAGCAGCAGCACCGCGCCGTAGCCCCCCTCGGCCGGCGGCTCCGCGCCCGGGGTGGCGATCACCAGGCCGGCCCCGCCGGGCACGCTGGTCAGCACCTCCTCCCGGCCCGAGGTGCGGACCGGCACGCCGGGGAAGGCGCGGCCCAGCTCCTCGGCGGTGCGCCGGGCGCCGGTGACCGCGGCCCGCAGCCGCCGCCCGCCGCACTCCGGGCAGGCGTACGCGGCGGCGACCCGGCCGCACCAGCGGCAGGCGGGGGCACCCTCGGCGGAGGGCAGCGCCAGCGGGCCGGCGCAGTGCGGGCAGCGGGCCGGGGTGCGGCAGTCCGCGCAGGAGATCGAGGGCAGGTAGCCCCGGCGGGGCACCTGCACCAGCACCGGGGCGTCCGCGCGCAGGGTGTCCCGGGCGGTGGTCCAGGCCAGGCTGGGCAGCCGGGCGGTGGCCGCGCCGGGGTCGCGGGCCAGCTGCGGGTCGTCGCCGGTCGGTGCGATGGCCGGGGTACGCGCCCGCAGGGTCGCCCGGTCGGCGACCACCTCGCGGGCCCAGCCGGTCTCCACCAGCAGTTGCGCCTCGGCGGTCCGGGTGTACCCGCCGACCAGCGCGGCGGCCCCGGCGAGGTGGGCCCGGGTGAGCAGCACGTCCCGGGCGTGCGGGTACGGGGAGCGGGGCTCGGCGTGCAGGTCGTCGCCGTCGTCCCAGATGGCGACCAGGCCCAGCCGGTCGACCGGGGCGAACATCGCGGCCCGGGTGCCGATCACGACGGGCGCCACGCCGCGCCGGGCGGTGAGGAAGGCCCGGTAGCGGCGGGCCGGCCCGAGCGCGGCGGAGAGGCAGACGTGCCGGTCCGGGCCCAGGACGGCGGTCAGCGCGGCGTCGAGCCGGTCCAGGTCCCGGGCGTCGGCGACCACGACGACCGCCCCCCGGCCGCCGGCGACGGTGGCGGCGACGGCGTCGGCGTACCGGGCGGCCCAGTCCTCCCCGGCCAGCGCCGACCAGACGGCGCGGGGGGCCCGGCCGTCGGCGAGCGCACCCAGGAAGGCGGGGCCGGCCGGGTAGTCGCGCCAACCGCGCGGATCGACGGTGGGCCGGGCGGGGGTGCCGGGCGGCTCGGCTGCGTCCGGTGGGGCGGCGGGCGACGGCGGGGCGACGGCGACCACGTGCGCCGCCGGGGCGACGGTGGGCGCGGCGGCGCCGGCCTCGTCGGGCGTCGTGGCGGCACCGTCGGCGGGGGCGTCGGAGTCGCGGGTCGCCGCCTGCGCGCGGAGGTCCTTCTCGACCCGGGCGTGGCGGGGCGGGACGGCGAGCCGGAGCACGTCGGCGAGGCTGCCGGCGTACCGGTCGGCGACGGCCCGGGCCAGCCGGGCGATCTCCGGCGCCAGCACCGGTTCCGGGGAGACCACCTTCTCCACGTACGCCAGCCGGCCGGTGTGCCCGGAGTCGTCGGCGCGCTCCAGCAGCCAGCCGTCGACCAGCTGACCGGCGAACCGCACCTTCACCCGCACCCCCGGCACGGCGTCGCCGTCCAGCTCGGCCGGGACCAGGTAGTCGAAGGGGCGGTCGAGGTGCGGCAGCGGCACGTCGACGCAGACACGAGCGACCGGCGACCCCTCAGCGGGTCGCCGGTCGCTGCGCCTGGTGCCGGTCAGGCTCCCGCTACCGACTTGAGGTCGGCGGCCCGGTCGGTGCTCTCCCAGGTCAGGTCCGGCAGCTCGCGGCCGAAGTGGCCGTACGCGGCGGTCTGCCGGTAGATCGGGCGGAGCAGGTTGAGGTCCCGGATGATGGCGGCCGGGCGGAGGTCGAAGACCTCGGTGACCGCCTTCTCGATCGAGGCGACCGGCACGGTCTCGGTGCCGAAGGTCTCGATGAACAGGCTCACCGGGTGGGCCTTGCCGATCGCGTAGGCGACCTGCGCCTCGCAGCGCTCGGCCAGGCCGGCGGCCACCACGTTCTTGGCCACCCAGCGCATCGCGTACGCGGCCGAACGGTCCACCTTCGACGGGTCCTTGCCGGAGAACGCGCCGCCGCCGTGGCGGGCGTAGCCGCCGTAGGTGTCGACGATGATCTTGCGGCCGGTGAGGCCGGCATCGCCCATCGGGCCACCGATCTCGAACCGGCCCGTCGGGTTGACCAGCAGCCGGTAGCCCTCGGTGTCCAGGCCGAGGCTCTCCAGCTCCGGGGCGATGACGTGCTCGCGCACGTCCGGGGTGAGCAGCGAGTCCAGCGAGATGTCGGCGGCGTGCTGGCTGGACACGACCACGGTGTTGAGCCGGACCGGGCGCAGACCGTCGTACTCGATGGTGACCTGGGTCTTGCCGTCCGGCCGCAGGTAGGGAACGGTGCCGTCCTTGCGCACGGCGGCCAGACGGCGGGCCAGCCGGTGCGCCAGGGCGATCGGCAGCGGCATCAGCTCGGGGGTCTCCGAGCAGGCGAAGCCGAACATCATGCCCTGGTCGCCGGCGCCCTGCGCGTCCAGCGCGCTCTCCGACGCACCCGTACGCAGCTCGAAGGCGTTGTCCACACCCTGGGCGATGTCGGCGGACTGCCCGCCGATCGAGACGCTGACCCCGCAGGACGCGCCGTCGAAGCCCTTCTTCGACGAGTCGTACCCGATCCCGAGGATGGTCTCCCGGACGATGGTCGGGATGTCGGCGTACGCCTTGGTCGTCACCTCACCCGCGACGTGCACCTGCCCGGTGGTGATCAGCGTCTCCACCGCAACACGGCTGTGCGGGTCCTTGGCCAGCAGGGCGTCCAGGATGCCGTCGCTGATCTGGTCGGCGATCTTGTCCGGGTGGCCCTCCGTGACCGATTCGGACGTGAAAAGACGTGTCACGGCACTCCTAAGCACTTGAGTCTCTCTGGAAAGGTCGCTCCGCGGCAGTTTAGTCACCTGGTACCAGAGTGACGCAGCCAACGGTGAAGTGACCAGGGTTCAGGACAGGGCGGCCAGCCGGTTCACCACGAGGTCCCAGACCCGGTCCGCCAGGTCCTCCTTGGACTGCTCGGGAAGGGTGACCACACTGCCGTCCGCGCCGACCACGGTCGCCGCGTTGGTCTCGGCCCCGAAGACCTTGTCCACGCCCACCTCGTTGATCACGATGAGGTCGGCCCGCTTGCGGGCGAGCTTCGCCCGGCCGTTGGCCTCCGCGTCGCCGGTCTCGGCGGCGAAGACCACCAGCACCTGCTCCGGGCGGCGCCGCCGGCCCAGCTCGGCCGCGATGTCGGGGTTGGTGACCAGCGCGATGGTCGGCGCGCTGCCGTCCTCCGACTTCTTGATCTTGCCGGGCGCGTAGGTCGCCGGCCGGAAGTCGGCCGGCGCGGCGGCCATCACCACCGCGTCGGCGTCGGTGGCGGCGTCCAGGGTGGCCGTGCGCAGCTCCTCGGTGGTGCCCACCCGGACCAGGTCCACCCCGGCCGGGTCGGGCAGGGCGACGTTCGCCGCGATCAGCGTGACCCGGGCGCCCCGGGCGACGGCCGCGCGGGCGAAGGCGTACCCCTGCTTGCCGGACGAGCGGTTGCCGAGGAAACGGACCGGGTCCAGCGGCTCCCGGGTGCCGCCGGCGGTCACCACGACGTGCCGGCCGGCCAGGTCGGCGGGGGCGTCGACGCCCCTGGCCAGCGCCCGCCGGGCGACGGCGAAGATCGCCGCCGGATCGGGCAGCCGGCCCTTGCCGGTGTCCGCGCCGGTGAGCCGGCCGACCGCCGGTTCGATCACCCGCACGCCGCGCGAGCGCAGCGTGGCGACGTTGGCGACGGTGGCCGGGTGCTCCCACATCTCGGTGTGCATGGCCGGGGCGAGCACCACCGGGCAGCGTGCGGTGAGCAGGGTGTTGGTGAGCAGGTCGTCGGCGAGGCCGTGGGCCGCCTTGGCCAGCAGGTCGGCCGTGGCCGGCGCGACGACCACCAGGTCGGCCCGCTGGCCGAGCCGGACGTGCGGGACCTCGTGCACGTCGGACCAGACGTCGTCGGCGATCGGCTGGCCGGAGAGCGCCGCCCAGGTCGGCGCCCCGACGAAGCGGAGCGCCGACGCGGTCGGCACGACCCGGACCCGGTGGCCCGACTCGGTGAAGAGCCGCAGCAGCTCACACGCCTTGTAGGCGGCGATGCCGCCGCCGACCCCGAGGATGATCTCGGCGGGCATCGGCGGAGCGGGGGTTACGGCTGGTCGGTCGGCTCGGCGGTGAGCAGGCCCGCGTTGATCTCGCGCATCGCGATCGAGAGCGGCTTCTCCTGCGGGGTGGTCTCCACGAGCGGGCCGACGTACTCCAGCAGGCCCTCACCGAGCTGGCTGTAGTAGGCGTTGACCTGGCGGGCACGCTTGGCGGCGAAGATCACCAGCGCGTACTTCGAGGTGGTCTTCTCGAGGAGCTCGTCGATCGGCGGGTTGGTGATGCCCTCGGGGTTGGCGATGGATCCCACGAAATACCCTCTGCGTCTGAAGTGTCCGCGCGAGCGCGGCTGGTCGCTCAACCGCGCAGTCGCGGCTGGGCGGGAGCCAGATAGGAAGAACCGAGCAAGCCTACCAGTTCGGCCACGACCCGCTCGGTGAGGTCGTGGACCACGGTGTGTCCGACGGCCGCGACGACCGTCGGGTCCGGACGGTAGCCCGGCGGGGCCAGCAGGACCAGCCGGACGTCCGGCAGGGCCTCCCGGACGGCGAGCGCGCCGGGCAGGTCCAGCGGGAGCAGCACCGGCCGACGGTCGGCCAGCCGGGACCGCAGCGGCTCCCGGGGCGTGCCGCGCCGGTGCCCACCCATCCGGGACCACTCCAGCAGCTCGCCGGCGGCGATCATCCGGTCGAAGCCGACCGGGTCCACGAAGCGCCGGTCGACGCCGTCGACCTCGTCGGGGCGCCGGGGCCGGGTGGTCACCGGCACCGGCATCCACACGGACGGAGAACGCGCCCGGACCAGCTCGACGACACTCTCCCGCGCGGCGCCCGAGGGCCCCGTCAGGACAGTGAGCCGAGCCGCCGGGCGCGCCTCGTCATCCGTGCTCACCGCTTGTTTCTACACGTTGCGGTGTTCAGTTTGCGGCGAACTCTCCAAGCAGAGCCTTGCGCTGCTGCTCGCCCAGCCCGCGCAGACGACGGCTGTCGGCGATCTTGAGCTTCTCCATGATCTGGGTGGCCCGGATCTTGCCGATGCCCGGCATCGCCTGCAGGACGGCCGAAACCTTCAGCTTGCCGACGACATCGTCGGACTCGGCCCTGTCGAGGACGGCGGCGAGGGTGGTCTTGCCCTGCTTGAGCTGCTCCTTCAGCTCAGCACGGGCCTTGCGGATCTCCGCGGCCTTCTCCAGCGCGGCAGCGCGCTGCTCGGGGGTCAGTGACGGGAGCGGCACCAGTTCTCCTCAGGTCCCTATCGCGACGGGCGGGGCGCACCGCCGCTGTCGTGAAACGTGGTGTCGCTGGCAACCAAAGGGGTCCGTGGTTCCCAGCGCGGGGAAAACTAGCGGTCGCGGGCGGTTTCGGCAACGTGGGCGCGCGAAGATCAGCGAAAGTGACGGAGCCGTCAGTCAGCCAGAACGCCCCGGCAGTCGGCCAGCACGCGGTCCACGGCGGCCGCCAGGGCGGCCTCGTCCGGGCCGGCGCCCAGCACCTCGCGCGAGTACGACGGCAGCACCGACGACAGGCTGGAGCCGAAGACCGTCCGCAGGTCGGCGGCCGTCGCGCCCTGGGCGCCGAGCCCCGGTGCGAGCAGCGGCCCGTTGACCTTCGACAGGTCGTGACCGGTGTCGCCGATCGTCGCGCCGACCACCAGCCCGAAGCTGCCCAGCGGCTCGGCACCCTCGTTGAGCTGGGAAATCTCGTCGATGACGGTCTGCGCGACGGTGCGTCCGTCCGCCGTGCGGGCCCGCTGCACGGCGGCGCCCTCGGGGTTGGACGTGAGCGCCAGCACGAAGACCCCGCCGCCGTGCGTGGCCGCCAGTTCGAACATCGGGGCGAGCGAGCCGACCCCCAGGTACGGGCTCGCGGTCACCGCGTCGACATGCAGCGGGCTGGATGGGTCGAGGTAGGCCGAGGCGTACGCGGCGACCGTCGAGCCGATGTCGCCGCGCTTGACGTCCAGGAGAACGAGCGCGCCACATTCTCGTAACTGTCGGATAGTTGACTCAAGAATTCCGACACCTCGGGCACCGAACCGCTCGAAAAAGGCCGACTGGGGCTTGACCACCGCGACCCGGTCACCGATGGCTGCCACGACGGTCCGGGCGAACCGGTCCAACCCGTCGACGTCGTCCGGCAGCCCCCAGCGGGCCAGCAGCCCGGGATGCGGGTCGATGCCCACGCAGAGCGGCCCCCGCTCGGCGACGGCGCGGTGCAGCCGGGTCCCGAAACTCTCCATCGGCGTTCCTCTCCTCACGCTCGCGCTCGGTGACCGGCCGGTGCCGGCCCCGTTCTGCCCGCCGGCTCAGCCGGCCTTCACCGCCGCCGCGACGCCGGCCGCGATCCGAGCCAGGTCCGCGTCGTCGGTCACGTACGGCGGCATGGTGTAGACCAGGTCGCGGAACGGACGCAGCCAGACGCCCTGGGCCACGGCGGCGGCGGTCGCCGCCGCGATGTCCACCTCGTGGTCCAGCTGCACCACGCCGATCGCGCCCAGCACCCGCACGTCGGCCACCCCCGGCGCGCCGCGCAGCGGCTCCAGGCCGGCCCGCAGCCCCGCGCCGACCCGGGCGACCTCGGCGGCCCAGTCGCCGGCCTGCAGCAGCTGCAGGGAGGCGTTGGCGACCGCGCAGGCCAGCGGGTTGCCCATGAAGGTGGGGCCGTGCGCCAGCACCCCGTCGGCGGAGATGCCCCGGGCGACCTGCGGGGTGCAGAGCGCGGCGGCCAGGGTGAGGTACCCGCCGGTGAGCGCCTTGCCGACGCAGAGCACGTCCGGGCTCACCCCGGCGTGCTCGGCGGCGAACATCGTCCCGGTCCGGCCGAAGCCGGTGGCGATCTCGTCGAAGATCAGCAGCACCCCGTGCGCCCGGGTCACCTCGCGCAGCACCCGCAGGTACTCCGGGTGGTGGAAGCGCATCCCGCCCGCGCCCTGCACCACCGGCTCCACGATGACGGCGGCCAGCTCGTCGGCGTGCCGCTGCACCGCGTCGGTCAACGCCGCCACGTACGCCGGGTGGGGCGGGTCGTCGAAGCCGCCGGGCGGCACCGGGGCGAAGACCTGCCGGGGCAGCACGTCGCCCCAGAGGTGGTGCATGCCGCCCTCGGGGTCGCAGACGCTCATCGGGTGGAACGTGTCGCCGTGGTAGCCGCCCCGCCAGGTGCCCAGCCGACGGCGTTCCGGGCGGCCGACGGCCCGCTGGTACTGCAGGCACATCTTGATCGCCACCTCGACGCTGACCGAGCCGGAGTCGGCCAGGAACACGTGCTCCAGCCCCTCCGGGGCCAGCTCGACCAGCGTCCGCGCCAGCCGCACGGCGGGCTCGTGGGTGAGCCCGCCGAACATCACGTGGCTCATCCGGCCGAGCTGGTCGGTGACCGCCGCGTCGAGCACCGGGTGCCGGTAGCCGTGGATCGCCGCCCACCAGGACGACATCCCGTCGACCAGTTCCCGGCCGTCGGCCAGCCGCAGCCGGACGCCCTCGGCGCCGGCCACCACGTACGGCGGGTGGGCCGGGGGCAGCGCCGCGTACGGGTGCCAGACATGGGCCCGGTCAACGGCCAGGATCTCCTCGGGCGTCACGTGCTCTCCTTCGTACCCTCGGGGGTTGCCCGGCCGGGACGGCTCACCCGGCCGGCACCGGCGCGGTGGCGCCCGCCGACGCGCGGGCCGCGGCCCGGACCAGGGCGGGGCCCCGGTAGATGAAACCGGTGTAGAGCTGGATCAGGCTGGCCCCGGCGTCGAACATCCGGGCGGCGTCGTCCGGGTCGAGGATGCCGCCCACGCCGATGACCGGCAGCCGGCCCCCGGTCTCCCGGTGCACGAAGGCGACCACCTCGCGGGCCCGGGCGGCCAGCGGGCGGCCGGAGAGCCCGCCGGTCTCCGCGCCACGCTCCTCATCGGCCGGGGCGAGCCCGTCACGGGCCAGCGTGGTGTTGGTGGCGATCACGCCGGCCGCGCCGCGGGCCAGGCAGACCTCCAGCAGCTCGGCGATCGCCGGCTCGGTCAGGTCCGGGGCGATCTTCACCAGCACCGGCTTCTCCCTTACCAGCGCCGCCAGCAGCGCGTCCAGGTGGGACTTGTCCTGCAGGGAGCGCAGGCCCGGGGTGTTCGGCGAGGAGACGTTGACCGCGAAGTAGTCGCCGTGCTCCCGCAGCGCCCGGTACGAGGCGAGGTAGTCCTCGACCGCGTCGTCCAGCGGGGTCACCTTCGACTTGCCGAGCGAGATGCCCAGCGGCGCCCCGATCGGGCGGGGCAGCGCGGCCAGCCGGGCCGCCAGGGCCTCGGCGCCGGCGTTGTTGAAGCCCATCCGGTTGACCACGGCCTCGCTGTCGCGCAGCCGGAACAGCCGGGGCCGGGGGTTGCCCGGCTGGGCGTGCGCGGTGACCGTGCCGACCTCGACGAAGCCGAAGCCCAGCGCCGGCCAGGCCGGCAGCGCCACGCCGTTCTTGTCCATGCCGGCCGCCAGGCCGACCGGGTTCGGGAACTCCACCCCGAACACCGTGCGCGGTGCCCGCACCAGGTACCGCGTCCGCAACGCCGCGAGCGCCGCCGGCCGCCGCGACAGCGCCGCCAACCGCCGCAACGTCCACTCGTGCGCCGCCTCGGCGTCCCCGCCCCCCACCCGGAACAGCTGGGGCCGCACCACCTTCTCGAAGATCACGCCCCGTCTCCCCCCGGCTCGGTGATCATGAAGTTGTCGCCACCTACCGCGGCGGGTCGGGGCGACAACTTCATGATCGACGCGGGAACCGAGGGGGTCACTCGCCCGCCCGCAGGGCGGCGTGGAGCTCCTGCAGGGGGCGGACCTGCATGTCGCCGCGGATGCGGGCCTCGATGCCCATCACCGCCGCGGCCGCGCCGGGGACGGTGGTGATGCAGGGGATGTCGGCGGTCACCGCCGCGCTGCGGATCTCGTAGCCGTCCGAGCGGGCGCTCGCGCCGGAGCCCTGCGGGGTGTTGACCACCAGCGCCACGTCGCCGCCGAGGATCATCGAGACCGCGTCCTCGCCCTCGCCGGACTCGTAGTGCTTGCGGATCTGCTCGCAGGCGATGCCGTGCCGGCGCAGCACCTCGGCGGTGCCGGTGGTGGCGACGATCTCGAAGCCCAGGTCGGCCAGGCGCTTGATCGGGAAGATCATGCCGCGCTTGTCCCGGTTGGCGACCGAGACGAAGATCCGGCCACCGGTCGGCAGCGACCCGTACGCGGCCGACTGACTCTTGGCGAAGGCGTGACCGAAGTTGGTGTCGATGCCCATCACCTCGCCGGTGGACTTCATCTCCGGGCCGAGCAGCGAGTCGATGCCCTTGCCGGACGGGGTGCGGAACCGCTTGAACGGCAGCACCGCCTCCTTGACCGCGATCGGGGCGTCCGCCGGCATCTCGCCGCCGTCCCCGGTCGGCGGGAGCAGCCCCTCGGCGCGCAGCTCGGCGATGGTGGCGCCGAGCGCGATCCGGGCCGCCGCCTTGGCCAGCGGCACCGCCGTGGCCTTGGAGACGAACGGCACCGTCCGCGACGCCCGGGGGTTGGCCTCCAGCACGTAAAGCATGTCGTCCTTGAGGGCGTACTGGACGTTGAGCAGACCCTTGACGCCCACCCCCCGCGCGATCGCCTCGGTGTAGCGGCGCACCTGGGCCAGGTGCGAGCTGGCCAGCGTGATCGGCGGCAGCGCGCAGGACGAGTCGCCGGAGTGGATGCCGGCCTCCTCGATGTGCTCCATCACCCCGCCGAGGTAGACCTCGCCGTCGGCGTCGCAGAGGGCGTCCACGTCGATCTCGATGGCGTCGTCGAGGAAGCGGTCCACCAGCACCGGGTGGTCCGGGGAGATGTCGGTGGCCCGGCCGATGTAGTCGCGCAGGGTGGCGTCGTCGTAGACGATCTCCATGCCCCGCCCGCCGAGCACGTACGAGGGCCGGACCAGCACCGGGTACCCGATCTCGTCGGCGATCGCCTTCGCCTCGTCGTAAGAGGTGGCCATGCCGTGCGCCGGGGCGCGCAGCCCCGCCCGGGCCAGCACCGCGCCGAACGCGCCGCGCTCCTCGGCCAGGTGGATCGACTCCGGCGAGGTGCCGACCACCGGTACGCCGGCGTTCTTGAGCCGCTGCGCCAGCCCCAGCGGGGTCTGCCCGCCGAGCTGCACGATCACCCCGACCACGCCCGGCCCGCCGGCCGCCTTGCCCGACGAGTCCTCGGCGTGCCAGACCTCCAGCACGTCCTCGAAGGTCAGCGGCTCGAAGTAGAGCCGGTCGGCGGTGTCGTAGTCGGTGGAGACCGTCTCCGGGTTGCAGTTGACCATGACGGTCTCGTAGCCGGCGCCTGCGGCGCCGGAACCGGTCGCAGCGGCTCCGCCGATCGGCGCGCTTCGCAGCGCCTGGACCGCGTGCACGCAGGAGTAGTCGAACTCGATGCCCTGACCGATCCGGTTCGGCCCGGAGCCCAGGATGAGCACCTTGGGCCGGTCGGAGGGCGCGACCTCGGTCTCCGAGTCGTACGTGGAGTAGTGGTACGGGGTGGTCGCCTCGAACTCGGCGGCGCAGGTGTCCACCGTCTTGTAGACCGGCCGCACGTCGAGCCGGTGCCGCAGGGTGCGCACGCCGTCCTCGGCGGCCAGCTCCGGGCGCAGCGCGGCGAGCTGCCGGTCGGACAGGCCGGCCCGCTTCGCCCGGCGCAGCAGCTCGGCGTCGAGCACCGGGGCGTCCACGATCTCCGCGCGCAGCTCGACCAGGCCGGCGATCTGGTCCAGGAACCAGGGGTCGATCCCGCCGGAGGCCGCGGCGACCTCGGCGATGGAGGCGCCCAGCCGCAGCGCCCGCTCCACCGTGTAGAGCCGGCCGTCGTGCGGCATCCGCAGCGCGGCGAGGGTGTTCTCCTTCGTCGCCCCCGCCGGGTCGGGCTGGGTCCAGAACCCGGCGCCCTTGGTTTCCATGGAGCGCATCGCCTTGTTGAGCGCCTCGGTGAAGTTGCGCCCGAGGCTCATCGCCTCGCCGACCGACTTCATGGTGGTGGTCAGCTCCGGGTCGGCGCCGGGGAACTTCTCGAACGCGAACCGGGGGATCTTCACGACCACGTAGTCCAGCGTCGGCTCGAACGCCGCCGGGGTCTTCAGGGTGATGTCGTTGGGGATCTCGTCCAGGGTGTAGCCGATGGCCAGCTTCGCGGCGATCTTCGCGATCGGGAAGCCGGTCGCCTTGGAGGCCAGCGCCGAGGAGCGCGACACCCGGGGGTTCATCTCGATCACGACGATCCGGCCGTCGGCCGGGTTGACCGCGAACTGGATGTTGCAGCCGCCGGTGTCCACCCCGACCTCGCGCAGCACCGCGATGCCCAGGTCGCGCAGGCGCTGGTACTCCCGGTCGGTCAGCGTCATGGCCGGGGCGACGGTGACGCTGTCGCCGGTGTGCACGCCCATCGGGTCGAGGTTCTCGATCGAGCAGACCACCACCACGTTGTCGTGCCGGTCGCGCATCAGTTCGAGCTCGTACTCCTTCCAGCCGAGCACGCTCTCCTCGATGAGCACCTCGTGCACCGGGCTGGCGGCCAGGCCGGCACCGGCGATGCGGTGCAGGTCCTCGTCGTTGTGCGCCATGCCGGAGCCCAGGCCGCCCATGGTGAACGAGGGCCGGATCACCACCGGCAGGCCCAGCTCGGCGACGGTCGCCTCGACCTCGGCCATCGAGTGGCAGACCCGGGAGCGCGGCACCAGGCCGGCCGGGTCCTCGACGCCGATCCGGGCGCCGGCCTTGGCGACGATGTCCTTGAACAGCTGCCGGTCCTCGCCGCGGTTGATCGCGTCGATGTTGGCGCCGATCAGCTCCACGCCGTACTTGTCCAGCACCCCGGCCTCGTGCAGGGCGACCGCGGTGTTCAGCGCGGTCTGCCCGCCCAGGGTGGGCAGCAGGGCGTCCGGGCGCTCCTTGGCGATCACCAGTTCGACGAACTCCGGGGTGATCGGCTCGACGTACGTGGCGTCGGCGAACTCCGGGTCGGTCATGATGGTCGCCGGGTTGGAGTTGACCAGGCTGACCCGGATCCCCTCGCTGCGCAGCACCCGGCACGCCTGGGTGCCGGAGTAGTCGAACTCGCAGGCCTGCCCGATGACGATCGGCCCGGAGCCGATCACGAGGATGTGCTTGAGATCGGTCCGCTTAGGCATTCGCGCGCCCCTTGCTCTGAGTCCGGCCCTCGATCAGCTCGGCGAAGCGGTCGAAGAGGTAGTCCGCGTCGTGCGGGCCGGCCGCCGCCTCCGGGTGGTACTGGACGGTGAAGGCGGGCACGTCCGTGGCCCGCAGCCCCTCGACCACGTTGTCATTGAGGCAGACGTGCGACACCTGGACGCCCCCGAACTCGGTGTCGATCACCTGGTCGGGGACCACCGCGCCCTGCCCGGCGCCCGGCACCTGCACGGCGAAGCCGTGGTTGTGGCTGGTCACCTCGACCTTGCCGGTGGCCCGGTCGAGCACCGGCTGGTTGATGCCGCGGTGGCCGTAGCCGAGCTTGTAGGTGCCGAAGCCGAGCGCCCGGCCGAGGATCTGGCTGCCGAAGCAGATGCCGAACAGCGGCACCTCGCGGCGCAGCACCTCCCGGGCCAGCGCGACCGGCCCGTCGGCGGTCGCCGGGTCGCCCGGGCCGGGCGAGAGGAAGACCGCGTCCGCGCCGGTGGCCAGCAGGTCGTCGATGGTCGAGCCGGCCGGCAGCACGTGGGTGGTGACGCCGCGCGCGGCGAGCCGGCGCGGCACGTTGCGCTTGATGCCCAGGTCGAGCGCGGCCACGGTGAACCGGTGCGGGCCGACGGCCTCGACCACGTACGGCTTGTCGGTGGTCACCTCGGCGGAGAGGTCCGCGCCGACCATCTGCGGCGACTGGCGGACCCGGGCCAGCAGGGCGCGCGGGTCGTCGTCGACGCTGGAGATGCCGACCCGCATCGCGCCGCGCTCGCGCAGGTGCCGGGTCAGCGCCCGGGTGTCCACGCCGGCGATGCCGACCACGCCCTCGGCGGCGAGCCGGTCCTCCAGCCCGCCGGTGGCCCGCCAGTTGGAGCCGATCCGGGCCGGGTCGCGCACCACGTACCCGGCGACCCAGATCCGGCCGGACTCGTCGTCCTCGCCGTTGACGCCGGTGTTGCCGATGTGCGGGGCGGTCTGCACCACCACCTGGCGGTGGTACGAGGGGTCGGTCAGGGTCTCCTGGTAGCCGGTCATGCCGGTGTTGAAGACCGCCTCGCCGAAGGTCTCCCCGACGCTGCCGTACGCCTCGCCGTGGAACGTGCGCCCGTCCTCGAGTACGAGGATCGCGGGTCGTCTACGGGTCACTTGACTGCCTTTCCGTCCAGGACCGTCGGCTCGCCGCGCAGGAAGGTCGCCACGATGCGACCCGGCAGCGTCATGCGGGCGTACGGGGTGTTACGACTGCGGCTGGCCAGCTCCGCGGGCTCGATCACCCGGCGGGCGGCCGGGTCGACCAGGGTGAGGTTGGCCGGCACGCCGGGCGCCGGGTCGAGGCCGTGCCCGTCGAGCCCGGCGATCCGGGCCGGGGTGCGCGACATCCGCTCGGCGATCAGGTCCCACTGTGGCCCGAACACGTCCAGGGCGATGGAGAGCGCGGTCTCCAGGCCGAGCATCCCCGGCCGGGCGTACGCCCACTCGCACTCCTTGTCCTCCACCGCGTGCGGCGCGTGGTCGGTGGCGACGATGTCGATGACGCCCTCGGCCAGCGCGGCGCGCAGCGCGGCGACGTCGCTCTCGGTACGCAGCGGCGGGTTGACCTTGTAGACCGGGTCGTACGTCTCGGCCTTGGCGTCGGTGAGCAGCAGGTGGTGCGGGGTCACCTCGGCGGTCACCTTGACCCCGCGCGCCTTGGCCTGCCGCAGCACCTCGACGCTGCCGGCGGTGGAGACGTGGCAGACGTGCAGCCGGCTGCCGACGTGCTCGGCCAGCAGCACGTCCCGGGCGATGATCGCCTCCTCGGCGACCGCCGGCCAGCCGGTCAGCCCGAGCCGGGTGGAGACCTCGCCCTCGTGCATCTGCGCGCCCTCGGTGAGCCGGGGCTCCTCGGCGTGCTGGGCGATGATCCCGTCGAACGCCTTGACGTACTCCAGGGCGCGGCGCATCAGCTTCGGGTCGGCCACGCAGTGGCCGTCGTCGGAGAAGATCCGCACCTGGGCGGCGGAGTCGGCCATCGCGCCCAGCTCGGCCAGGCGCTCGCCGGCCAGCCCGACGGTGACCGCGCCGATCGGCTGCACGTCGACCAGCCCGGCCTCGCGGCCCAGCCGCCAGACCTGCTCGACCACGCCGGCGGTGTCGGCGACCGGCGAGGTGTTGGCCATCGCGCAGACCGCGGTGTAGCCGCCGAGCGCCGCGGCGCGGGAGCCGGACTCGACGGTCTCGGCGTCCTCCCGGCCGGGCTCGCGCAGGTGGGTGTGCAGGTCGACCAGGCCGGGCAGGGCGACCAGCCCGGTGCCGTCGACGACGGTGGCCTCCGGCGCGGTCAGCCCGGCGCCGGTCTGCGCGACGACGCCGTCGCGGATCAGCAGGTCGGTCGGCGCGGCGCCGACGACGCTCACGTTGCGGATCAGGTACGAGGTCACAGGTTGTTTCCTCCGAGCAGCAGGTAGAGGACGGCCATCCGCACGGAGACCCCGTTGGCGACCTGTTCGACGATGGTGGAGCGGGGCGAGTCGGCGACCTCGGGCGTGATCTCCATGCCCCGGTTCATCGGGCCGGGGTGCATGACGATCGCGTGCTCGGGCAGCCGGCGCATGCGCGGGCCGTCCAGGCCGTAGCGGCGGGCGTACTCGCGGGCGGAGGGGAAGTAGGAGTCGCTCATCCGCTCCCGCTGCACCCGCAGCATCATCACCACGTCCGACTGCGGCAGCACCGCGTCGAGGTCGTAGGAGACGTCGGTGCCGGGCGCGAGCGCCTGGCCGATGTGCACCGGGATCAGCGTCGGCGGGCCGACCAGGGTGACCTTGGCGCCGAGGGTGGAGAGCAGCAGCACGTTGGACCGGGCCACCCGGGAGTGCAGCACGTCCCCGACCACCGCGACGTGCAGGCCGGCGAGCCGGCCCAGCCGGGAGCGCATCGTGTACGCGTCGAGCAGCGCCTGGGTGGGGTGCTCGTGGGTGCCGTCGCCGGCGTTGACCACCGAGCCCTCCACCCAGTTCGCCAGCCGGTGCGGCGCGCCCGAGGCGGGGTGCCGGACGACCACCGCGTCGGCCCCCATCGCCTGGAGGGTGAGCGCGGTGTCCTTCAGGCTCTCCCCCTTGGTGACGCTGGAGCCCTTGGCCGAGAAGTTGATCACGTCGGCGCTGAGCCGCTTGGCGGCCGCCTCGAAGGAGATCCGGGTCCGGGTGGAGTCCTCGTAGAAGAGGTTCACCACGGTCCGGCCGCGCAGCGCGGGGAGCTTCTTGACCTCCCGGCCGGCGACGGTGGCCATCTCGGCGGCGGTGTCGAGGATCTGGGTGGCGGTGGCGGCGTCCAGGTCGGCGCCGGAGAGCAGGTGCCGGATCATGAAGGGGTACCCCCGAAGAGCTTGACCTCGTCGGCGCCGTCGGTCTCGGCGAGGGTGACCTTGACGCTCTCGGCGAGCGAGGTCGGGATGTTCTTGCCGACGTAGTCGGCGCGGATCGGCAGCTCGCGGTGGCCGCGGTCGACCAGGACGGCGAGCTGCACGCTGGCCGGCCGGCCCACGTCGTTGAGCGCGTCGAGCGCGGCCCGGACGGTACGGCCGGAGAAGAGCACGTCGTCGACGAGGATGACCCGCTTGCCGTCGATGCCGCCCGGCGGGAGCTGGGTCGGGCCGACCGCGCGGGTGGCGTGCCGGCGCAGGTCGTCGCGGTAGAGAGTGATGTCGAGCACACCGACCGGGACGTCGACGTCCTCGAAGGTGCTGATCCGGGCGGCGAGGCGCCTTGCGAGCGGGGCGCCCCGGGTGGGGATACCGAGTAGAACGGTGTCGGCGGCGCCCTGGGTCTTCTCGAGGATCTGGTGGGCGATCCGGTCGACGACGCGCTGGACGTCGGCGCTGGCGAGGATCACCTTCACCGAGGGTTGTCGCTCCTGCGACGATCGGGCAGCCGGTGGGCAGGCCACGGCGGACCTCCTTCCCCGCCTCACGGGACGGGTCGTTAAAGGACGTCTGGATCTCCGGTCGGGTCGCGAACGGCCCGGACCGGGGCTTCACGCCACGTTACCAGCGGTCACCGGGCCGGCCGTCGGCACCCACTGATCCCCGGATCAGGGCGGCGAAATGGGGATAAGTCCCCCCGCGCTCCCCAACGGTGGGGTCGCGACCACTTGACCACGTGTCGCAATCCCCGTACCGTCACGCTCCGTAGCGATCGCTGGGAGAACCCCACAGCAGCACTGGGAGTGTCCGAATGCCCTCTGAATACGCCAAGTCGCTGGGCGCCCGCCTGCGCTCCATCCGCCAGCAGCAGGGCCTGTCCCTGCAGGGGGTGGAGGAGAAGTCGAACGGGCGGTGGAAGGCCGTGGTGGTCGGCTCGTACGAGCGCGGCGACCGGGCCGTCACCGTGTCCCGCCTGGCGGAGCTGGCCGACTTCTACCGCGTTCCCGTCTCGGAGCTGCTGCCCGACGGCAGCGGGGTGCGGCACGAGCCCACCAGCAAGATCGTCCTGGACCTGGAGCGGCTCTACGACGAGGCCTCCGAGGACCTCGCCTACGTCGCCCGGTACGCCCGCGCCATCCAGCAGCAGCGTGGCGACTACAACGGCCGGGTGCTCTCCATCCGCGCCGACGACCTGCGCGCCCTCGCCATCGTGTACGACGCCTCGCCGTCGGGCCTGATCGAGCGGCTCACCGAGCACGGTGTGCTGGTCGCCGACCCCCGGGCGTTCTTCGCGTCCTGACGGTTCTCACAGCGAAGGGCCCGTGCCGTCCGGCACGGGCCCTTCCTGCGTCTCAGGGCGGTCGGTGACGGAGCACCGGCACGCCCGGTCGCCGCGTCAGCGGGTGGCGTACTCGGCGATCCGGCCGAGGATGCCGTTGAGGAAGCGCGGCGAGTCGTCGGTCGACATCTGCCGAGCGAGTTCCACCGCCTCGCTGATCGCCACCGCGTCGTCGATCTCGTCGACGTAGAGCAGCTCGTAGACGGCGATCCGAGCGAGGTTGCGGTCGACCACCGGCATCCGGTCCAGCGTCCACCCCTCGGCGTAGCTGGCGATCACCTCGTCGATCCGGGCGAGGTGGGCGGCGACCCCCTCGACCAGGCCGACCGCGTAGCCCAGGTGCTCCGGCCGCGGCTTCTCGATCCGCTCGACGTAGCCGGCGAGCACCTCGACCGGGGGCCGGTCGCGCAGGTCGGCCTCGTAGAGCACGTCCAACGCCCGCTTGCGCGCCTTGCGGCGCGAGGGCATCTGCTGCTTGGGACCCTCAGCCATCAGGCTCGGCCGAGGTAACGGCCGTCGCGGGTGTCGACCTTGATCTTCTCGCCGGTGGTGATGAAGAGCGGCACCTGCACGGTCGCGCCGGTCTCGACGGTGGCCGGCTTGTTGCCGCCGGTCGACCGGTCGCCCTGCAGACCCGGCTCGGTGTAGGTGACCTCCAGCACGACCGAGGTCGGCAGCTCGATGTAGAGCGGGACACTCTCGTGGGTGGCGACGGTCGCCTCGGCCTCGGGGAGGAGGTAGTTGGCCGCCTCGCCGACGGTGCCGCCGGGGACGGTGATCTGGTCGAACGTCTCCAGATCCATGAAGACGTAGTCCTCGCCGTCGGCGTACAGGTACTGCATGGTGCGCTTGTCGACGGTCGCGGTCTCGACCTTGGTGCCCGCGTTGAAGGTCTTGTCGACGACCTTGCCGGACAGCACGTTCTTCAGCGTCGTACGGACGAACGCCCCACCCTTACCGGGCTTGACGTGCTGGAACTCGACGACGGCCCAGAGTTCCCCGTCGAGGTTGAGTACCAGGCCGTTCTTGAGGTCGTTGGTGGATGCCATTTCCTGCCTTGATCATCAATTGGCGGACAGACCTGGCAAGTCTACTAGTTGTGTCCAACCGGCGACTCCGCCTCCGCCCGGCCCGCCCGCGACGTGGCCCGATGCCGCCGCCTTTGTCACGATGCGTAACAGCCAGCACCACCCCCGGCCCCCCGCCGCCTCCTTTGCTCTGCCGCCCCGGAGGCGACAGTCACCGAGCGTGTCCACGCCCGGAGGAAGGGTCGATCGCGCGACGAGCCGTCCGCGCAGCTCACACCCGGTGTCGCCGGGAAGACAGCAGAGCAAAGGCGTCAGGGAGGCGAGTGGCCCGAGAGCCGCACGTCACCGAGCGTGACAGACTCGCCGACCACTCACGGTGATCGTCACAACCGGCGCGCCTCGCGCGCGGCGCGGCGGGGGCCGCTCAGCCGGTGGTGCCGAGGCGGGTGGCCAGGTGGTGCAGGGCGAGGCGGTAGCCGTCGACGCCCAGGCCGCAGATCACCCCGGTCGCCACGGCGGAGACCACCGAGTGGTGCCGGAACTCCTCGCGGGCGTGGATGTTGGAGATGTGCACCTCCACCAGCGGCCCGCGCAGCAACGCGCAGGCGTCCCGGACCGCGATCGAGTAGTGCGACCAGGCGGCCGGGTTGAGCACCACCGCCGCCTGCTCGTCGGCCGCCTCGTGCAGCCATCCCAGCAGCTCGTGCTCGGCGTCGGTCTGCCGGACGATGACGTCCAGCCCCAGCTCGCGACCGGTGTCCACACAGAGCGTCACCAGGTCGGCGTAGCTGGTCAACCCGTACACGTCGACCTGCCGGGTGCCGAGCCGGCCCAGGTTCGGCCCGTTCAGCACGTACACCCTCACGGTGCCACCCTCGTTCGCGGCCGCGGGGATCGCTCGCTCCCCGCGCTCACGCGCTGATCTCCCGGTAGGCGGCGTGCAGCAGCTCGTCGTCCGGCCCCTCCAGGATCGCCGGCCGGGCCAGACCGTCCAGCACCACGAAGCGCAGCCTGCTCCCCCGGGCCTTCTTGTCCACCCGCATCGCGGCCAGCAGTTCGGGCCAGGCGTCGGCCGGGTAGCTGGTGGGGAGGCCGAGCGCGGCCATGGCCGTCCGGTGCCGCTCGGCGGTGGCCGCGTCGAGCCGCCCGGCCAGCCGGGCCAGGGCGCCGGCGTAGACGGTGCCGACCGCGACGGCGTGCCCGTGCCGCCAGCGGTAGCCCTCCACCTTCTCGATCGCGTGGGCCAGGGTGTGGCCGTAGTTGAGCACCTCGCGCACCCCGGACTCGCGCAGGTCACCGGAGACCACGTCGGCCTTGACCCGGATCGCCCGTTCGATCAGCTCCCGGGCCACCGGGCCGGTCGGGTCGACGGCGGCGGCCGGGTCCCGCTCGACCAGGTCGAGGATCACCGGGTCGGCGATGAAGCCGCACTTGACCACCTCGGCCATCCCGGCGGCCAGGTCGGCCGGGGGCAGACTGTCCAGCGTCGACAGGTCGCAGAGCACGCCGGCCGGCGGGTGGAACGCGCCGACCAGGTTCTTGCCGGCGGCGGTGTTCACGCCGGTCTTGCCACCGACCGCGGCGTCCACCATGCCGAGCAGGGAGGTCGCCACCGGCACCCAGCGCACCCCGCGCAGCCAGCAGGCGGCCACGAAGCCGGCCAGGTCGGTCACCGCGCCGCCGCCCACGCCGATCACCGCATCGGTACGGGTGAAGCCCGCCGCGCCGAGCCGCTCCCAGCAGTCGGCGGCCACCTCGATCCGCTTGCCCGCCTCGGCGTCGGGCACCTCGATCAGCAGCGGGGCCACGCCGAGCGCGCGCAGTCGCTCGGCCAGCGTGTCGGTCAGGTCCTTGAGCGGCGGCGCGAACAGCAGCGCGACCCGCTCCGCGCCGGGCAGCAGCCGCGGCGGCGGATCGAGCAGGTCTCGTCCCACCAGCACGTCGTACGGCCGCTCGCCGCCGACCGGGATCCGGGTCACCTCGTCCATCGCAGGGCAGCCTAGTGCAGTCGGCACCGCCGCGACGGCGCTCGTCCACCTGGTGGCAAGCGACAATGCCGACCACCGGGTACGTTCGGCTCGGGAGGGTCGGAGGTAGGGCGAAGCGGACCCGACCCCGGGACGGCGGAGGTTCCCCATGACCACCACGACCATCGACGGCGCGGACATCCGGCTGCCCGCCACCATCCTCGGCGTCGGGCTCGGCGGCTTCGCCGACGGCATCGTCCTGCACCAGGTCCTCCAGTGGCACCACCTGCTCAGCAGCACCGACACCGACAACGTCGGCATCCGGGCGTACCCGGTGGACACCGTCCCGGGCCTGCAGATGAACACTCTCGCCGACGGCCTGTTCCATGTGGTCACCTGGGTGGCGGTGCTCACTGGGCTGGCCCTGCTCTACGCGCGGGTGACCCGCTCCCGCGGGCGGCTCTGGCGCTCCCGCGCCCTGTGGGGCTGGGCGCTGGTGGGCTGGGGCCTGTTCAACCTGGTCGAGGGGCTGATCGACCACCACCTGCTGGGCATCCACCACGTGCACGGCGGCCCTCACCAGACGGCCTGGGACATCGGCTTCCTGCTGTTCGGCGCGGCCCTGATCGCCGTCGGCTGGCTGGTGCAGCGCCGCGCCGGCACGGTGGACACCTGCGCCGACCGGCGATGACCGGGCAGCACGGAGTCGGCCCGCTGCTGCTCGTACCGTTGCTCGGTTTCTGGGTCTACCTGGCCGCGGCGCTGCGCCAGCGCGATCCGGGGCGCGGCGGCTGGAGCCACTGGCGTACCGCGAGCTTCGGCGCGGGCGCCGCGCTGCTCGCGGTGGCCGCGGTGGTCCCCGGCCACGACCTGCTCGGGCACATGTGGCGGCACCTGCTGGTCGGGATGCTGGCGCCGCTCGGGCTGGTGCTCGGTGCGCCCGGCACCCTGGCGCTGCGCACGGTGCGCCGCGACCTGGGACGGGCGGCACTGCGGGTGCTGCGCCACCCGGCGCTGCGGGTCGCCGCCCACCCGGTCACCGGCCTGCTGCTCACCGTCGGCGGGCTCTACCTGCTGCACCTGACCTCGCTGTACCGGGCCACCCTGGCCCACCCGGGGCTGCACACCCTGGTGCTGCTGCACTTCCTGGTCAGCGGATACCTCTTCACCTGGGCGATCGCCGGCCCCGACCCGGGTCCGCACCGCCCGGGGGTGCCGCTGCGGCTGGTGGTGCTGGGGGTGTCGGTGGCCGCGCACGCCACCCTGGCCCAGCTCATGTACGCCGGCCTGGTCGACGCGGCCGCGCCGGTGGCGCAGCTGCGGGCGGCGGCGACGCTGATGTACTACGGCGGCGACCTGGCCGAGATCCTGCTCGCCCTGGCCCTGCTGGTGACCTGGCGGCCGGTGGCCCGGCGCGCCCGGGCCGAGACGGTGCCGTCGCCGGCCTGAGCCCGGACACCGCCCGCCGGCGCCACCACCGGTCCAGGCCGGCGTGCGCCTCGCCGGCTCCCGTCGTCGCCTCAGCCGGGCGGCGGGACGGGGCCGGACCGGTCGGCCCAGCCGGCCAGCCGGGTCGCGTGGGCGCGGACGGCGTCGCGCAGCGCGTCCGGAGCGAGCACGGTGAACGGCCAGCCCAGCCCGGCGAGCAGCTGCGCCATCCCGTCGAGGTGCTCGGCGCGGGCCCGCAGCAGCACCCCGCCGGCGACCTCGGTCAGCTCGGCGACGCTGGGCGGGACGCGGCGGCGGGCGGTGGCCAGGTCGGCCTCCAGCAGCACCTCGACGGAGTGCGCGTACGGCACGCCGGCCAGCGAGCGGGTCACGTGCGACACCGGGTCGAAGCCGTCCGGCACGGCGAAGGTCTCCGGGCCGGTGGTGACCGCGCCGATCCGGTCCAGGCGGAAGGTGCGTACCTCCTCCCGCAGGTGGTCGTGGCCGGTGACGTACCACCGGCCGGCGTGGAAGACCAGCCCGTACGGGTCGACCTGCCGCCGCGACGAGTCACCCCGCCAGGAGCGGTAGTCCAGCGTCACCCGGCGCCGCTGCCGGGTGGCGGCGCCGAGGGTGAGCAGGGTGCCGGCGGCCGGACGGAGCGCCGGGTCGGCGCGGCGCAGGGTGAAGCCGAGGTGGTCCTGGACGGCGGCGAGCCGCTCCGCGAGGGGCGCCGGCAGCACCCGCCGGATCTTCGCCAGGGCGGTGACGGTCGCCGGCTCCTCGGTGCCCAGCCCCAGCCGTTCCGCCGCGACCAGGCCGAGCAGCACCGCGACCGCCTCGTCGTCGGTGAGCATCAGCGGCGGCAGCTTGTAGCCGGGGCGCAGCCGGTAGCCGCCGTACCGGCCGCGTTCGGCGGTGACCGGAATGCCGAGGTCGGCCAGGGTGGCGGCGTAGCGGCGCACGGTGCGCTCGTCGACGCGCAGCCGTTCGGCCAGCTCGACGCCGGTGAGCCGGTGGTGGCTCTGGAGCAGTTCGAGCATCGCCAGCACCCGACCGGCGGGATGTGACACGGGACACCTCGCAATACCGGGCGGGAACTGTCCGGATTCGAGCCTACGGTGTCCGTGGACATCGAGACGAGGGAGATCCGAGATGGCGACGTTCGTGCTGGTGCCGGGGTTCTGGCTGGGCGGCTGGGCGTGGCGGGAGGTGACCGCCGACCTGCGCGGGCGCGGCCACGACGTGTACCCGGTGACGCTGACCGGGGTGGCCGAGCGGGCCCACCTGGCCGGCCCGGAGGTGGGCCTGGAGACGCACACCGCCGACCTCACCGGGCTCATCGAGGCGGAGGAGCTGCGCGACGTGGTGCTGGTCGGGCACTCCGGCGGCGGGATGCCGGTGACCCAGGCGGCCGACCGGATGCCGGACCGGATCGCCCGGGTGGTCTACGTGGAGAGCGGGCCGCTGCCCGACGGGATGTCGCAGTTCGACACCAACCCGCCGGAGGAGCAGGAGCGCCTGCGCGCGCTGATCGGCGACGGGCACCTGCTGCCGCCGCCGGCCTGGGAACCGGCCGAGGACCCGCAGAACCTGGCCGGTCTGGACGACGACGCGCTGGCGCTGCTGCGGCGCCGGTCCACCGGGCACCCGCTGGGCGCGGCGACCGAGCCAGTGCGGCGTACCGGCGGGCGGTCGGTCCCGACCGCGTTGGTGGCGTGCGCCTTCCCGGTCGAGGTGGCCGCCGCGATGATCGCCGAGGGCCACCCGTTCTTCGCTGGTCTCGTCGGCGCCGAGCTGCACGGGCTGCCGACCGGCCACTGGCCGATGCTGAGCGAGCCGAAGGCCCTGGCCGACCTGCTCGACACCATCGCCCGGGGCTGACCGCCGGCCGGGTCAGGGCTTGAGCAGGGCGACGATCTCGGCGGCCAGCTCGGGCGGGGTACGCCCGTCGGTGACCACGGTCGCGGTCGCCACCTCGGCGTAGAGCGGGCGGCGCTGCTCCATCAGGTACTTGAGGGTGGCCCGGGGGTTGATCGCGAGCAACGGCCGACCCGCGCCGAGCCCGACCCGCTTCACCGCGTCGGGCAGCTCCACCGACAGGTGCACCACGGTGTGCCCGACGAGTGCGGCGCGGTTCTCCTCGGCGAGGACCGCGCCGCCGCCGAGGGCGAGCACGCCACCGTGCGAGGCCAGCGCCGCCGCCACCGCCGCCCGTTCGAGGGTACGGAAGTGCGCCTCCCCCTCGTCGATGAAGATCTCCGGGATCGGCTTGCCGGCCAGCCGCTCGATGTCGGCGTCGGTGTCCCGGAACTCGACCCCGAGCAGCGCCGCCAGCTCCTCGCCGACGGTGGTCTTGCCGGAGCCCGGCGCCCCGACCAGCACGCAGACCGGCTTCGTCACCGGATCACCTTGTCGTTCGCGACTGCGGGGCTCCGCTCCGCTGCACTCCTCGCGCTCACCGGATCACCAGGGCGTCGAGGTACCCGGCGAGGTTGCGGCGGATCTCGGTCACCGAGTCGCCGCCGAACTTCTCGGTGGCCGCCTCGGCCAGCACCAGCGCCACCATCGCCTCGGCGACCACGGCGGCGGCCGGGACGGCGCAGACGTCGGAGCGCTGGTTGATGGCGGTGGCCGGCTCACCGGTGGTCACGTCGACCGTGGCGAGGGCCCGGTTCAGCGAGGAGATCGGCTTCATCGCGGCCTTCACCCGCAGCGGCTCACCGGTGGTGATGCCGCCCTCCAGGCCGCCGGCCCGGTCGGTGACCCGGCGCACGCCGGTGGCGGTGGGCATGATCTCGTCGTGCGCCTCGGAGCCCCGGGAGCGGGCCTGCTGCCAGCCGTCACCGATCTCGACGCCCTTGATGGCCTGGATGGACATCAGCGCGGTGGCCAGCCGAGCGTCGAGCTTGCGGTCCCACTGCACGTGGCTGCCCAGGCCCGGCGGCACCCCGTACGCCAGCACCTCGACCACGCCGCCGAGGGTGTCGGCGGCCTTCTTCGCGGCGTCGACCTCGGCGACCATCCGGGCGCTCGCCTCCGGGTCGAGGCAGCGCAGCGGGTCGGCGTCGATCCGCTCGGCGTCCTCCGGCCGGGGCCGCAGGCCCGGCTTGGCCGCGACCGGGCCCAGCTCCACCACGTGCGAGACGATCTCGATGCCGAGGGCCTGCTTCACCAGCGCCTTGGCCACCGTGCCCACGGCCACCCGGGCGGCGGTCTCCCGCGCGCTGGCCCGCTCCAGGATCGGCCGCGCGTCGGTGTGGCCGTACTTCTGCATGCCGGCCAGGTCGGCGTGGCCGGGCCGGGGGCGGGTCAGCGGGGCGTTGCGGGCCTGCCGGGCCAGCTCGTCGGGGTCGACCGGGTCGGCGGCCATCACGGTCTGCCACTTCGGCCACTCGGAGTTGCCGACCCGGATGGCGACCGGGCTGCCCAGCGTGACGCCGTGCCGCAGGCCGCCGATGACCTCGACCTCGTCGCGCTCGAAGGACATCCGGGCGCCCCGGCCGTAGCCGAGCCGACGGCGGGCCAGCTCGTCGGCGATGTCGGTGGTGGTCACCTCGATCCCGGCGGGCACCCCCTCCAGGAGGGCGACGAGGGCGGGACCGTGCGATTCACCTGCAGTCAGCCAGCGCAACACAGCGCTCAGTCTGTCACGCCCGGTCGCCGCCCCGACGCCCCGCCCGGCGCGTCCCGCCCTGCGGACGCGGACGTCCGCCGGGCGGGTCAGCGGCGGGTGGTCAGGCCGTCCGCACGGCGATGATGGACTTGGTCAGGCCGAGCATCCGCTCGGCCCGGATGGTGGAGTCGGGGAAGAGGTAGCGCATCTCGGCCCGGCCGATCAGCTCGGTGGTGAGCACCTGCTTCATGGCCTGGTCCCAGGACTTGCCCGGGGTGTAGGCCAGCGGCCATGCGCGGGCCACCGCCACCCGGGCCGGCACCGGCAGGAACTGCATGCCGGGCGCCACCCAGTGCGGCTCCACCGGGAAGTACCGGTACGGGGTCTGCACCCAGTGCCGAGGAGCGAGCGCGCGGATCGCCTCGGCCATCCGCCGGCGCCGCTCGTGCCCGCCCACGTGCTCCAGCACGCTGTTGCTGAACACCAGGTCGTAGCGGCGGTTCAGGATGGCCGGCGGCAGTTCGCAGGCGTCGGCGTGGTCGGCCTCCACCCAGTCGGGCAGCTCCGCGGGCAGCGGCTCCAGGTTGACCACGTGCACGTGCTTCGGGCGCACGGGCACTCTGCTCCAGCTGCCGACCCGGCCGCCCAGGTCCAGCACGGACATCTCGGCGAGGTCGGGGAAGGTCTCGGACAGCCAGAGCGCGCGCTTCGCCCGGCGCTTCGCCCCGTACGAGTCGGGTGCGTCGACGAGGCGGAAGCGCAGCGCGTTCAGGGAACTCCGGCGGCGTGCCGTCGGGCTCTCGTCGTTCGTTCGGGTCCCGCTCGCCACGGTCAGCTCCCCCACTCGAAGGTCATGCCCAGCCGGCTGGCGAGGGCCTCGTTGTACGGCGCGTAGTAACGGGTCAGCTCGTCGCGGACCGCCGGGTCCATCGCGCTGCTGCGCCGGTCGTTGAAGACCTCGTACCGGTCGAGCTGGTGGGCGGGCAGGCCGAGGAAGTCCAGCACCCGGGCGTAGGTGGCGGCGGGCTCGCGGTACAGCGTCTCGCTGGGCAGGATCAGCAGCTGCGCCGAGTCGAACCGGTCCAGCCACGGCTCCAGGTGTTCCAGGTAGCGGCCTCGCGCCCGGTAGGTGTACCAGTCGTAGGCGGCGCTGACGTACGTCGGGTCGGCGAGCAGCTTCTCCCGCTCTCCCGCCGTCCGCTCCTCCTCCCGGGCCAGCGCCTCGGCGAAGTCCAGCGGCTCCACGCCCTCGCTGCGCCGCTCCTTCCAGTGCGAGTACGCCCGCTCCACCGGGTCGCGCAGCAGCACGATCAGCCTCACGGCGGGGATCAGGTCCGCCACCCGCCCGGGCGCGAGCGGATGGAACATGTACAGCGGCGCGGCCTCCCCCACCCGGGTCGGGCCGCCGTACCGGCGTTCCAGCGCCCGCCGCTGCCGCTGCGTCGGAAAGTGCGAGCGGTACCACGTCTCGCCCCGGGCGAAGGTGTCCTCGAAGTAGTGCGAGGTCTTGGTGTTCCAGGCCGGGAAGAGCCGGGGCACCAGCGGGTGCTCCAACAGGTAGCGCCAGAGCGAGGTGGTGCCGCCGCGCTTGGTGCCGATGATGAGGAAGTCCGGCAGCGGGCGCCGGTCGCTGGTGCGCTCTCCGTAGCGGACCAGCGAGGTGCGCACCCCGGTCCGCACCGGGGCGGGCACCAGCGCCTTGACCCTGTCCCGCATCGTCATCTCGTCCTCCTCGTCAGCTCGGCCCACGGCCCAGCAGGGTCGGCGCCGTCGCCCGCGCCCGTCGGCGTACCCCCGGGTGCAGCAGCAGCGCGACGCCGAGCAGCACCGCCGCCCCGAGGGTGAGGAACAGCCCGGCCACGCCCCGGCCGGCGAGGGCCGCGCCGGCCGAGGCCAGCACGGCGGTGGCGGTGCCGGCGACGGCCGCGGCGCGCAGCACCGACCGGGTGATCAGCGGCTCGCCGACCACCCGGCGGGCGGCCACCGTCGCGATCACGTTCTCCGCCACGATGCCGACCGTCCAGGCCACCGCCGCGCCGAGCGCGCCGTGCGGCGGGATCAGCAGCACGGCCAGCACCACGTTGAGCAGCAGCCCGGTGGCGGCGGCGAGCAGGTGCCGCCCGCTGCTGCCGCTCATCAGCAGCAGGGTCTGCACGATGCCGGTTCCGGAGTTGACCATCATCGCGCCGGCGAGCACCACCATGGCGGCGGCGCCGGCGGTGAACTCCGCGCCGAACAGGCGCAGGAAACCGGGCGCGAACACGGCCAGCAGCAGGTAGCCCGGCCAGGAGAGCGCGATGATCACGGCGGTGATCCGCCGGTACACCAGGGCCGCCTCGCCGGTGCGCCCCTGCCCGAGCAGCCGGGAGAGCTGGGGCGCCACCGCGACCCGCAGCCCCTGCATGATCAGCAGCCCCGCGAGGGCGTAGCGGCCGACCGCGCCGATGATGCCGGCCTCGGCCTGGTCGGCGAGCGCGGCGGTGAGCAGCACCGTCAACCACATGCTGCTGGCGTCGATGGTCGCCGAGGCTGCCCGGGGCAGGGCGAAGCCCCACAGGGTCCGCCAGTCCTCGCGGACCGGGCGGAGCGCGGCGCCGGCCCCCAGGCCCAGCGGACGGGCCAGCAGCGCCGCGCAGACCAGCACGGCCACGGCGACGGGGACCAGCCAGCCCGCGAAGGCCACTGTCACCCCCGCCCCGGCGATCAGCGCCGCCGACACCAGGGCCGGGCGGGCCGCCGGCACGAAGACGTACTGCACGGCCACCAGGGCCGCGACCGGGCGCACCGCCCGTACGGCGGCCAGCAGCACCGTCGTCGCCACCACGAAGGGCAGGCCGGCGAAGGCCAGCCGGAGCAGGTCGGTGCCCTCGCTGGTGCCCGGGTCGAAGAGCACCGGCGCGAGTGCCTCGGCGAGGGCCACGCCGGCCGCCGCGACGACGACCGTGAGCAGCAGCGCGGGGAACAGTGCGACGGGCAGCAGCCGGGCGGCGTCACCGTGGCGGCCCGCGCGCCGCCGGGGCAGCGCCCAGACCAGCGCGGTGTCCGCGCCCGCGCAGCAGAGCACGCCCATGATCGCCACCACGCCGATCGCGGTGAACATCGCGCCGGAGCCGGCCGGCCCCAGGCCACGGACGATCACCACGGTCAGCACGAAGCCCAGCAGGCCGTTGACCGCCGCGCCGGCCAGCCCGACCATTCCGCTGCGCGTGCTGCGCCGCACCTCCCGCTCGCCGGCCGAGCCACCGGCGTCCGCGACGGCCGTGGCGGTCGCGCCGGTCGGCCGCGTACCTGGATCGGTCATGCCGTTCCCCCCTGGCGTGGCGCGTCCGCGACCGGCCGGTCCGGCCCGGGCACCGGCGGCCCGGACGCGTCGGCCTTCGCAGCAGGCCGGGCCGTCGGGGCCGGTGCGGGAGGCGGGGCCGGCAGGCGCAGCGGGACCGCCGCCACCCCCGTCGCCGACGGCGGGGGCACCGGCGGCGCGGGCACCGACGCCCGGCCGACCCCGCGGGTACGCCACGGCGTCAGCGGCACCGGTTGCGCCATGGTGGACGGTCCGGTGGACTCCCGGTTGACCGGTCCGCCGACCGCCGCCAGCCCGGCCCCGACGGCGAAGAAGATGACCGACAGGTTCGGGTCGATGTAGGCGTAGACCGGGATGACCACCAGCGCGATCACCGGGACGGTGCTGAGCCAGTGCCCGGCCGGGGAGACCGCGGCGGCCAGCCGCCGGGCCACCAGCACCAGCCAGCCGAGGAAGACCACCAGCGCGGGGATGCCGTGGCTGTAGAGGATCTGCCAGATCAGGCCCTGGGTGCCCAGCGGCTCCTCGGCGAGGGTGGTGTCCACGCTCTTCGGCGCCCCGTACCCGAGCAGCGGCGAACGCTCCACCGCCTGCCAGGTCCGCACGTAGAGGTCCATCCGGTCGACGTTGGTGTCGGTGGTGCTGACCCGGGCGTCGATCATCTCCTGCACCGGCACGACCAGGCTGACCACCCAGACCAGCACGACCAGCCCGGCGATCGAGACGATCAGCCGGGCGTTGCCCCGGACCAGGGCGCGCAGGCCCAGGTAGAGCAGGCCGGCGCCGAGGCCGAGGAACATGCCGCGGTTGAGCGTCATGAACGCCGGCACCACCGACAGCGGCAGCGACACCCAGAGCGCCACCCGGAACCGCCCGGTACGCACCGAGGTCAGATACGCCAGCACGCAGGGCACCAGCAGCGCGTACGCGGTGCCCCAGTTGTTGGTGTACGGGTACGGCGCGGCGGTGCGGTAGATCGGCGAGCGCGACTGCGGGTTGAACTCGTTGGCCCGCACGTGGGTCAGCGCCTGGATGAACCGCTCCCCCGAGATGCTCTGCGGCAGCGCCATCTCGACCGGCGTGGTCAGGGCGAAGGTGGGCGCGAGCACGGCCAGCCAGCCCAACGCCACCAGTCCCAGCCAGTACCAGCCCAGCGGGCGCAGCACCCGGTCCCACCGGGCGCCCTCGCGGACCAGCGTGTACACGTACACGCAGACCACCAGGGCGGTGGCCAGGAAGCCGAAGCGCAGCCCGAAGGTGACGTAGGCGGTGGCCCGATCCAGCCGGGTGGCACTGAGCAGCACCAGGATGAGGAAGACCAGCCAGGCGGCGCCGCCCGGAGGCAGCGCGACCCGGCCGCGGGTGACCAGCAGGGCGAGCAGCACCACCCCGAAGACCGACCAGCCGAGGTAGAACGCGCCCAGCGCCCACCAGAGCGGCACCAGGGCGAACATGGCCGTCAGCGGCCAGACGGGCAGCGGCGGCGCGGTCGCCCCGGGCCGCCGGTCAGACACCTCGGCCCCGGCGCTGGGCCAGCCGGAGCACCCGCTCCCCGGAGAGCAGGCCGAGCACCACCGGCACGATCACCAGCACCCGCTTCTCGCGCGGGTTGAGCCGGAGCACCCGGCCCAGCTCGCGCAGCGCCTCCCGGCGCCGCCGGCCGGAGGCGAGCGCGAAGGCGATCTGGCCGTGCAGCCGGGCCAGTCCGGTCCGGCTGCCGGCCAGCTCCGGGTGCTTGTCCAGCAGGTAGCGGGTGGCCTCGACGATCATGGCCCAGCGGCCGAAGAAGAACGACCCGCCGTGCCAGTCCACCACCACCAGCACCTCCGGCACGATCACCACCGGGCCGTGCGCGGCCACCCGCAGCAGCCACTCGTAGTCCTCGCCGTAGCCGCCCGGCAGTTCCTCGTCGACCGGGCCGACCGCGTCCCAGGTGGACCGGCGGACCAGGATGGTGCTGGAGTGCACCTCCATGACCCGGTCCTCGACGAAGTCGGGCAGGGCGACCTCCGCCCGGTCCAGCCGCCGCTCCTTGGCGATGCCGGGGCCCTCCAGCCGGATGCCGCAGCTCGCGGCGGCGGCGTCGGGGCGCGACGCCAGCAGCTGCACCTGCCGGCTGAGCTTGGCCGGCAGCCAGAAGTCGTCGTCGTCGCAGAAGGCGATCAAATCGCTGGTCGCCTCGTCCGCGCCGGTGTTGCGGCCGCCGGGCAGCCCACGGCGGTGCGTGTTGGTGGCGTACCGCAAAGTGCGCCCGGCGGGCACGTCGAGGTCGAGCGGGCGGATCTCGGTGTGGTCGTAGACCACCACGCACTCGACCGGCCCCGGGTAGTCCTGGTCGAGCACCGCCCGGACGGCCCGCTCCAGCAGCCCCGGCCGGTCCCGGGTGGCCACCACCACGCTCACCGGCGGGTACGCCGGCTGCGTCCCGGCGTCCGGCTGGTCGCCTTCAGTCACGGCCGTCTCCCGTCAGCACGAATCCGAACGGCTCCACCCCGACGGCGCGCAGCCGGTCCACCAGCTGGGTCAGCTGGCCGGTGCGGGTCCGGTCCTGGGCCGCGACCAGCACCGCCCGCCCGTCGCGGGCGGCCCGGACGCCTCGCTCGTCGTGCAGCGCGGGCGGGGCGTCCAGCACGGTGAGCCCCTCGGCCGAGGAGGCGGCCTCCAGGTCGACGAGGCGGACCCTGCCGGCGCCGATCCGCAGCTCCTGACCGTCCGTCGCGGCGCCCTCGGCGGCAACCGGCCGGGCGGTCGGGATGACCTGCGTCTTGTCCTCGGCGGTGGTGGTGGAGCGGTACACCGCGCCGTTCTTCGCCTCGGCGGGGGCGGGGAACGGCCGGGGCTTGCGGACCGCCGGGATGACGGCGGTGTCGTCAGGGCCGGCGGTGGCGGCCGGCGCGGGCGTGGTGGCGGGCACCGGCCGGGGGCGGGGCACCCGGGTTCGGGCCGGCTCCACCGGCGGGTTGCGCCGCTGCGCGTCCAGCATCAGCGGGCGGATCCGGTCCAGGCTCTCCGGCGTGACGCCGAGGCGTACCTCGTGGCCGGCGGCGGCCAGCACCGCGGCGAGCCCCGCGGTGACCTGCTCGCGCCCCTCGTCGGCGGCCGAGGAGAGCACCACCAGCGGGGTCCGCTGCGGCCCGTCGACCCAGCGGCCGAGGGCCAGCACCAGGTAGCGCAGGTCGGAGTCGTCCGGCTGCCCGCCGCGGCGGCGGCGCACCGTGCCCAGCAGCGGCGCGCCGACGGTCGAGGCCGCCTCGGCGGCGGTGCGGACCCGGCGGTCCAGGGACTCCCGGACGAAGGCCACCAGCCCACCCAGGAGCAGGCCGCCGAGCAGGCCGGCGACCAGGATCAGCGGCGCCGCGTCCCGGCTGGAGGGCACCGGGGTACGGGCGGCGCTGGTCACCGAGCCGGGGCTCAGGTCGGCGGAGGCCACCTTGGACCGTTGCTCGGCGAGCGTGGCGAGCTGGTCGTTGAGCGCCCGCAACTGGTCGAGCAGGGCGCTGGTGCGTGGCGACGGATTGGTGGAGTTCTGGTTGGCCGGCAGCGACCGCTGCGTCGTGGTGCGCTGGGCGGTGACCAGGTCGATGGTGTCGTCGTACGACTTGAGCACGGCGGCCCGCTGGTTCTCGTACATGCCCTTGCGCAGGTCCAGGTACGACTCGGCGGCGCCGTTCGCGCCGTCCACCGCCTCCCGCTCGCTGTGGCCGGCGTAGCTGAAGCGCATCACCTGGCCACCCACCGGCGTCTCCACCTCCAGGGCGTCGGCCACCTCCTCGGTGTCCCGCCCGGTGATGCGGGCGACGTCGTCGATGACGTCGTTGCTGGTGGCGATGCCGCTCTCGGCCGTCATGTTCACCGCGCGGTCGGCGCCCCCGGACGGCACCGAGAACGGGTCGGTCACCACCGGCCGGACCACCACGGCCGTGGTGGCGGTGTAGGTGGCCGGCAGGACGAACAGGTAGCCCAGCACGGCCGTCAGCACCAGCGCCGCGGAGGCGAGCACGATCCGCCACCGCCGCAGCGGGATGCGGGCCAGCTCGACGAGGCCGACCGGGCGTTGCCGGGCGGAAGCGACGTCGGTCACGTCCATCAGGTCAGGTCCTTGCGCGATGAGGAAGGGGTGGCCGGCACCGGCCGGGCGAGGACCGCGCCGGGTGGGTCGTCCCATTGTCGCCGAACGTTCACCCGCGGTCGACAGCCGACCGGCCCCCTGCGGTACGGGCGGTCCGCCGGTGTCGCTCGGACACCGACGGACCGCCCGGTACGCGCAGCTTGTCAGGAGGTGGCGAAGAAAAGCGTCGGGCTCGACCACTTCACGCCGGCCGAGGCGGGCGCGAGCCGAATCGAGGCTCTGCCCTCGACGGCCCTCTGGTTGAACGGGACGGTGCGCAGCACGCCGTCTACGTTGCCGTACACGATCTTGCCGTTGACCCAGGCCAGGCCGCGGGCATTGCCCCAGTAGATGTTGAGGCTGGGCACGGTGAACTCGGTGCAGCCGACGATGTGGCCGTCCGGCTCGAAGTAGCGGTAGAAGAGCTTGTTGATGCCGGCCTTCGTGTAGTACATCCGGCCGTCGAGGTAGAACGCCCCGCTCAGGGCGTTGGCCTTGAACCACGAGTTGTAGCCGCTGCCGACCCAGGGTGCGCCCACCGAGCCGGCCGAGAAGATCGAGACGTCTAGATAGCTGCCGTTCGGTGCGGTCGCGTCGGTCTTGGACCAGTAGAGCTTGTTGCCGACGGAGAACGCCGCGCCCGCCGCGGTGAGGTTCGGCTGGCTGGTCGCCACCGGAGTGCCCAGCGTGGTGCCGTCGAACGGCACCTTGGTCGCCTGGCCGTCGGCGGTGCTGAGGTAGAGGTAGCCGGAGGCGGCCGTCGGCGCGTTGACCGCCGGCACGGTACGGCCACCGGCCAGCGGGAAGAGTCCCATCCGGCCGTGGTACTCGTTGCCGAGCCCGTCGTTGTCGAAGCCGGCGAGCAGGCCGTTGCTGCCACGCCACAGCTCCCACAGGATCGGGCCCCAGTCGGTGGTGCCGGCCGGCGCCCCGGAGCGGGTCGGGTTCCAGACCAGCGGCATGCCGTTGATGGGGTCCAGCGCGCCCAGGCCGTAGCGGTTGATGGCGCCCGCGCCGGCGGAGTCGTCGCCGTTGGCGTTGTTCAACCAGCGGAAGTGACCGCCGACGTAGACCACGTTGTCGGCCGCCTCGATCGAGGTCACCGAGTCGTGGCCGGTGTCGTCCACCCAGGTGCCGTCGATGGCCGCTCCCCGGGTGCCGGTCTCGAACCGGGCGATCGTGTCGCAGTACGCCCCGGCGGCCCGGCCGCCGTCCGCGGCGATCACGAAGTAGCTGCCGTCGTCGGAGAAGTCGACGTCACGGGCGTAGAACGGGAAGCCGGCGCCGCACTGCGCCACGTACCGCTGGGTGCTCCAGTTGGCGACCTTCGGGGTGCCCTTGAGCTGCTCGACGAGCACCACCTGGTTGCGGGACGCGCCGTTCACCTGGGTGAAGTTGCCGACCGCGACGAGAGACTCGCCGTTCGGGGCGACGGCGAGGCCCCAGACCAGCTCGACGCTGCTGCGCGCGACGCTCGCGTCGATCTGGAACGCCGGGTCGATCGCGCCGGTGGTGGCGTCCAGCCGGGCCAGCAGCGAGTGCTGGGTGCCGTTGACCCAGTGGAACGCGCCGGCGATGTAGAGCTTGTTGCCCACCACGATGGTGCGCCGGACCAGCCCGCCGTCGCTGCGGCCGACCCAGGAGCCGACGGTGGCGCCGGTGGCCGGGTCCAGCTCGACGAGGTTCTTGCGGGCCACGCCGTTGACGGTGCCGAACGCGCCGCCGACGATGAGCTTGCCGTCGGGGCTGACGGCCAGCGCGTGCACCGCGCCGTCCAGCGCCGGGGTGAAGCCGGTCTTCAGCGCCCCGCTCGTCCGGTCGTACGCGAACAGGTAGCTGCGGGCCGTCCAGCTCGCGCCGCCGGCCGCCTTGATCGAGGTGAACGACCCACCGACGTAGACGGTGGTGCCGATCTCGGCGAAGGCCTTCACGTCGCCGTTCTGCGCGTGCGGGGTGTTGTCGGCCGGATTCGGCGAGGTGAGGGTCATGGGCACCGGCGGAAGGCCGGCCGCCCGGGCCGGCGTGGGCGCGGCGAGCAGACCGGCGGCCAGCACCGGCGCGGCGAGCGCGGCGAGCCACCGCCGCAGCCCCGCCACCCGGCGCGATCGAGACGACGTTCTGAGCAGCACTGGCGCCCCCAAGGAGAAAGTGAGATCCTGCGTAGCTTGCTGGGTTCCGATTTGTCGCACCATCGACCGACCGGTCCGGTTGGGCGACGGCTCGGTCCGGTCGCCGTCGTCCGGGTCACGGCGAAACGGCCCACGGTGGCCGGCTGTCCCGCCTCGACCGGTGCCGGTGCCGGCCGGGCCGGGTGTCACGCCGTCCACCGGAACGGTGCCGGCGCGCCGATCGCCTCGACCGTCCACGATGCCGCCTCGGTCAGGTCCGCGACGCTGATCTCATCGGCCTCGCGGGCCAGCACCAGCCCCCGGCGGTCCAGTTCCCGGGCCATCGCCACCTGGTGGTCGTCGACGTGCTCGCCGTGCCGGCGGCGGCGCGGCACGTACACGGCGCGGTGCCCGGACCGCAGGGCCGCCAGCGCCGAGCCCACCCCGGCGTGCGTGACGATGACGTCCGCCTCCCGCATGGCCTGCTGCATCTCGGCGTACGGCACCTGGCGGCGGGCGCCGGCGGGCATCCGTGGGACGACGGTCGAGCCGACCTGCCAGAGGATCTCCGCCTCCGGCGGGAGCACGTCGACCAGGCGGCGCAGCAGCCGGGGGAAACCGAACCGCTCGTGGGTGCCGAGGGCCACCACGATCCGCGACACCGGCCGGGGCGTCGCCCGCCGGGTGGCGGTCCAACCGTCGAAGATGGAGCCGCCGTAGCTCCACCGGCCGGCGGCCCAGCCCGGGTACTGGGTGTAGAGCCGGGCGCGGGGCACCCTGGCCACCAGCCGTCCGGTCAGCGAGGGCCCGTCGGTGCGGGTGGCGCTCTCGATGTAGTGGCAGGCCAGGCCGTGGCGGGCGGCGGGCAGGAAGAAGGACATGGCCACGCTGGCGCCGGTGCTGATGACCTGCCGGAACCGTCCGCCGCCGAGCACCCGGCGGGCCGCGAGCAGGTCGCGCAGCGCGCCCACCACGTCCCGGCTGGTGGCCGGCGGGACGTGGATGACCTCCTGGCCGTCGAGCAGGGAGCGGCTCTGCGGTGAGTCGAAGGTGGCCCAGACGCAGTCGTCCTGCACGCCGAGCCGGGGGGCCAGGTCGTGCAGCTCGGCGAGATGTCCACCGGTGGAGGCGACGAGAAGGGTGGTCACGTCGATGCCAGCTTCCAGGTCGAGGGGTGGGAGGCCCGGTCGCCGCGGGGTACGGGGGTGGCGGCGGTCGGGCCGGATGCTCAGGTGCCGGCGGGGATCACCTGCCGGGTTGGCTCGGTCCGTTCCGCCGGCGGCCGGACCCGTCCCTCCGCGACGAGCACCGCCAGCGCCGTCACCGCGAACAGCAGGATGGCGAAGATCCAGCCGCCGAGCACGTCGGTCAGCCAGTGCTTCTCGGCGTAGATCCGCGTGTAGCCCTCAAGGCTGACCAGCGTCACCACCAGGGTCATCAGGGCCACCCGGACGCCGCGCGGCAGGCGCCAGGTCAACATCGCCAGCACGGCGATGGTGCCGAAGGTCATCATGATCCGCGCGCACCCGCCCGAGGGGTAGGTTCCCAGGTCGGTCGGGGGGTGGCCCCGGTCGACCATGGTCGCCAGAATGGCCTGGACGTACTGCTCGACGACGAACTGCAGGGGCAGCACGACCAGCGGAATCCACCACCGGCGGCGCCGCCACAGGATGACGAAGACCAGCGTCGCCACGCCGGTGACCCACTTGAGCGGGTACCGGTCACCGAGCGCGGTGTAGAAGGAGTTCAACTCCGCCCAGGTGTCGACCCGTCGGGCGTGCACGTAGTCGAAGACCGGATGGTCGACGTGCGGTTCGAGGCGGGACAGCGCCTCCCCCAGCGGCCAGCAGATCGCCACCACCGCGGCGCAGCCGGCGAGCAGCACGACCAGCGCGGCCCCGGTCCGGCCGAAGGCGACGGTCAGCCCGGACACCGCCACCCGCAACCGGTGCGCCGCCCGACCGTCGCGGACCGCCGGTGCCCAACGGGTCGCCGCCAGCGGCGTCAGCACCGCGGGCACCAGCACCGCCAGCAGACCCAGCGCGTAGATGAGCGTCATCGTCGGTCGCCGCCGTCCCGGCGGGCCGCGCCGCCCACCACGGTCCGCCCGGCGTCACCTGCCGTTGCCATCCGTCCCCCTGCCCACACCGGCCCACCGCCGGTCGCCCCACGTCCGGAGCCCGGCGGCGCCCCCACGCCGGCCGGGCAGGATCGACCACGCCGTCCCCGACAGTTGGTGATCGAGTGGTCACCCTAGAGGACCGGTTCCGATGAGCGGTAGTGAGCAGATCACTCACGTGGCTTTTCCTCGGGTTTGCCGGTCGCCTCCCCGACAGTCGCGGCCTGCTCAGCAGGTCCCGTCGGCCGGCAGCCGGTCGGCGAGGACGTGCAGCAGCGCGGGGTGCAGCCGGTCGCTCCAGCCGCCGCCCCCGGCGGCCAGCTCCGCCGTCCGCAGCCACAGCTCCACGAGGTACGCGTCGGCGACGAGCCGGCGGCGGGTGGCGTCCAGCCCGACCGCGTCGCCGTGCCGCTGGAGCAGCGCGAGCATGTCGGCGGCGGCCGCCGGTACCGGCCGGCCGCGCAGCGACAGTGCACTCTGGAATCCCTGGTGGGCCAGGTCGAACCCGACCGGCCGCGCCGGACCGCTGTTCTCCCAGTCCCAGGCGACCAGCCGGCCGCCGTGGCGGCCGAGGTTCCAGGGCACCCAGTCGCCGTGCCAGTGGCCGAACTCCAGCGCGGTGTCGCCGTCGCGGGCGAGCAGCGCGGCGACCGCGTCGACGACCGGGCCGCCGGCGACCTCGGCGCGGGCGGCGAGGTCGGCCAGGAACGCCGACCCGCGCAGCGGTCGGGGCTCGGCCGCCGGGCCGCCCCGGCGGGCCACCGCCAGCATCGCGGCCACCTCGGGGCGGTCCGGGTGCGGCAGCCGGCGCACCCGGGGGGGCATCGGCTCCACCAGGGTCACCGCCAGCTCGCCCCAGCGCAGCTCGCGCAGGAGCCGGGGCACGTCCGGGAAGTCGCCGCCGTCGCGGGGCAGCGCGCGCAGCGCGGCGGCCTCCGCCGCCACCATGGCCCGGGTCGCGTCGTTCCAGCCGATCTTCGCGTACCCGTGGGCCGCGCCGCGGTCGTCGAAGAGCTGCAACGTCGGCTTGTGGTGCGGGTCCGGCGGGCGGATGCCGATCGCCGCGTGCAGCCGGCGGCCCGCCAGCCGGCCCAGGTGCGCGGCCAGCAGCAGCTCGGTCTCGTCGACGCCGTCCGGCACGGCGACCGTCAGCACCGGCATCCGGGCGAGCCCGGTGCCGCCGAGCCCGGCCAGCAGGCCGACGGCGAGCCGGTTGGCCCACACCCGGGGCGGCCGCAGCGCGTTGTACGCCAGCGTCGACGCCGCCGCCACCCGCCGGGAGGCCAGCGGCAGCAGGAACTTCGCCCGCGCCACCGACGGCACCACCGCGTAGCGGGCGGCGACCCGGTGACCGGGCGGGGGCGCGGCGCCGGAGACGTCGAGCCACGACCTCGGGTCGCCGAAGATCGCCCGGCTCACCCAGCCGATGCCGTCGGAGCGTTCGCGGGGATCGTCCGCCCGGCGCGCCGTCATGCCGTCTCCCGTCCGCCCGGACCTGCCACCGGTCCCGGGCTGGCGGACACGATAGGGCCCGGGGGCAAGGAACCGCCCGACGGGCTCGGAGCCCGCCGGGCGGTGTGGTGCCGGTGGCCGGGGTCAGCGCTGCCAGACGCGGACGTGGTCGACCCGGAAGTCGGCCGGGAAGCGGGTCGACGCGTCCGGGTCGCCGAGCCAGCCGCCCACCTGGAAGTTCAACCGCAGGTTGTACGGCTTGTGGAAGACCTCGTCGAACCAGGGCGTGGTCGCCCGGTCGCGCTGCCAGACCAGCCGGCCGTCGACGTACCAGCGGATCGCGTCCGGCTCCCACTCCGTGGTGTACGTGTGGAAGCCGTCGCCGGGGTACCCGGCCGGGAAGGTGTACCGCTGGTCCTGCTTGACCGGCGTGTAGTCGTAGAAGATGCCCAGGGTGGCGGCCCGGTAGAGGTCACCGCCGCCGGGCAGCTCGACCACGTCGAGCTCGCCCCGGCCGCCGTCGTCCGGGCGCAGCCAGAACGCCGGCCAGAGGCCCTTGGAGTCGGTCGGCCCGTTGGGCGACTGGGCCCGCACCTCGAACCGGCCGTACCGGAACGACGCCCGGCCGATCGTGTCCAGATAGCTCTGCGTGTACTGGCGGGTCTGCGAGCTGCACACCGCGGTCTCCCGCTGGGCGCGCAGGGTGAGCACGCCGCCGGCGACGAAGGTGTTGTCCGGGTCGTCGACGTTGCAGCCCCGGTCGATGTCCCGGCCCTCGTTGTCGCGCAGGTTCCACCTCGACCGGTCGACCGCCGTCCCGTCGAACTCGTCCGACCAGACCAGCCGCCAGCCCGGGACCTGGTCACCCGGGCGGGTGGTCGGCGACGGCGCGGGCGCGCTGGTGCTCGGCGGCGGGGTCGTGGCGGTCCGGCTCGGGGTGGGCGACGCGGTGCGGCTGGGTGACGGCGCGGGCACGGCCGTGGTCGCGATCGGGCTCGGTGCCGCGCTCGTCCGGATGGGCGCCGGCCGGCCACCGCGCCCGTAGCGCAGCAGCAGGTGCGGCCGGATGGCCGCCTTGACGTTCTCCCGGGAGGCCCAGTAGATCCGGGTGTTCCAGGTCTCCTGGGTCAGCGCGAAGACGAACCGGCCGTTGCCGGTGACCGAGGCGGAGACGTCCCACTCGTTGAAGCCCTGACCGACCTGCTCCACGTTGGACAGCGCCGGGCCGAGCTGCGGCCGCTGCGACCAGGCGCCCGGGCCGGCGGCGGTGCCCAGCGCCCGGTGGGCGTGCACCCGGGAGGAGAACGGCTGCCAGGCGTACACCCGCAGGGTGGCGCGCACGTCGACCGCGTCGGCCGGCAGGTCGCGCACCGCGAACTCGACGAGGGCGTCCCGCTCGCCGTTGCGGTTGCCGTCGCAGAGCCGGGGGCAGCTGGCCAGCGTCGTCTTGACGCCGTTGTCCCCGTCCTGCGGCACCTGGGTGGCGGTGGTGTCGGCCGCCGCGGCCACCACCAGGGGCGGCACCTCCGCCGCCACCAGCGGCATCATCGTGGCCACCACGCCGGCGACGATGCCGGCGCTCAGGACGCTCAGCACGACGGCCTTGCGGTGCGCGCCGAGGTGGGATGCTGCGCGGTGGAGTCCGTGCCTGCTCAAGGGACACTCCCCGTATGGGCGACGATTACCGGCAGCAGCGTATCGACGCGTGACGCTCGTCGTCGGTCGGACATCCGGTTGCCGCCGCGAAATTAACCGGCCGCTAAGAATGCCCGCGTCGCTGCACGACCAGCGCGTGCGCCATCGCCTCCCGAGGGGCGGGCACGCCGGTGAACTGTTCGAACTGGCCGACCGCCTGGGCCAGCAGCAGGTCCAACCCGGAGACCACCCGAACGCCGGCGGCCAGGGCCGACGCGGCCAGCGGGGTCGGCCAGGGGTCGTAGAGCGCGTCGAACAGCACCGTCGACGGCCGCCAGCGGAGCCCGCCGGCCAGGGGGTCGGCGACGCCCTTGGGCACGGTGGAGACGACCACGTCGGCGCCGGTGTGCGCAACGGCGTCGGCCCAGTCGGCGCCGGTCAGGGCCACCCCGACCGCCCGGGCGACCGGCCGCAACTCGTCGACCGCCGCCGCCCTGCGCGCCACCACGGTCACCGAGGCGGCACCGAGCCGGGCCGCGGCGGCCAGCGCCGCGCGGGCGGTGCCGCCGGCTCCGAGCACGGTCACCTTGCCACCCGGCGCCACCCCGGCCGAAATCAGCACCTCGACCATGCCGGTGACGTCGGTGTTGTCGGCGTACCAGGACCCGTCGGGGCGGCGTACCAGCGTGTTGGCGGCGCCGACGGCGGCGGCGACCGGCGACGCCTCGTCGGCCACCGCGAGCGCCGCCTCCTTGCCGGGCATGGTCACCGACAACCCGGCCCACTCGGGGCCGAGGCCGGCGACCAGGTCCGGCAGTTCCGCGGCCGCGCACTCCATCCGGGTGTACGACCACCCGGCGAGCCCGGCGGCGGCGTAACCGGCGTTGTGGATCGCCGGGGAGAGGGAGTGCGCGATCGGCTTGCCGATCACCGCGGCTCGGTGCACCGTCACGTCACTCCCCCGTCGGCCGACCACGCTCGGACCAGCGCAGCGTAGCGACTCAGAGGACGCCGTTCTCCTTCGCCTTCGCGATGTTGCGCTCGTGCTGGGCGTTGGTCTCGGCGAACGCGGAGTGCCCCTTGTGGTCGATGGCGACGAAGAAGAGCCAGCCGCCCTCCGGCGGGTCCATCGCCCCCTGCAACGCCTGCTTGCCCGGATTGTTGATCGGGGTGGGCGTCAGGCCGGGGTGGGCGTGGGTGCTGTACGGGTTGTTCGAGTCGCGGATCTCCGCGGTGGTCATGTCCTTCGACGCCTTGGTCTTCTTGCCGGTGAGCTGCCAGTAGTAGTTCACCGACACGTCGAACTCCAGGCAGCTGCACGGGAACTTGCCCGAGTAGGCACGGTTGTACGCGACCCGGGCGATCTTGCCGAGGTCGTCGGCGTTGCCGGCCTCCGCCTGGGCCATGGAGGCGACGATCAGCGCCTCGTACGGGCTGATCCCGCCCCGCTTCTCCTGCACCTGCTCGGCGAACTTCATCTCACCGGTGACGCTGAGGAAGTTGTCGACCATGTCCTTGAGCACGCCCTCGGCGGTCGCCTTCGGCGCGATCTCGTAGGTGTCCGGGTAGAGGAAGCCCTCGATCGACTTGGTGACCTTCTTGCCGTCCTTGCGGACGAACCACCAGTCCGGCACGCCGAGCGCCTCCGGGTCCTTGGCGGCGACCTCGAACTCCTTGACCGGGATCTTGGTCTTCTCGGAGAGCAGCTTGTAGGTGTCCTTGGCGGTACGCCCCTCCGGGATGGTCACCTGGTTGGTGACCTTGTTCTTCCGGTCGAGCAGCATGGCGAGCGCCTTCTCCGCGCTCATCTGCTTGCGCACCTTGTAGACGCCGGGCTGGATGTTCTTGCTGAGCGCGTTCTCCTCGGCCGCCTCGATGAAGGCCTTGGTGCTCTTCACCACGTCGGCGGCGACGAGGGCGTCGCCGATGTCGGCGATCAGCGCGCCCTGCTTCACCTCGACCATCGCCTCGCCAGTGCCCGCGCCGTCGTAGTCGGGGGTGACGAAGTAGTTCTGCACCCGGTCGAAGCCGTAGAAGGCGCCGCCGCCGATGCCACCCAACAGGACCAGCGCCATCAGCAGGGCGAAGATGGTCTTGCCCCGGCCGCCCGACTTGCCGCTGCGTCGCTCGACGAAGCCGCGTCGGTGCCGGCCCTTCTCACCCCTCTCCGGCTCGTCGAACCCGAGGTCCAGATCGTCGATCATTCCGTCCGCCTCCGCTGCGCTTCCAGCCAGCTCTGCAGGATCTCGACCGCGGCGGCCTGGTCCACCACCGCGCGTTGGCGCTTCCCCCGGACGCCTCGCTCCGCCAGCCTACGAGACGCGACGACGGTCGACATCCTCTCGTCGGTGAGCGTCACCGGAACCGGCGCTATTACATCCGCCAATCGGTCCGCGTACGCCGTCACGTGGCGCGCGGCCGGACCGAGCTTACCGGCAAGATTGACCGGAAGGCCGACGACGACCTCCACGGCCTCGTGCTCGGCGACCAGCTGGGCGAGTTGCGTCATGTCGCTGGGCACCGCGTCGGGCTCCGCCGTCAGGTCCCGCGCGAGCGTCACCAGCGGCGTGGCCAGCACGCCGTGCGGGTCCGACCGGGCCACCCCCACCCGCACCTGCCCCACGTCCACGCCGAGCCGAACCCCCCGCGACCTGTCACCCACGACGCCCCACTCCCCGATCCGACCCGAACGCCGACCCAGGGCCCGTCGTCGCGGCGGGACACCCACCAGCGACGAGGTGCCCTGGATCGGCGGTGACAGCAGTCACGCCTCGGCGATCGCCTTCTCGACGGTGAGCAGCAGGTTCGGCGCTTCCGCCGCCGGCAGGCCGCCGCCCTGGGCGACGTCGGGGCTGCCTCCGCCCCGGCCGGAGAAAGCCGCCTTGACCAGGTCGTTGGCGGCGAGCCCGCGACCCCGGGCCGCCGCGTTCACGGCCACCACCAGGGACGCCTTGCCGCCGGCGCGGGCCGCCACGGCGACCACCGCCGGCCGGGCCGGGTCGATCTTGCCGCGGATCTCCTGGGCGAGGGTCCGCACGTCGTTGCCCACCGCGCCCTCCGGCGCCTCGGTGCCGACGTACGCCACCCCGCGGACGTCCTTCGCCTGCCCGGCGAGCGCCGCCGCCCCGCCCAGCACCAGCTGGGCCCGGAGCTTCTCCAGCTCCTTCTCGGCATCGCGCAGCTGCGTCACGGTCTGCTCGACCCGGTCCGCGACCTGGTCGCCCGGCACCCGGAACAGCTCCGCCAGCCGGGAGACCAGCAGGTGCTCCCGGGCCAGGAAGCCGAACGCGTCCATGCCGACCAGCGCCTCGATCCGGCGCACCCCCGCACCCACCGACGCCTCGGAGAGGATCTTGACGAGGCCGAGCTGGGCCGAGCGGGCCACGTGGGTGCCGCCGCACAGCTCCCGGGCGTAGTCGCCGACCTCGACGACCCGGACCCGCTCGCCGTACTTCTCGCCGAAGAGCGCCATCGCGCCGATGCGGCGCGCCTCCTCCTGGGAGGTGATGAAGGCATGCACCTCCAGGTCCGCCTGGAGCACCTCGTTGACCTGCTGCTCCACGTCGTGCAGCACGCTCGGCGCCACCCCGGTCGGGGTGTTGAAGTCGAACCGCAGCCGGCCCGGCGCGTTCAGCGAACCCGCCTGGGTCGCCGACTCGCCGAGGAAGTTGCGCATCGTCTGGTGCACCAGGTGGGTGGCGGTGTGCGAGCGGGAGATCGCCCGCCGCCGGGTCACGTCGATCTCCGCGTACCCGGTCTCACCGGCGCGCACCTCGCCGCGCAGCACCTTGGCCCGGTGCACGATCAGCCCCGGCACCGGCTGCTGCACGTCGAAGACCTCGACCTGGCCGCCGCCCACGGTGATCAGGCCCTGGTCGGGCTGCTGGCCACCGCCCTCGGCGTAGAACGGGGTGGTGTCCAGCACCAGCTCGATGGTGTCGCCCTCGACCGCCGCGCCCACCTCGGCGCCGCCGGCGAGCACCGCGCGGACCCGGGACTCCCGGTTCAGCTCGGTGTAGCCGGTGAACTCCACGGCCCCGCCCGCGTCCAGCACCGACCGGTACGCCGACACGTCGGTGTGCCCGGTCTTGCGGGCCTGCGCGTCGGCCTTGGCCCGGTTGCGCTGGTCGGCCATCAGCCGGCGGAAGCCCTCGGCGTCCACCTGCAGGCCCTGCTCGGCGGCGATCTCCAGAGTCAGGTCGATCGGGAAGCCGTAGGTGTCGTGCAGCTGGAACGCCTTGTCGCCGGAGAGGGCCGGCCGGCCCGCCGACTTCGTCTCCGCGATCGCGGTGTCCAGGATCGTGGTGCCGGCACGCAGCGTGGACAGGAAGGCGTCCTCCTCGGCGTACGCGTACTGGGAGATCCGGTCGAACTCCTCGGCCAGCTCCGGGTACGACGGGGCCATGCAGTCCCGCGCCACCGGCAGCAGCTCGGGCAGCGCCCGGTCCTGGTAGCCCAGCAGGCGCACCGACCGGATCGCCCGGCGCATGATCCGGCGCAGCACGTAGCCGCGACCCTCGTTGCTCGGGGTCACCCCGTCGCCGATCAGCATCAGCGCGGTCCGCACGTGGTCGGCGACCACCCGCAGCCGCACGTCGTCCGGGTGCGACTCGCTGGCCACGTGCCCGGACTGGGCGCCGTAGCGCTTGCCGGTCAGCTCCGCCGCGCGGGTGAGGATCGGCCGGACCTCGTCGATCTCGTACAGGTTGTCGACGCCTTGGAGGATGGAGGCCATCCGCTCCAGGCCCATGCCGGTGTCGATGTTCTTCGCCGGCAGGTCGCCCAGGATCGGGAAGTTCTCCTTGCCGGTGCCCGGGCCCCGCTCGTACTGCATGAAGACGAGGTTCCAGAACTCCATGTAGCGGTCCTCGTCGACCGCCGGGCCGCCCGGACGGCCGTACTCGGGGCCCCGGTCGTAGAACAGCTCGGAGCAGGGACCGCACGGGCCGGGGATGCCCATCGACCAGAAGTTGTCCGCCTTGCCCCGGCGGACGATCCGCTCGGCCGGCACGCCCACCGAGCGCCAGATGTGGAACGCCTCGTCGTCGTCGAGGTAGACCGTCGGCCAGATCCGCTCCGGGTCCAGCCCGTAGCCGCCCTCGGCGACCGGCTTGGTGACCAGCTCCCAGGCGAGCGGGATCGCCCCGTCCTTGAAGTAGTCACCGAAGGAGAAGTTGCCGTTCATCTGGAAGAACGTGCCGTGCCGGCTGGTCTTGCCGACCTCGTCGATGTCCGGCGTGCGGATGCACTTCTGCACGCTGGCCGCCCGCCGGTACGACGGGGTCTGCTGCCCGAGGAAGTAGGGGACGAACTGCACCATGCCGGCGTTGACGAACAGCAGGTTCGGGTCGCTGATGGCGGGCAGCGGAGCGGACGGCACCACGGCGTGGCCGTTCGCCTCGAAATGGGCGAGGTACCGCCGCTTGATCTCCGCCGTCTTCATCGCTGGTGTTCCTCCGGAAAAATCTCTCGGTCACCGATGCGCGGGTCCTCCCGCAGCTCGGCGAACTGGTCGTCGAACGCCTCACCCCGGGCGAACGCCTCGTGGATCTCCTGCTCGCGCTCGGCCATCCCGACCCGTACGTCCTCCACGAAGCTACGCAGCGACTCGACCAGGCTGCCAGCGGATTCGGAGAGCCCGCTCGCGATTCCGGCCGGGGTGTACGCCTGCGCGGTGCGGGTCGCCTTGCGGACCACCACCACGCCCACGGCCAGGCCGATGCCCAGCCAGAACAGTCGCCTCATGCTCTCATCCCTACCGCTCGTCGCCGACCGGGTCAGCGGTTGTCGCGCCGCGCGGCACGGCGCTGCTGCTTGATGGTGTCGCGCACCTCGCGCTCGGTCTCGGCGTGCCGGCGGGCCGAGGCGGCCCGGCGGACGCCGTACCCGAAGGCGGCCACCTTGACCAGCGGGTTGGCCGCGGCGGCGGAGACGACGGTGGCCAGGTTCGCCACGTTGGCGGTGACGTTCTGCGCGTGGGAGGTCATGGTGTCGACCTTGGCGAGCTGCAGGTTCACCCCGTCCAGCGAGGTCTGCACCTGCTCCAGGGCGGTGTTGACGTTCTTCACCGTGGTGTTCACGTCGCCCAGCAGCGGGGTCGTCTGCTCGTTGATGTCGTTGATCATCCGGGTCGTGGCGTCCACGGTGTGCCGCAGGCGCAGGATCGGCACCGCCAGCACGAGCACCAGCATCAGGAACGCGCCGGCCGCGATCAGCGCAGCGATCTGTCCACCATCCACGCATGTCCTCCTCAAGCAGAGTTCCGGAACGGATGTCCGGAACGCGCGACCGTCTCGGGCCCGCCGTCGCTCCGCGCCCCACGGGGGGCCGGCGGGAGCGGGCGGGTACGCCAGCCCCAGACCCTACCGTCCGTGATGAAAACCGGCTCAGGACGGTGAGCGTGTCAGTTCCCCGAGCGGGTCCTCCGTGAACGTCGGGAAGGGATCCTCACCGGTCAGCGACGGATCGGTGCTCGGCTGCGGCCGGGTCCGCTCGTCGTCGATCGCGTTGCGGACCTTCACCGACACCAACGATCCGGCGCACGTCCCCGCTGCGGGCGACGCCTCGGTGGACGGCGGGACCGTCGGCGCCCCGGCGACCGGCGGCGCCGCGCAGGTCGGTTCGCGTACCCACAGGTCGAGGGTGAGCTCGTCACGGCGCCAGCAGGTGTAGCGGCCCTTCTCCTTCTGCTCCGGGCAGCGGCTGACCTGCCAGGGCTGCCAGCCGTCGCGGCGCAGCGCCGCCTCGTACACCCCGGCGGTCTCCTCGGGCGCGCGTTCCGACTCCACGGTGCGTTCCCGCAGCCGGCAGTCCTGCAGGCACCAGCGGCTGCCGCTGACGTTGTCGACCGTCTGCGCCGCCGCCCAGCCGGGCACGTCCAGCTCGTCGAGGGTGTCGAAGACCGGGTCGCGGCTGAGCGTACGGAGGCCGAAGAAGAGCGGGATCGCGCCGAGCAGCACGATGCTGACCAGCACCAGGATGCCCAGCCGGAGCCGGCGCCGCTCGCGCATCTGGCGGCGCAGCTCGGAGCGGGCACCCTTCAGCGCACCGGCCCCCGCAGGCTCCTCCTCGTCGGGCCGGTGCGGACCGCCGGCCGGTTCGGTCGCCGGTCGCGGCCCGGCCGGCGGTACGACCACCGCCGCCCGGGCGACGCCCACCGGCTCGTCCGGGCGCGACGGGCCGGCGCCGCCGGGCTCCGGTCGACCCGGCTGCCGCTGCGTTCCCGTGGTGCGGTCGGGGTGTTCGTCGGGGCGGACCGCCGGGGCGGCGGCGCGGGCCACCGCCGGCGGGACCGGCCCGCCGGGACGCGGCCCGGGGTCGGCCTGCTGGCCGCCCCGACGCGGGCCGTCGCCCGCCGGTCGGGCGGTGTCCGGGGCGGGGCCGTCGGGGCGCACCGCCGCGCGGGCCGCTCCACCGGCGCGGACGCCGGGTTCACCGGGACGCCCGCCCGGCTGCGGACCGCCGGGACGGGGTTGCTGTTCGGGAACGGCGGGACGGGGGCCGGTCACCGCGCCGGCGCCACCCGAGGGCATGCCGGGGCGTCCGCCCGGCGGGGAGGCGGCACCGGTCGCCCGGGGACCGGCTTCCGGACCGGCGGGACGCGCCCCCCGACCCGGGGGCGGACCGTCGCCACGGGGTACCCGGACCGGCGCGGCACCCTCGGCCCGCGCCCCTCCGGTCGGCTGCGGGCCGTCGGCCCGGGGACCGGCCGGGTGCGGACCGTCGGTGCGCGGCCCGCGGACGGCGGCGGCACCGGTGCTCGGATGCGGACCGTCGGGACGCGGACCCGCCGGCGGGTGCGGGCCGCCGGCGCGCGGCCCCCGGACGGGGGCGGTGCCGGGAGGCGGGCCGTCGGGCTGCGGGCCCCGGGCCGGGGTGGAGCCGTCGGGGCGGCCACCGGAGGTCGGCCGCGGGCCGTCCGGCCGGGCGGTGCCGGGCGGCGGCGCGACCGCGCCGGGGCGGGCCGCTCCCCGGGCCGGACCGGGCTGACCGGGTACGCCCTCGCGGGGCGCAGCGGGTGGCTCGGCGCCCGGGCGGGCGCGACCCGCCGCTGCGGGGCCACCACGACGGCCGGGGGCCGGCGGCACGGCGCCGGTGCGGCCGGACGCGGCGGAGCGGTCGACGGTCGGCAGCGCCGGGTCGGTGTGCGAGGTCCGGCCCGCCTGGCGCAGCCAGTCCGCCGGCCGTTCCGGCCGGTCGCCGCGGGGTGCGCCGCCCGGTGGGGTCGCCCGACGCCCGGTCCCGGGTTCGTCGGCGTCGGCCCCGGCGCGCGACCGGCGTCGGCCGTCGGCGGGCACCGGGCCGGACGGGGTGGCGCCGGCACCCGATACGGGGGCGGCCGGTGGCATGGGCGGAGCGTTGCCGGTCAGCGGCACCACGGGCTGGTCCGGTTCGGCGGCGCGACGTCGACCGGTGGGCCGGTCCGGAGCGGCGCCACGGCCGCCCCGGCGCGCGGTGGCACCGGTGTCCTCGCCGCCGGTCGGGTCCGCCGCCGCCCGGCGACCCCGCGCGGCGCCCGCCTCGGGGGCACCCGGGTCCGGTCGGGCTCCGGCGCTCACCGGTGCCTGGTCGGGGCGCGGACCGCCGCTGACCGGGTTCGGTGACGCCGGGTCCGGCGGGAAGGCCGGCCCGCGCCGCGCCGGGTCGGTGGCGTCCGCCGGGCGGCGCGCGCCGTCCCGGGGCACGGTCCGGCGTCCGGAGGCGCCGGCGGCCCGGGGGGCGGGCGGTGCCGGGTCCCCGCCGGGAGCCGGCCAGCCGGCGGGCGGTTGCCCGGCGCCGGCGGGTCGGGGCGCCTGGGCCCGGGCCGCGGTGCCGTCCCCGGCGCCGGGCGTACCCGGAGCGTCCGGGCGGGGTCGGTCCCCCTGCGGGCGGTCGGGGCCGCGCTGGCCCGGGCGGGCGGTGGCCGCCGGGCCGGGCCAGGCGCCCTCGCCCGGGCGGGGACGTTGTTCGGGGGCGGCGGGCCAGCCGCCGCGTACCGGTGGGGTGGCCTGCGGACCGCCGGCGCGCCCCGGCGGGGGGCCGTCCCCGCGGGTCGGACGCGGGCCCTGCGGGCCCGGACCGACGACCGGGCCGGGACGCGACGGTCCGGCCTCGGGGCGCGGACCGCCCGATCCGGGGCCGCCGGGCGCGGGGGGAGGTTGGGCGCGCGGACCGGCCGCCCGGCCGGGTGGCGGCACGTCGGCCCGGGGCGCGTCGGGGCGTGGTCCGGCGGCAGGCGGCCGGGCGGCGGGCGGCGGGCCGTCCGGCCGGGGTGCGGCGGGCGGCGGGCCGTCCGGCCGGGGAGCGGCGGGCGCCGGACGGGGACCGGCGGGCGGCGCGGCAGGACCACGGCCGCCGGGGGGAGCGGACGGCGTCGGGCGGGGCGGCTCACCGTCCGGGCCGAGTTCGGCCCGCTGCTGCTTGGCGCTACGCAGATCGTCGATCCAGCCGAACTCCTCGCCGACCGGCTCCGGCGCCGGCTCCTCGGCCCGCCCCCGGCCCCAGCGACGTCCCTTGGCGCGGGAGTCGCGCCGCTCGTCGGGACCGTCCTCCGGTCGCTCCCCACCACGCGATGTCACTGCTGACCCTCCCCGACGACGGTCGCGCCGTCTTCATCCGCCCCACCGGCGTGCCCCGTGCCCGACGGGTGGCGGCCGTTCACCGCCACCGGCGTCGGTTCCTCGGGGCGCGACGCCGGGGCGGACAGCCCCCGGACGATCCGGCGCAGCAGCGGCAGCCGGGCGGCCACCGACCGCTCCGCACCGTGCCCGCTGGGCCGGTAGTAGTCGGTCCCGACGAGATCGTCGGGAGCGTACTGCTGGGTGACCACCCCGCGCTGGTCGTCGTGCGGGTAGCGGTATCCCGTGCCGTGCCCGAGGCCGCGCGCGCCGGCGTAGTGGGCGTCGCGCAGCCCGCGCGGCACCGCGCCGCCCCGGCCGGCCCGCACGTCGGCGATGGCCGCGCCGATCGCGGTGGTGGCCGAGTTCGACTTCGGGGCGGTGGCCAGGTGGATGACCGCCTGGGCCAGGTTGAGCTGGGCCTCGGGCAGGCCGACGTACTCGACGGCGTGGGCGGCGGCGGTGGCCACCCCCAGTGCGGTCGGGTCGGCCATCCCGACGTCCTCGCTGGCGAAGATGACCAACCGGCGGGCGATGAACCGGGCGTCCTCGCCGGCGACCAGCATCCGGGCCAGCCAGTGCAGCGCCGCGTCCACGTCCGAGCCTCGCATGCTCTTGATGAAGGCGCTGGTCACGTCGTAGTGGGCGTCGCCGTCGCGGTCGTAGCGCACGGCCGCCACGTCGACCGCCTGCTCGGTGGTGGCGAGATCGATCCGGGCGGCGCCGGTGGCCACCGCCGAGGCGGCGGCGGCCTCCAGCGCGGTCAGCGCCTTGCGGACGTCGCCGCCGGCGAGGCGGACCAGGTGGTCCTCGGCCTCGGGGTCGAGGGTGAGCGCGCCACCCAGGCCGCGCTGGTCGGTGACCGCGCGGCGCAACAGGCCGCGCACGGCCGCGTCGTCCAGCGGTTGGAGGGTGAGCAGCACGCAGCGCGACAGCAGCGGGGAGATGACCGAGAAGTACGGGTTCTCCGTGGTCGCCGCCAGCAGCGTGACCGTGCGGTCCTCGACCGCGGCGAGCAGCGAGTCCTGCTGGGTCTTGCTGAACCGGTGCACCTCGTCGATGAAGAGCACGGTCTGCGGCCCGCCCGCGCGGCGCTGGCGGCGGGCGGTGTCGATGACCGCCCGGACGTCCTTGACCCCGGCGGAGAGCGCCGACATGGCGACGAACCGGCGGTCGGTGGCCCGGGCGACCAGATGGGCGATGGTGGTCTTGCCGCTGCCCGGCGGGCCCCACAGGATGACCGACATCGGGGCCCCGCCGCCGACCAGCTGGCGCAGCGGCGCACCGGGCGCGAGCAGGTGGTCCTGCCCGACCAGCTCGTCGATGCTCGCGGGACGCATCCGGACGGGCAGGGGCGAATCCTCCCCGACCGCCGTGAAGCCGTCGACACCGCTCGGACCCGCGGGGGCGCTGGGCGCCGCGGCGGGTTCACCGAGGGAGAAGAGGGCGTCGGAGTCCATCAGGAAGACAGTACCGGGCGCGGTCCGCGACGCCGGAATCGCGCCGGGGACCGCGCCCGTCCTGATCCGTTGCGGTCAGCCGCGACCCGGCCGCCGGCCCCGGTACCAGCGACCGCCGCCACCGCTGCGCGGGCCGCTGCCGACCCCGGCGAGGTAGAGGGCGAGCAGCAGCAGGCCGATGAGCACGAGGGTGTGCCAATTGAACAGGTCGGGCGCGCCGAAGTTGGTGTTGAGCAGATCGATCAGCAGCGCGAAGCCGAATACGATCGCGGCGAGAATGGCGAGCATCGTCGTCCTCCGGTGGGGGTGCCCAGTAGGTCGGCGCGGGATGTACCCAATCGGTCGACTCGTCAATCTCCACCGTGGAGTGGGCCGGGTGCGCTGCGCGTTCTACCCTGATCAGGTGATCATGGCCGACCAGGAGTTGACCGACCGGGCGGCCCTGCTCGCCGCCACCGACCAGCACCCGTACGTGCGGCACACGCTCCGCCCCGGTGAACAGCCGCGCGGCTGGCGGCGCGACGGGACGGTGGCCTGGCTGCTGCCGCCCGGGGCGCGCCCGGCGGGTGGCGCGATCGGGGCGGCGGGGCCGGCGCTGGACGTCTTCGCCGACCTCGCCGCCGCCGGGGTGGTCGGCCCCGGGCAGTGGCTGAACCTGCCCCGGGCCAGCCCGGAGACGCTCGCCGGCCGGCTGCCCGTGGCCCGTCACGACCAGTGGGACTTCCTCTGGACCAGCACCGTCCCGCCCCGGCAGCCCGAAGAGGACCGGGTGGTACGCCTCGACGAGACCGACCACCCGGCCATGGGCGCGTTGATCGACGCGTCCTACCCCACCACCACCTCGCGCCCCGGCGACCCGGGAATCGTCGCCTGGTACGGCGTCCGCGACGGCGACCGGCTCGTCGCCTGCGGCGCGGACCGCAGTCGCGGGGACGTGGGCTTCATGGCCGGGCTGACCGTGGCGCCCGACCGGCGCGGCCGGGGTCTCGGCGCCGCCCTGACCGTCGGGATGACCCGGGCGCTGGCCGCCCGCTACGACCACGTGGCGCTCGGCGTCTACACCCACAACGAGGGGGCGGTCCGGCTCTACCGGCGGCTCGGCTTCACCGGCACCCTCGCCCGCAGCTCGGTGCACCTGGCCTGATCCGCCGACCGGTCCGCCGGCCCCGGCCCGCAGCTGTCGCGTCGCCGGCCCGGCCCGTGGCGGCCCTACCGGCGGCGCGCTCCGCGAGGGATCCGAAGCCTGCCCACGTCGGCGTGATACCTCAGCGGCATCAAGATGCCTCTGAGGTATCACGCTCGTGCCGGAGTCCGCCCTGACCGGGGGCGGCAGCCGTGCCGCTTCGTCAGCCGACCGCAGCCGCCGCGGCGACCCGCGCCGCAGCCGCGCCCTATCAACGCACTGCAGAGGCCTCGGCGACGCCCGGACCGGCCCCGGGACCGGCGGCCGGCACGGCCGTGTCGGGGGCGGCCACCACATCGGAATCGCCGGGCGGTCCGGCGCCCGCCGCCGTGCCCCGCCCGGCCGCGCGCCCGGCCCGCCAGGCCGGCAGGTAGAGCGGGGCGGCCATGGCCAGCACCCCCGCGCCCACCAGCATCGCCGTGGTGACGCTGCTGGTGTCGGCGATCGCGGTGAGCAGCACCGCGCCGAGCGCGAAGCCGGGCTGCCCCATCATCGAGTTCAGCGAGAGCACGCTGGTCCGGTACGGCCCCTCGACCTGGCGGTGCAGCAGGCCGGCGTGCAGCGGGTTGGCCGCGCCGTGCACGGTGTAGCAGGTCAGATAGGCGACCAGCACCCCGACCGGGCCGGCGAGCAGCCCCATCCCGACCACGGTCCCGGCCTGGACGAGGAGCATCAGCGCGGCGCTCGGCGCGGCGCCCAGCCAGCGCAGCAGCAGCGGGGTCAGCGCCGCGCCCGCCGCCGAGGCGAGCCAGGCCGCCGAGTTGGCCGGCCCGAGCAAGGTCGCCGCCCGCTCGGCGCCGCCGACCACCTCGCCGAGGCGGACCGGGAGCAGCGACTCGAAGGTGACCATGCCGAAGCCCCAGAACAGCTCGACGGCGACCAGGGCGAGCAGCACCCGGGAGCGGCGCAGCAGGCCCAGGGCCTGCCCCACCATCCGGGGCGCCTCGACGACCGAGGCGCGCAGCGCGCCCGCGCCCCGGGCCGGGCGGGTCTCGACCAGCAGCGTCAGCAGGGCGACCAGGCCCGCCGCCTGCAGGGCGATGGCGACCAGCACGGGCAGGGTGAGCGCGCTGACCGGGCCGAGCGGTCCGAGAGCGACCAGAGCGCTGCTGAGCAGCGCGCCGACGGCGATGGCGACGCCGGCGACGGTGCCGGCGTAGCCGAGGCCGGGCTCGTACTCGGCCTTCGGGTCGGCGGCGAGGCTGGCGTCGACGTACCAGGACTCCAGGGGGCCGCTGTCGAGCGCCCGGTAGACGCCCTGCAGAGCCCAGACCAGGAAGAACAGCGCGACGGAATCGGCCACCGCGAAGAGCCCGAGGGAGAGCAGGCTCACCGTCCAGGCGATGGCGAGGACCGGCTTGCGGCCGAGGGCGTCGGCCAGGCCCCCGGTGGGCAGCTCCAGCGCGAGCACCACCAGCGCCTGCGCGGTGGAGACCAGACCGATCTGGGACAGCGACAGGCCGCGCTCCTGCATCAGCAGGATCATCACGGGGATCATCAGACCGGTGGGCAGCCACCGCAGGCCGTAGAGGGCGAGGTAGCGGAACCGGATCTGGCGGACGGACAGGGCGCTCACCGCGGGCCCTCCAGCATCGGATAGCCGGCGAGGAAGACGTGCACCGGCTCGGCGCCCGGCTCGGCCGGGTCCGCCTCGTCGTGGTACCGCTCCAGGACCTGCCACACCTCGTTCTTGAGCGCCTCCATCCGGTGCGCCGGGATGGTCATGAAGATGTCGCCCATGCCGAAGGCGTCCCGCCAGGCCGGCGACCACTCGTGCTCGACGGCCAGCCAGCGCTCGGCCCGCTCGACCAGCAGGCGCACCTGGTCACCGTGGATCCACTGGATGGCCGCCCGGGCGTCCGGGTCGTCGTCGAAGTCGGTCGGTTCCCAACTGGTCACGTCGTGCGCGGCCTGCCACCAGCGCTGCCGGCCGCTGCCCCGGTCGGGATCCTCGGCGACCAGGCCGACCTCGGCGAGCTGGCGCAGGTGGTAGCTGGTCGCGCCGGTGTTGGTGTCGAGCAGCTCGGCCAGCGCGGTGGCGGTGGCCGGCCCGTTCGTGCGCAGCGCGCCGAGCAGGCGCATCCGCAGCGGGTGCGCCAGCACCCGGACCTGCCGGTGGTCGAGCCGGACCTCACGCGGCGTGGCTTTCTCGTCGTTCCCCATGACTGCACAATATCTGTGCACACTTTCTCTGCACAATAGTTGTGCAGAGAAAGTGTGCATGAGCGGTGGCGGGAGTGGGCGGGAGTCAGACCGCGAGGAGTTCGGTGACGCCGCGCAGCCGGGCCCGGAGCAGCCCGGCGGCGCGCGAGGAGTCCAGCCGGACGTCGGTCGGGCGGACCAGCCCGGCCGCCGCGCCCGTTGTGGTCTTCAGGCCGGCCGGGTCCAGCCCGAACCGGCGGGCCACCAGCAGCCCGAGACCGGCCCGGCTGACCGCCTCCGGGCCGGCGACGTTGAGCGGGCCGGCGTGGTCGCCGTCGACCAGTTCCAGGACGGCGTCGGCCAGGTCGGTGACGTCGACCGGGCAGCGGAGCTCGTCGGTGAAGAGGGTGGCCCGGCCGGCGAGCGCGTCCCGGCAGAGCTGGATCTGCTTGCTCCCCTCCCCCACGATCAGCGAGGTCCGCACCAGCACGGCGCTCGGGTCGACCGCCCGCACCGCGGTCTCCGCCGCCGCCTTCGCCGCCCCGTACGGGTGGATCGGCGTGGGCGGGTCGTCGTCCAGGTAGGGCGTCGGACGCCCGGCGTGCAGCGCGTCGCTGGACAGGTGCACCAGCCGCGCCCCCGCCTCGGCCGCCGCGTACGCGATGTGCGCCGCGCCGTCGGCGGTGACCGCCCAGTCGTCGTTGCGGTAGGGGGTGCCGACCACGGCGGCCGGCCGGACCGCCGCAACCAGCCGGCGCACCGCCTCCCGGTCGGTCACGTCGAGCTGCCGCGTCACCAGGCCGGGCAACGTGACGGGGGTGGCGTGCCAGGTCCCGACCACCGGCCGGCCCGCCGCAATCGCGCGCCGGCAGATCTCCCCGCCCAGGAAGCCACCGGCTCCCACCACGAGCAGCGTCATCGCGTCCCCCGTCCGTCCGGGCCGGCCGGCCGTCGCCCGCGCCGGCGACGAAACGACCGAGAGGTCCACGCCATCATGGCGCAGACCTCTCGGTGCCGGGGTACGCCTCAGACCGGGTCGGCCACCGGGGCGGCCGGGCCGGCGGTGCCGGCGTGCACGCCCGTCGGCGCCTTCGGCTTGGCGTCGATGCCGGCCTCGGTGCGCTGCTGCGCGGTGATCGGCGTCGGCGCGCCGGTCAGCGGGTCGAAGCCGCCCCGGGTCTTCGGGAAGGCGATGACCTCGCGGATCGAGTCCGCGCCGGCGAGCAGCATGCAGACCCGGTCCCAGCCGAAGGCGATGCCGCCGTGCGGCGGGGCGCCGTACTTGAACGCCTCCAGCAGGAAGCCGAACTTGTCCTGCGCCTCCTCCGCGGTGATGCCGAGCAGGTCGAAGACCCGCTTCTGCACGTCACCCCGGTGGATACGGATCGAGCCGCCGCCGATCTCGTTGCCGTTGCAGACGATGTCGTACGCGTAGGCCAGCGCCCGGTCCGGCGCCTCCTCGAAGCGGTCCACCCACTCGGCGTTCGGCGAGGTGAACGGGTGGTGCACGGCCGTCCAGCCGCCCTCGTCGGTGCGCTCGAACATCGGCGCGTCGACCACCCAGCAGAACGCCCAGGCGCTCTCGTCGATCAGACCGGCCCGCTTGGCGATCTCGATCCGGGCCGCGCCGAGCAGCTCCTGCGCCTCCCGGGTGTTGGTGCTGGCGGCGAAGAAGACCGCGTCACCGGGCTTGGCACCGACCGCGTCGGCGAGCCCACCCAGGTGCTCGGCGGAGAGGTTCTTCGCCACCGGGCCGCGCGCCTCGCCGGTCTCGGCGTCGAGCACCACGTACGCCAGGCCCCGTGCGCCGCGCGCCTTGGCCCAGTCCTGCCAGCCGTCCAGCTCCTTGCGGCTCTGGGCCGCGCCGCCGGGCATGACCACCGCGCCGACGTACCCGCCGGCGTCGATCGCGCCGGCGAAGACCCGGAACTGGGTGCCGCGCAGGTAGTCGGTCAGCTCGGTCAGCTCGACGCCGTAGCGCAGGTCCGGCTTGTCGGAGCCGTACCGGGCCATCGCGTCGTGCCAGGTGATCCGCGGGATCGGGCGGGAGATCTCGTGCCCGGCCAGCTCCTTCCACAGCGCGGAGACGATCGCCTCGCCGAGGTCGATCACGTCGTCCTCGGTGACGAAGGACATCTCGATGTCGAGCTGGGTGAACTCCGGCTGCCGGTCGGCGCGGAAGTCCTCGTCGCGGTAACAGCGGGCGATCTGGTAGTACCGCTCCATGCCGCCGACCATCAGCAGCTGCTTGAACAGCTGCGGCGACTGCGGCAGCGCGTACCAGCTGCCCGGCTGGAGCCGGACCGGGACCAGGAAGTCGCGGGCGCCCTCCGGGGTGGACCGGGTCAGCGTCGGGGTCTCGATCTCCAGGAAGTCGCGCTGGTGCAGCACGCCCCGGGCGAGCTGGTTGGCGCGCGAGCGCAGCCGCATCGCGTTGGCCGGGCCGCTGCGGCGCAGGTCCAGGTAGCGGTACTTGAGGCGGATGTCGTCGCCGGCCTCGACCTGGTCGTCCACCGGCAGCGGCAGCGGGGCCGCCTCGGAGAGCACCTCCAGCTCGGCGGCGGTCACCTCGATCTCGCCGGTGGGCAGCTCCGGGTTCTCGTTGCCCGCCGGGCGGCGGGTCACCTCGCCGGTGACCTTCACGCAGAACTCGTTGCGCAGCGCGTGCGCGTCCTCCTCGCGGAAGACCACCTGGACCACACCGGAGCCGTCGCGCAGGTCGACGAAGATGACACCGCCGTGGTCGCGCCGGCGGGCCACCCACCCGGCGAGCGTCACCGTGGTGCCGGCGTCCGTCGCGCGCAGGCTGCCGGCGTCATGGGTACGGATCACGACTTGCGTCTCCTCATCTGCGGTACATCTCTGCCCTCCGCATTCTGTCAGCACCGCCGCGCCCCGGCCGCCACCGGGCGCGGTTCACCGGAAGGAAGGGCCTCTGTCGACGCCTCCGGTGGAGCCGGGCCCCGGTCGACACCGGGGCACGCGCCGGCCCCACTCCCGTACGGTGTGCCGGATGCGCGCCGTACCCCGCTGGGCCCTCGTCTCCTCCGCCGCCGCCCCGGTGCTGCTGATCGGCGGCTGGACGCTCGCCGCGGCCCGACAGCCGGGCGGCTTCGACCAGGTCGCCGGCACGATCAGCGCGCTCGCGGCGCGCGACGCCGACGACCGCTGGATCATGACGTTGGCCCTGGTCGGCCTGGGTGTCTGTCACTGCGTGACCGCAGCCGGGCTGCGCCCGCTGGATGCCGCCGGCCGGCTGACGCTGGCGCTGGGTGGGCTCGCCACGGTCGCCGTCGCGGTGTTCCCGCTGCCGGCCGAGCGGGGCTCGTCGGGCCCGCACGGGCTGGCCGCCGCCATCGCCTTCGGCGCGCTGGCGCTCTGGCCGGCGCTCGCCGTCGGCCGCCGCCGCGCGCCCGACCGCGCCGCCGGGCTCCCGCCTCTCTGGGGTACGACCGCCGCAGCGGTCCTGCTCGTCCTGGTCGGCTGGTTCGTGGTCGAGCTGGTCGTCGGCGGGCCGAGGATCGGGCTGGCCGAGCGGGTGGCCGCCGGCGCGGAGGCGCTCTGCCCGCTGCTCGTGGTGCTGACGCTGCGCCGATCCCGGCCCGACACGCGGTGACCCGGGCCCCTGCGGGCCTTTCCACCCGCACAGCGGGGCGGGCCGCCGGTGACCCGGCGGCCCGCTCGCGGAAGGTCGGTCAGTAGACGCTGACGCCGTAGCGGCTCAGCACCTCGGGGACCGGCTGGAAGAACGTGGTGCCACCGGAGGAGCAGTTGCCGCTGCCGCCGGAGGTGAGGCCCAGGGCGGTGGAGCCGCTGAACAGCGAGCCGCCGCTGTCGCCGGGCTCGGCGCAGACGTTGGTGCGGATCAGGCCGTAGACCGAGCCCTCGGCGTAGTTGACCGTGGCGTTGAGGGCGGTCACCGAGCCGCTGCGCAGGCCGGTGGTGCTGCCGCTGCGCCGGACGCTCTGGCCGACGTACGCGTTGCCGGCGGCGGTGATGTCCTGGTAGCTGCCGTTGTAGAGGTAGACGTTGCCCGGGCGCGAGACGCTGCTGTCGTACCGGACGATGCCGTAGTCGTTACCCGGGAAGCTGGTGCCGGTGCGCGGGCCGAGGTAGGCGGTCTGCGCGGAGTTGCTGTACCAGCTGGCCGAGATGTTCGTGCAGTGACCGGCGGTGATGAAGAACTGGGTGCCGGCGCTGTTGCGCACGTTGAAGCCGAGCGAGCAGCGACCGCCGCCACCGGCGTAGATCGCGTTGCCGCCGGAGATGCGGGTGCTCAGCACGCCGGCCTCGGCCTCGATCCGGACCGCGCCACCGGTGCGGGCGGCGGCGGCCTTGACCTTGTCCAGCTTGGCGCCGGTGACGGTGCTGTCCACCGAGACCACGACCTGGTTGGTGGCGGGGTCGGTCCACCAGGCGGTGCCCGGGATCTTCGCGGACCGCTCCAGTTCGGCGGTGGCGGCCTGCAGGGTGGCGGCGCCCCGGGTGACGAGCTTGGGGGTGGCACCGGCCGCGCGGACCTGACGGGCGGCGGCGGCGTCGGTGACGGCGACGACCATCTTGCCGCTGGCGTCGGCGTACGTGCCGGCGGCGCGGTCGCCGAGGCGGTCGGCCAGACCGGCCGCGGCGTCGGGAGAGGCGGGCGAGGCGGGTGCCGCCTGGGCGGGGGCGCCGAGCAGCGCGCCGGTGACCAGGGTACCGGCCATGGCGACGGCGGCGACGCGGCAGAGCGATGACCTCGTGGGTCGCATGTAACAACCTCCGGAAGAGGGTGACGGGTCGCGTCACGTCGACGCGCCCGGGGACAACCCGGCCGACCTGGGGAAACCGGCCGAGTGACTGAAGTATTCACATATTTAAGATCGTAAGCAAGACATGAGTTTGCCCGAATTCACCCGGCCACCCCAGGTAACCGTGGCGCAACATTGTGGACACAGAAAGTGGTCTATACGATCTGGCCACCCAGCACCTCGGCACCCGCCGCGATCCGGAGGCCACCATGACCCCCACCCGACGCGCGCTGGCCACCCTCGCCACCGCCACCGCCCTCGCCCTGCTCGCCGCCACCCCCGCCGTCGCCGACCCCGGCCCGCCACCCACCTCGATGGCCAGCCTCGGCGACTCCATCACCCGCGGCTTCAACGCCTGCGGCTGGTACGTCGACTGCACCTCACGGTCGTTCAGCACCGGCGACAACTCCACCGTGAACAGCCACTACCTGCGCATCCGCGCGGTCGACCCGCGCATCCAGGGCCGCAACCACAACGATGCCCGCAGCGGCGCCAAGTCCGCCGACATGCCCGGCCAGGCCGGCACCGCGGTCAGCCAGGGCGTCGGGTACGTGACGATGCTGATCGGCGCCAACGACGCCTGCACCAACTCCGAGTCGACGATGACCCCGGTGGCCACCTACCGGGCCAACATCGACGCCGCGCTCGCCCGGCTCAAGACCGGCCTGCCCAACGCTAAGGTCCTGCTGGTCAGCATCCCGGACATCCACCGGCTCTGGTCCGTCGGCAAGGACAGCGGCAGCGCCCGGAGCGCCTGGTCGACCTTCGGCATCTGCCAGTCGATGCTGGCCAACCCGACCTCCACCGCCCAGGCCGACGTCGACCGCCGGGCCCGGGTCCGGCAACGGGTGGTCGACTTCAACACCCAGCTCGCGCAGGCCTGCGCCGCGTACGGCCCGAACTGCGACTTCGACGACAACGCGGTCTTCAACTACCCGTTCGCCCTGAGCCAGGTCTCCACCTGGGACTACTTCCACCCCAACACCAGCGGCCAGGCGGTGCTCGCCAGCGTCTCGTACGCGGCCGGCTTCGGCTGGTAGCGCCCGGTCCCGGCGCGCGGTCGGCTCCCGAGTTGTCCGCGCGCCGGCGCACGCCCGCGCACCGGCGCGGGCCTACCGGCCGGCGCGCCGCCCCGACGGGCGGTGGGGTGGTCAGTCGACGCGGCGACGGGCGCCCGGGCCCGGCCGGGGCAGCACGTCGCGCGGGTCGGCCACCTGGTGCCCCTCGGCGCAGCGCAGCTCGGCCCGCACCTCCGCCCCGCAGTCGCGGTGCCCGACGCTGAGCGGGGAGCCGTCCGGGTCGGCCAGGTAGCGGTCCCCCCAGCCGAGCACCGCCACCAGCACCGGCCACAGGTCGAGGCCCTTCTCCGTCAGCCGGTACTCGTGCCGCACCCGGCTGCCCGGCTCCCGGTACGGCTCGCGGCGCAGCACACCCTGCTCGACCAGGGTGGCCAGCCGGTTGGTCAGCACCTGCCGGGGGATGCCGGTGCGGATTCGCATGTCGTCGAAGCGGCGGATGCCGTTGAAGACCTCGCGGAGCACCACCAGGGTCCAGCGTTCGCCGAGGATCGCCATCGCCCGGGCGATGGTGCAGTTCTCCACCGACCAGTCCAGTGCCGCGGGTCTCATGCCGACCAGGCTAGGTCTGATTGACAGACTCAGCAACGCGCTGCAGGCTGAGTCCATGACGCAGACGCAGGAACCGGCGCGCAGCCGTACCTTCTCCTGGTCCGACCCGGTGGCCGGTGCCGCCCACGTCGGCCGCCGCGGCGGTCTGGAGCTGCTCCGCGCGATGATCGCCGGCGAGCTCGCCGCGCCGCCGATCATGCACCTGATCGACATGGCCCGGATGGAGGCCGACGAGGGCCGGGTGGCGGTCGAGCTGGTCCCTCAGGAGTTCCACTACAACCCGCTCGGCACCGTGCACGGTGGAGTGATCTCCACCCTGCTGGACACCGCCGCCGGGTGCGCCGTGCACACCACACTGCCCGCCGGGATCGGCTACACCTCGCTGGACCTCAACGTGAAGTTCCTGCGCCCGGTGACCGTCGCCAGCGGCATGCTGCGGTGCGAGGGCACGGTCCTGCAACGCGGCCGACGCACCGCCCTCGCCGAGGCCCGCCTGACCGACGCGCAGGGCCGCCTCATCGCCCACGCCACGTCGAGCTGCCTCCTCTTCCCCCTCGACACCCCCGCCTGACCCACCCTCACCCCAGCGGAGCGCGCTCGTTCAGAGAAAGCGTGGCTGTTCCGGGCGCGATGGCCACGCTCTCTCTGAAAGTGCGGGCGGGGTGGGTCAGGAGGCGCGGGCGGCGAGGCGGGCGTCGCGGGCGGCGCGCTTCTCCTCGAAGCGGGACGCCGCCCGCTCCAGGTCGTCGAGGTGCCCGGCGATCTGCTCGCGGGCGGCCTCGCCGTCGGCGTCCAGGCCGGCGACCTCGAAGACGTCCCACTGGCGCAGCACCGGCAGCACCACGTCGTCGCGGTGCTGGCGCAGGTCGTAGATGCCGGCCAGGGCGATCGCCACCGACTTGCGGGCGAAGCCCTCGATGCCCACACCGGGCATCTGGAAGTCGGCCACCACGTCGGCGACCGCGCGCATCGCCTGGCTCGGGGCCAGCTCGAAGGCCGCGCCGAGCAGGTTGCGGTAGAAGACCATGTGCAGGTTCTCGTCGGCGGCCACCCGCGCCAGCAGCGCCTCGCAGGCCGGGTCGCCGGTGACCCGGCCGGTGTTGCGGTGCGAGATCCGGGTGGCCAACTCCTGGAACGACACGTACGCCAGCGAGTGCAGCACCTCGTCGCTGTGCACGTTCTCGTAGCCGGCCGACATGTGGGTCATCCGGGCCCGCTCCAGGGCCACCGGGTCCACCGCCCGGGTCACCGTCAGGTAGTCCCGGATGGCGGTGCCGTGCCGCCCCTCCTCGGCCGTCCACCGGTGCACCCAGGTGCCCCAGGCGCCGTCCCGGCCGAAGAGCGTGGCGATCTCGTGGTGGTACGAGGGCAGGTTGTCCTCGGTCAGCAGGTTGACGATCAGCGCGGTCCGCGCCACCTCGGGGATGGTGGAGTCCGACTCCGACCACGCGTCGCCGCCGAGCGGCCCGTCGAAGGTGCGTCCCTCGCTCCACGGGACGTACTCGTGCGGGAACCACTCCTTGGCGATCGAGAGGTGGCGGTCGAGGTTCTTCTCCACCACGGCTTCGAGTTCGACGAGCAGGGCGGTCTGGCTCAGCGGGGCGGTGCTCATGCGGGTCTCCCTACGATGGCGTAACTTACGCCACCGTAGGGCCCCGCGAGCGTACGCGCGAGTAGTAGGTCAGCTGACCAGCGGCTTGAGGTCCTCCCGGGGCGGGGTCCACTCCCCCGCCGCAGCGCTCACCTGCTCGCCGGAGCGGATGTCCTTCACCTCGTCCGCCCCGCCCTCGGCACCCGGGAACCAGACGTACGGGATGCCCCGCCGCTCGGCGTACCGGATCTGCTTGCCGAACTTCGCCGCGCTCGGCGACACCTCCGTCGGCACCCCCCGCGACCGCAGCGCCTCGGCGACCCGGTTGCTGGCCGGACGCGCGTCCTCGCTGGTCACCGCGACCAGCACGCAGGTCGGCACGGTACGGGAGACCGACAGCGCGTCGGCGCCGAAGAGCAGCCCGAGCAGCCGGGTCACCCCGATCGAGATGCCCACCCCCGGGAACCGGACGGTGCCGGAGCTGGCCAGGTTGTCGTAGCGGCCGCCGGAGCAGACCGAGCCGAACCGCTCGTAGCCCACCAGCTGCGTCTCGTAGACGGTGCCGGTGTAGTAGTCCAGGCCACGGGCGATGCGCAGGTCGGCCACGCAGAGCCCCGGCGAGTGCGCGGCGGCGGTCTCCACCACGGCGACCAGCTCCTCGATCCCCTCGTCGAGCAGCGGGTCGCTCACCCCGAGGGCGCGCACCGCGTCGGCGAAGGAGGCGTCCGGCGCGGAGATCTCGGCCAGCGCCAGGCACGCCTTGGCCTGCGCCTCGCTCGCGCCGGCCGTCTCGGCCAGCAGCTCGGCCACCCGGGCCGGACCGATCTTGTCGAGCTTGTCGACCGCGCGCAGCGCCGCCTCTGGGTCGGTCAGCCCGATCCCCCGGTAGAAGCCCTCGCAGATCTTGCGGTTGTTGACCTGGATGCGCACCGGCGGGATCGGCAGCGAACGCAGCGCGTCGCCGATCACCAGGGGCATCTCCGCCTCGTAGTGCGCGGGCAGGGTGTCCCGGTCGACGATGTCGATGTCGGCCTGGAGGAACTCGCGGTAGCGCCCCTCCTGCGGCCGCTCGCCCCGCCACACCTTCTGGATCTGGTAGCGGCGGAACGGGAACTGCAGCTTGCCGGCGTTCTCCAGCACGTACCGGGCGAACGGCACGGTCAGGTCGAAGTGCAGACCGAGCGCGTCGTCACCGGCCGGGCCGTCGGTGTCGGCCTGCAACCGGCGCAGCACGTAGACCTCCTTCGAGGTCTCCCCCTTGCGCAGCAGCTGGTCCAGCGGCTCGACCGAGCGGGTCTCCAGCGGCGCGAAGCCGTACAGCTCGAAGGTGGCGCGGATCCGGTCCAGGACGAACTGCTCGATCATCCGCTGGCCGGGCGTCCACTCCGGGAAGCCGGAGATGGGCGTGGGCTTGCTCATGGCGTACTCCTTGCGTCCCGCGCGGAGGGCGCGGGGATGTCGTGGGCGCGGCTACAGGCCGCGGGCGGGCGCGGCCGGGCGCGCGGCACCGTCCCCCGCCACCTCGGCGAGGTACGGGTTGGTCGCGCGCTCGCGGCCGATGGTGGTCGCGGGGCCGTGGCCGGGCAGGACGACCGTGTCGTCCGCCAGCGGGAGAACCTTCTCCCGCAGGCTGGTCAGCATCCGGGGCATGCTGCCGCCCGGCAGGTCGGTGCGGCCGATCGAGCCGGCGAAGAGCACGTCACCGGAGAGGCAGATCTGCTCCGCCTCCCAGGGCGAGCCGGCGCCGGGCAGCCGGAACAGCACCGACCCGCCGGTATGGCCGGGGGCGTGGTCGACGGTGATCTCCAACCCGGCCAGCGCCAGCGTCGCGCCGTCGGTCAGCTCCGCCACGTCGTCCGGCTCCGTGTAGGGCAGCCGACCGCCGAAGAGCTGGGCGAGGTCCGCGGAGAGCCCCTTGGCCGGGTCGGCGAGCAGCTCCCGGTCGTCCGGGTGGACGTACGCCGGGATGCCGCGCGCACCGCAGACCGGCGCCACCGAGAAGGTGTGGTCGAGGTGGCCGTGGGTGAGCAGCACGGCGGCCGGGTGCAGACGGTGTTCGGCGAGCACGGCGTCGAGCCGGTCGAGCACCCCGATGCCGGGGTCGACCACCACGCACTGCTCCCCCGGCGCGGTCGCCACCACATAGCAGTTGGTGCCGAAGGCGTCCGCGGGAAAGCCGGCCACGAGCACGTCCGCTCCCCTTCCGTCGGTTCGTCGTCCCCACCGCAGCCTAGCCGCAGCGGCGATCCGATATCCGTGACCCACCCGTCCCGCCGACCCCGTACGGCACAGTGACGCACTCCGATAAACCCAGCCCGGACCTCGTACACCACTTTCCAAGCGGCTACCCGTACACTCTGGCGGGCGTGTGGCGTGGCGCACTGCGCGGCGCGCGGACGCGAGCGGCCCGAGCGCCGGTGACGACCAGGGCAGAGGAAGGGGAGCACGAGTGGCTTCCAGCAGGGACCGGCAGCGCAAGCTGGCACGGGAGAAGCTCGACCGGCAGCTGGCCCGGCGGGCCGCCGCCACCCGGCGGCGCCGGCAGATCCAGGCCGGCGTGGGCGCCGCGCTCGTGCTGGCGCTGATCGTGGTCGGGTCGGCCTGGGCGCTGGGCGCGTTCGACCGTGACCCGAAGCAGCAGGCCGCCCAGGACGTCTGCCTCTGGACGCCGCAGGACGCGAGCGCGAACACCAACCTCAAGGACGTCGGCACGCCGGCCACCACCGGCCTGCCCACCGCCGGCACCCGGCCGATGACGATCAACACCAACCAGGGCGGCCCGGTCACCGCCGAGCTCGACCTGGCCGGCGCCCCGTGCGCCGCGGCGAGCATCGCCCACCTGGCGACCCGCTCGTTCTACGACAACACCACGTGCCACGAGATCACCACCGAGGGGGCGCTGCGCTGCGGCGACCCCAGCGGCACCGGCCTCGGCGGCCCCACGTACTCCTTCTACGACGAGAACGTCCCCGCCGTGCCCGAGGCCAGCCCGTCGGCCAGCCCGGCCCCGGGCCAGCCGCCGGCGTACCCGAAGGGCACGATCGCCATGGTCGGTAACCCGCCGGGCAACAACGGCAGCCAGTTCCTCGTCTTCTTCAAGGACTTCAACCCGGCGAAGCCGACGTACCCGGTCGTCGGCCGGGTCACCGGCGGGCTCGACGTGATCGAGAAGATCGGTGCCCTGCCGACCGTGGACAATGGGACCGGGGCCAAGGTCAAGCCGAAGACCGACGTGCTGCTCCAGAAGCTCACCGTCGGCGAGCCGGCCACGGCCGGCACGGCCCCGACGAGCCCGGCTTCCGGCGCTCCGTCGGCCAGCCCCAGCGCCGGCTGAGCCGGACAGACCACCCGTACGCGGCGGCGACCGCGCCAGAAAGTCCAGGAGGAGTGACCGTGACGTCCACGAGAGAGCGGCAGCGCGCGGCGGCGCGGGCCCGACTCGAGCGGGAGATGGCCGAGCGCGCGGCCAAGGCCCGCAAGCGCCGGCAGACGCAGGCGATCGTCGGGGCCGCTGCGGTCCTGCTGCTCGTGGTTGCCGGCAGCGTCTGGCTGGCGAGGACCCTCGGCGGGGACGACGACCCGAAGCAGGACACCGCGGGCGGCACCCCGGGCTACGCCCAGTGCGCGTACACCGAGGCGCCGAAGGAGGGCCGGACCCCGCAGATCAAGGACGTCGGGCTGCCCCCCGCCCAGCAGAAGAACACCGGCACCCAGACGATGACGATCGACACCAACCTGGGCCCGATCACCGCCAAGATCGACCGCGCGGCGGTGCCCTGCACCGCGGGCAGCTTCACCCACCTGGCCAGCAAGGGCTTCTTCGACAACAGCAAGTGCCACCGCCTGGTGACCGAGGGCATCAAGGTGCTGCAGTGCGGTGACCCGAGCGCGACCGGCAAGGGCTGGCGGCAGACCGACGGCACCGGCGGCCCCGCCTACAACCTGGCCGAGGAGAACCTGCCGACCGACAAGCGCCCCCCGTACCCGGACGGCGTCATCGCGATGGCCAACTCGGGCCAGCCGGGCAGCACCGGCAGCCAGTTCTTCATCGTCTACGGCGACTCGCAGCTCGACCCGAACTACACGGTGCTGGGCACCGTCACCGGCGGCATGGACCTGGTCAAGCAGGTCGCGGCGGCCGGCGACGACAAGGCCTTCGCCCAGCAGGCCGGGGGCGGCCACCCGAAGAAGGAGGTCGTCATCACCAAGCTGGCGATGAGCGACATCCAGGGCTGATCCCACCCGTACGACGAAGCGCCCGCCGGCAGCAGCCGGCGGGCGCTTCTCGTACGCTGCCTCAGGCCCCCGAGGTGACCCGGTACGCGTCGAAGACGCCGTCGACCTTGCGGACCGCGGCCAGCAGGTGGCCCAGGTGCTTCGGGTCGGCCATCTCGAAGCTGAACCGGCTCACCGCCACCCGGTCCCGGGTGGTGGTGACGGTGGCGGAGAGGATGTTGACCCGCTCGTCGGAGAGCACCCGGGTGACGTCCGCGAGCAGCTTGTGCCGGTCCAGCGCCTCGACCTGTATCGCGACCAGGAACGTCGAGGCGGAGGTGAGCTTCCAGCTGACCTCGACCACCCGCTCGCTCTGGGCCCGCAGGTCCTCGGCGTTGGCGCAGTCGTCGCGGTGCACGCTCACCCCGCCGGAGCGGGTGACGAAGCCGAAGACCGCGTCCGGCGGCACCGGGGTGCAGCAGCGGGCCAGCTTGATCCAGACGTCGCTGACGCCCCGGACGACGACGCCCGGGTCCGCGCTGCTCTGCCGGCTGCGCGGCGGCCGGGTGGCGACGGCGGTCTCGGCGATGTCCTCCGCCGCGCCCTCCTCGCCGCCGTAGGTGGCCATCAGCTTCTGGACCACCGACTGGGCGGAGACCTGGCTGTCACCGACCGCCGCGTAGAGCGAGGCGACGTCGGCCAGGTGCAGGTCCCGGGCGATCGCCATCAGCGCGTCCGAGGTGAGCATCCGCTGCAACGGCATGCCCTGCTTGCGCATCGCCTTGACGATCGCGTCCTTGCCGGCCTCGATCGCCTCCTCGCGCCGCTCCTTGTTGAAGTACTGGCGGATCTTGGTGCGGGCGCGCGGGCTCTTGACGAAGCCCAGCCAGTCCTGTGTCGGGCCGGCCGTGTCGGACTTCGACGTGAAGATCTCGATCACGTCGCCGTTGGAGAGCGTCGACTCCAGCGGCACCAGCTTGCCGTTGACCCGCGCCCCGATGCACTTGTGGCCCACCTCGGTGTGCACCGCGTACGCGAAGTCCACCGGCGTCGACCCGGTCGGCAGCGGGATGACGTCACCCTTCGGGGTGAAGACGTACACCTCCTGGCTGGACAGGTCGAAGCGCAGCGCGTCGAGGAACTCGCTCGGGTCGGCCGCCTCCCGCTGCCAGTCCAGCAGCTGGCGCAGCCAGGTCATCTCGTCGATGTGCGCCGGCGGGCCGACGATCTGGGTGCCCTTGTGCTCCTTGTACTTCCAGTGCGCGGCGATGCCGAACTCCGCGGTGCGGTGCATCGCGTACGTGCGGATCTGCATCTCCACCGGCTTGCCGGTAGGCCCGATGACCGTCGTGTGCAACGACTGGTACATGTTGAACTTGGGCATGGCGATGTAGTCCTTGAACCGGCCCGGCACCGGCTGCCAGTTGGCGTGGATGACCCCCAGCGCCGCGTAGCAGTCCCGCACCGTGTCGACCAGGATCCGCACACCCACCAGGTCGTAGATGTCGTTGAAGTCGCGGCCCCGCACGATCATCTTCTGGTAGATCGAGTAGAGGTGCTTCGGCCGGCCGGTGGTCTCCGCCTTGATCTTGGCGGCCTTCAGATCGGTCTGCACCTTCTGCGTCACCTGCCGCAGCAGCGCCTCGCGCTGCGGCTGGTGCTCCCCGATCAGCCGGTTGATCTCCTCGTACCGCTTCGGGAACAGCGTGCCGAAGGCGAGATCCTCCAGCTCCCACTTGATCGTGTTCATACCGAGGCGGTGCGCCAGCGGGGCGAGGATCTCCAGCGTCTCCTTGGCCTTCTGCTCCTGCTTGGGGCGGGGCAGGAAGGTCAGGGTGCGCATGTTGTGCAGCCGGTCGGCCAGCTTGATCACCAGGACCCGGGGGTCCTTCGCCATCGCCACGACCATCTTGCGGATGGTCTCCGCCTTGGCCGCGTCGCCGAGCTTGACCTTGTCGAGCTTGGTCACCCCGTCGACCAGGAGGGCGACCTCCGGGCCGAAGTCCGCGCGCATCTGGTCGAGGGTGTACTCGGTGTCCTCGATCGTGTCGTGCAGCAGCGCCGCGACCAGGGTGGTGGTGTCCATGCCCAGGTTGGCCAGGATGGTGGCCACGGCCAGCGGGTGGGTGATGTACGGGTCGCCGGACTTGCGGTACTGACCCGAGTGCCAGCGGGCGGCGGTGTCGAACGCGCGCTGCAGCAGCCGCGCGTCGGCCTTGGGGTGGGCGTCCCGGTGGGTGGCGATCAGCGGTTCCAGAACCTCGCTGACCTGCGAACTCTGCCAGGGCGCGTTGAACCGGGCGAGCCGGGCCCGCACCCGACGGCCGGTCGGCGCGTTGGAGAGGGCGAAACCCGCGCTCGGCGCGGGGTCGCCGTCGGTCGGCAGCGGCACCACGGTCGCGCCGGCGTCGACAGCCTCGACGACGACGCCGTCGACGGCGCCTGCCGTCCGGGCCGGCGGGTTGCTCTTCCGGTCGGCCACCGAGCCGTCAGCGTCGCCTGTCGGGTGCACCGTGCCCTCCACCGGAGGGACGACATCGTGGGACACCGGCCTCCTCACCGCTCGCCGGAAAACACCGACCGTAGCTCCGGCCGGTCTGGTCCTTCGCCGCCGGACGGGGACCCGCCCGGTCAGCAAAGGGCAATGCTACCCGCACGGTGGGTGCGGTGCCGCTCCGCCGGACGGTCCGCACCGGGTCCGTCCGGCGGGGCCGGCATCAAACGGTCAGCAGGGCATGGACCGGACGTCCGGCGAGCTTCTTGCGGCCCTCCAGGAAGCCCAGCTCCAGCAGGACGGTGAACCCGGCCACCGTGCCACCGGCCCGCTCGACCAGGTCGAGGGTGGCCTCGGCGGTGCCGCCGGTGGCCAGCACGTCGTCGACCACCAGCACCCGGTGCCCGGCGGTGAAGGCGTCCCGGTGCACCTCCAGGGTCGCCTCGCCGTACTCCAGCGCGTACGAGGCGGAGTAGGCGGCGCGGGGCAGCTTGCCGGCCTTGCGCACCGGCACCACGCCGACCCCGGTGGCGTACGCGATGGCGGCGGCGATCACGAAGCCGCGGGCCTCGATGCCGACCACGGTGTCGAACGAGTCACGCCCGTGGTACTCGACGATCCCGTCGATCACCTCGCGGAACACGTCACCGTCGGCGAAGAGTGGCATCAGGTCCTTGAACATGACGCCGGGCTTGGGGAAGTCGGGCACGTCCAGCACCCGGCTGGCCACCAGCCGGGCGACCTGCGGGCCGCTGTCTCCCCGGGCCCCGGTGCTGTGGGTCTGCGTCACGGTGCTCCCTCCAACGACGACGGCGTCCTCCATGCCGCTCGCACAGCATGAAGGACGCCGTCGGGTCGATTCCTACCGGGTGGCTCCCGACCGGTCAGCGCCGCTTGGCGCCGCCGCCCGGCCGGTTGCCGCCGCCGCCGCTGGGACGGCCGCCCCGGGCGCCGGTCGGACGCTTGCCGGCGGGCCGGGCACCCACCTTCGGCGCGGAGCCGGCCAGGGCGGCCGCCTCGGCGTCGATCGGCTCGTCGCCGCCCTCGGCCGCGCGGGGCGCGCCCTTCGGGGCGAGCTCGCCCCGAGCCATCGCACCCCGCCGGGCCAGCACCCGCTTGTTGTGCGCCTGGATCCGCGGGTCGTAGTTCTTCATCAGCACCAGCAGCGGGGTGGCCAGCAGGATCGAGGTCAGGAAGGCCACCGCCATACCGACGAAGAGCACCAGACCGAGGTCCTTCAGGGTGCCCGCGCCGAGCAGCCCGGCACCGATGAAGAGCAGGCCGCCGACGGGGAGCAGGGCGACCACCGAGGTGTTCAGCGACCGCATCAGGCTCTGGTTGAGCGCCAGGTTGGACGCCTCGCCGTACGTCTGGTTGTTGTTCGCCGTGATGCCGCGGGTGTTCTCCTGCACCTTGTCGAAGACCACCACCACGTCGTAGAGCGCGAAGCCCAGGATCGTCAGGAAGCCGATGATCGTCGACGGGGTGACCTCGAAGCCGACCAGCGAGTAGATGCCGGCGGTGAGGATCAGGTTCATGAACAGCGAGACGATCGCGGCGACCGCCATCCGCCACTCGAAGCGCAGGATCAGGTAGACGGCCACCACCGCGACGAAGATGATCAGACCGAGCAGGGCGCGCGAGGTGACCTGCTGACCCCACGCCTCGCTGACCTGGTTGCCGCTGATCTGGTCGGCGTTGATCCCGAACTCCCGGGCCATCTCGGCCTTGACCTCGGTGGCCTGCGCCGGGCTGAGCTGCGAGGTGCGCAGCTCGTAGTACTCGCCGCTGGTGCTGCCGACCTTCTGCGCGGTCACCACCTCGGCGTCGCCGCCCTTGGCCGCGAGCGCCGCGTCGACCTTCTCCTCGGCCTGGTCGAGGGTGCCGACGCTGGCCGGCACCTGGAACGAGTTGCCGCCGGCGAACTCGATGCCGAGTTTGAAGCCCTGCACCGCGAAGCTGAGCAGTGCGATCAGCACCAGCACGCCCGCGACGGCGAACCACAGCTTGCGCCGGCCGACGATGTTGAGACCGGCCTCGCCCCGGTAGAGCCGGGACGCCAGACCACTCTTAGCCATCTCAGGCCTCCTTCACGCGCGGGGTGCGGGGCGAGTCCTGCTCGGCCGACCGGGCCGGCAGGGCCCGGCCGAGACCGCTGACCCGCGGGGACAGGAACGCCCGGGTACGGGCGAACATCGTCATGATCGGGTGCCGGAAGAGGAAGACCACGACCAGGTCCAGCACGGTCGCCAGGCCGAGGGCGAAGGCGAAGCCCTTCACCGTGCCGACCGAGACGACGTAGAGGACCACGGCGGACATCAGCGTGATCGCGTTCGCCGAGATGATCGTCCGGCGGGCCCGGATCCAGGCACGCGGCACCGCGCTGCGCGGACTGCGCCCCTCCCGGATCTCGTCCTTGAGCCGCTCGAAGTAGATGACGAAGGAGTCCGCCGCCACACCGAGCGAGACGATCATGCCGGCGATGCCGGCGAGGGTGAGGGTGAAGCCGATCTGCCGGCCGAGCACCACCAGCGCGCCGAAGACCAGCGCCGCCGAGAGCACCAGGCTCAGGAAGATCACCGAGCCCAGCAGGCGGTAGTAGAAGAACGAGTAGATGATGACCAGCAGCATGCCGATACCGGCGGCCAGCAGGCCGGCCCGCAGGTGGCTGTCGCCCAGGGTGGCGGTGACGTTCTGCTGCTCCTGCGGCTCGAAGGTCACCGGCAGCGCGCCGTAGCGCAGCTGGCTGGCCAGCTTGTTGGCGTCGGTGCTGTTGAAGTTGCCGGTGATCTGCGAGTCGCCGGTCAGCACGCCCTGGATCTCGGGGGAGGAGACGATCTCGTTGTCCAGCACGACCGCCACCCGGCACTTGCCGTCCTGGCCGAGCGCGGTCTGGTCGCAGGCGCCGCCGGTGTTGTTGAACGCCTCGCGGGTCAGGTTGGTCCACTTCTCCTGGCCGTCGCCGGTGAAGTTGAGGCTGACCACCCAGGCGCTGGTCTGGTCGAGCACCGCGTTGGCGTCGTCGACGTCGGTGCCGACCACCTTCGCCGTGTCGAGCAGGTACTTGGCGGCGCCGTCCTCACAGGCGACCGCCTGCTGCTTCTCGTCCTTGATCGACGCGGCCGGCCGATCGTCCAGCTGGGCGCAGGTGATCGTCGGGACGTTGAACTGCATCTGCGGCGTCAGCACCGCGATCTCCTGCGGGGAGAGCGCGCCGAACGGCTTGAGCTTCTCCGCCAGGGACGGGTCGGCGGTGAGGTCGGCCGGGGCCTGCAGCGCGCTCGCGGCGGCCCAGGCGGCCGGTCCCACCTTCTTCTCGACGGCCTGGCGCTGCTCCTGGATGCTCTGCGGCACCGGGGCGGCGGGGGCGCTCGGCGACGCGGCGGGGGCGCTCGGCGAGGCCGGGGCGGAGGGAGTGGCGCTGGCGCTCGGCGCGGGGGCGCCGCCGCCCTGACCGCCGGCGCTCGGCGACGAGGTCGCCTTGGGCGCGCCGCTGCCCGACGGCTTCGGCGACGCGCTGCCCGACGGCTTCGGCGACGCGCTGCCCGACGGCGCCGGGGAGGCGCTGCCGGAGGGGGCGGGGGTCGCCGCCGGGGCGGCGGCCGCGCCGCTGCCGTCCGCCGCCTTGAGGACCTTGCGGAAGCGCAGCTCGGCGGCGCTGCCGACGTCGGTCAGCTCACGGTTCTGACCGGGCAGGGAGATGACGATGTTCCGGTTGCCCTCGGTGACCACCTCGGCCTCGGCCACGCCGTAGGCGTTGACCCGGCTCTCGATGATCTGGCGCGCCTCTTCGAGGTTCTCCGAGGTCGGGGGCTTGCCGTCGAGGCTGTTGGTGGCCTCCAGCGTGAGCCGGGTGCCGCCGATCAGGTCCAGGCCGAGCCGGGGCTCCAGCCGGTCCTTCCAGCCGCCGCTGGCGCCGCCCGAGAAGAACACCAAAAGATAGAGGACGACGAAGATGAGCCCGAGTACGGCGAGCTGCCGTCCGGGGCGCATCTGTCCCTGAGGTGGTGCCACGGCTGTCCTGTCTCCCTGTAACGGTCGCGCCGCCGGTGGGGGCGGCGAACGTCGGGCCCGGGGTCCGGGCCGACGAGCTCTCCGGGGCCGGCGCCCGCCGGTCGGCACGGCGTACCGCCACCGACGCGGGGGCGTCGGTCGGGGCGCGTGCCGGCGTCGGGCGTCGACCCACCTGTTCAGTTGTCACGCTCCGCCCGCCGATCCCCAGGGGAGGGCGGGCGAGGCGTTCACTCCTTGACGGCGTCCGCCGCGTCCTCGGTGACCGGCTCGGTCGACTCGGTGCGCTCGGCCTGGTTGACCACCCGGGCGATGGCCGGCCGGGCGTAGCGGGTCTGGACGCCGGGGGCGACCTCGAGCAGCACGGTGTCGTCGGCAACACCGGTGACCGTGCCGTAGAGCCCGCCGATGGTGACGACCTCGTCACCCGGGGCCAGCGCGGACTGCATGGCCTCGGCTTCGCGCCGCCGCTTCTGCTGCGGGCGGATCATCATGAAGTACATGACGCCGAAGAGCAGGGCGATCATGAGGATCGGCGTGAGACCGCCGGCTCCCCCGCCGCCCGCTGCTGCGTAAACCACGGTGTGTGACCTTCCCATTGGCCCCCGGTTCGGCACGAGGGGTGCCGGAGCGGAGGCGGATTCTCACGTCCTGTACAGACCGCGGCGAGTCTAATCCCTGCACCTGGGAACGCCGAATGCGGTACAGATCACGTTCACATCACGGCTGATCCGGTGCGGCGGAGAACAGATCGGGCACGGAAGGGGCCTCGGCACCAAATGTACCATTTGGCGGCGTACGGCCCAGATGGTGCCAGGCCGCCTCGGTGGCGACCCGCCCGCGCGGCGTCCGGGCGAGCAGTCCGGCCCGGACCAGGAACGGCTCGCAGACCTCCTCGACGGTGTCCGGCTGCTCCCCCACCGCCACGGCCAGGGTGGAGAGCCCGACCGGCCCACCCCGGAACGAGTCGACCAGGGCGGTCAGCACCGCCCGGTCCAGCCGGTCCAGGCCGAGCGCATCGACGTCGTACACGGTCAGGGCCGCCCGTGCGGTCTCCAGGGTGACCACGCCCTCGGCCCGCACCTCGGCGAAGTCCCGGACCCGGCGCAGCAGCCGGTTGGCGATCCGGGGGGTGCCCCGGGAGCGGCCGGCGATCTCGGTCGCCCCGTCGTCGGTGATCGGCACGCCGAGGATCCGCGCCGAACGGTGCAGCAGCGCCTCCAGGTCGGCCGGGGCGTAGAAGTCCAGGTGTGCGACGAAGCCGAACCGGTCGCGCATCGGGCCGGTCAGCAGCCCGGACCGGGTGGTCGCGCCGACCAGGGTGAACGGCTCCACGTCCAGCGGGATCGCGGTGGCACCGGGTCCCTTGCCGACCACCACGTCGACCCGGAAGTCCTCCATCGCGCTGTAGAGCAGCTCCTCGGCCGGCTTGGCGATCCGGTGGATCTCGTCGATGAAGAGCACGTCGCCCTCGGCGAGGCTGGTCAGGATCGCCGCCAGGTCACCGGAGCGCTCGATCGCCGGACCGCTGGTCACCCGGATGCCGGCGCCCAGCTCGGCGGCGACGATGTTGGCGAGCGTGGTTTTCCCGAGGCCAGGCGGCCCGGACAGGAGGATGTGGTCCGGCGGGGAGCCGCGCCGCATCGCACCCTGCAGCAGCAGGTCGAGCTGGTCGCGGACCCGGTGCTGGGCGATGAACTCCGCCAGCCGCTTCGGCCGGACGCTGGCCTCCGCGTCCAGCTCGGCGTCGTTGACGTACGCCGAGACGAGACCGTCGCCGGTCATCGGGCCACCTCCGTCCGCTGAGCCTGTGCGGTGGGCGCGCTCATCGGGTGCGGCCCAGCAGTCGGATCGCCTGCTTCAGCAGGACCGGCACCGGCGGGGTCGGCCCGTCGACGGTCTCCGCGACCGCCGCCACCGCCTGGTCGGCCTGCCCGGCCGTCCAGCCCAGCCCGACCAGCGCCTGGCGGACCTGCTCGGGCCAGGCGCCGGCGGTGACCCCGGCCGCGCCGTCGGCGCCGACCGGCACCGGGCCGATCCGGTCGCGCAGCTCCAGGACCAGGCGTTCCGCGCCCTTCTTGCCGATGCCCGGTACCCGGGTCAGCGCGGCGGTGTCGGCGTTGGCGATGGCCTTGCGGACGGCGTCCGGGGTGTGCACGGCGAGCACCGCCTGGGCCAGCCGGGGCCCCACCCCGCTGGCCGTCTGGAGCAGCTCGAAGAGCTGCTTGGCGTCGTCGTCGGCGAAGCCGTAGAGGGTGAGCGAGTCCTCCCGGACGACCAGGCTGGTGGCGAGCCGGGCCGGCTGACCGACCCGCAGGTCGGCGAGCGTGCCCGGGGCGCACTGCACCGCCAGGCCGATCCCGCCCACCTCCACCACCGCGTGGTCCGGACCGGTCGCGGTCACCGTGCCGCGCACGCTGGCGATCATCGTGCTCCTCCTCGTCGGACCCGATCGGCGGCGGCGGCCAGCTTCGACCGCGTGCCGCCCCGCCACACGTGACAGATGGCCAGGGCCAGGGCGTCGGCGGCGTCGGCCGGCTTCGGCGGCTCGGGCAGCCGCAGCAGCCGGGTCACCATGGCCGTCATCTGCCGCTTGTCGGCCTGACCGGAACCGGTCACGGCCGCCTTCACCTCGCTGGGGGTGTACGTCTGCACCGGCAGCCCGGCGCGGGCCCCGGCGAGCACGGCGATCCCGCTGGCCTGGGCGGTGCCCATCACCGTGCGGACGTTGTGCTGGCTGAAGACCCGCTCGACGGCGACGGCGTCCGGCCGGTGCTCGGTGACCAGGTCGGTGAGCGACCGGTCCAGGTGCAGCAGGCGCAGCGGCAGCTCGTCGGCCGGATCGGTGTAGACGACGTAGTAGGCGATCAGGGTGCAGGGCCGCCCCGGCACGCCCTCGACCACGCCGACTCCGCACCGGGTCAGCCCCGGGTCGACGCCGAGCACGCGCACGCCGCCTCCTCCCCCAGCCGCCAGCAGTACGTGTGTTCGACACCCTACTGGTCGGCCCGGCACGGCACCCGGGGGGACACGCCGCCGTACCGGCGCGGCGACGCGTGTTCCCCACCACGCCGCTACAGCCGGGCGTGGTCGACCTCCACGACGACGGTGACGACGTCGCCGTCGTCCTTGCCGGCGCGGATCCGGGCCGGCACCGCCAGCAGCCAGCCCGCCGACCGGTCCCGCCAGACGCTGGTGGACCAGGTGCGACCGTCCACGGTGGCGGTCACCGGGACCCGGCCGAACGGACCGGCGGCGCCGGGCGCGTGCTCCTCGGGCACCGGGGCGAAGACCCACCCGCCGGCGCCCGGCCAGCGGACCAGCATCGCCGAGAAGCCGGCCCGGCCGGCCGGGACCTGGTCGGGGCCGCCCGGCGGCACGCGTGTCGTCACTGCCACCTCCCGCCGTCCGGGGCGGCCAGGGTTGGCCGGCCGGACGTTGTCACCGTGCCACGGACCAGCGACAGTTCCGCCCGCCCCACACCGGCGTAAGGCCGATGCCGGTACGCCCACACAGAACGGCGGTCGAGTATGTGTCGCTGCCCCATGTGCCGCCGGCCACACAGCTCGTAACTTCTTGCGCCATGACGGCAGAACCCGTGGCGGTCCCCCACGTCGTACACGTCGACCTCTCCGGTCGTAGCGCCCTGGTGACCGGTGGTGGCAGTGGCATCGGCCGGGCGTGCGCCCTGCGGCTGGCGGAGGCCGGGGCGAAGGTGCTGGTGGTGGACCGCAACCTCGACGCGGCCAAGGCGGTCGCCGTCGAGGCCGGCGCCCGCGCCGAGGGGGTCGACCTGTCGGACCTGGCGGCGGTCGACCGGCTCGACACCGACGTCGACATCGTGGTCAACAACGCCGGGCTCCAGCACGTCGCGCCGGTCCAGGACTTCCCCACCGAGCGCTTCTCCCACCTGCACCGGGTGATGGTGGAGGCGCCGTTCCAGATCATCCGGCGGGCGCTGCCCCACATGTACGCCCGGGGCTGGGGCCGGATCGTCAACATCTCCTCGGTGCACGGGCTGCGCGCCTCGCCGTACAAGGCGGCGTACGTCTCGGCCAAGCACGCCCTGGAGGGGCTGTCCAAGGTCGTCGCCCTGGAGGGCGCGGCGCACGGGGTCACCGCCAACTGCATCAACCCGGCGTACGTGCGGACCCCGCTGGTGGAGAGCCAGATCGCCGACCAGGCGGCCACCCACGGCATCGGCGAGGACGAGGTGATCGAGAAGATCATGCTGGCCCGGGCGGCGATCAAGCGGCTGATCGAGCCGGATGAGGTGGCCGAACTGCTGGCGTACCTCTGCTCGCCGCCGGCGGCCTTCATCACCGGCGCCTCGATCGCCCTCGACGGGGGCTGGACGGCCAACTAGTGGCTGCCCGCACAATGAGCGTCATGTCGTCGCCGGTCGAGTTTCTGGAGCTGCTCGCCCGGGAGGCGGCGGCGGTCGAGTTCGAGGGCCCGCTGGTCGCCGCCCGGGCCGCCGGACTGCCCGCCGATCGGCTGGCCGAGCTCGAACAGGCCAAGACGGTGGCGCTACGCGTCCGCGCGCTGCTGGAACGCCGCCGCCGCCGGGAGACCGAGCTCTCCGGGCTGTACGACACGGTCAGCGACCTGGCCGGGCTGCGCGACCTGGACGACGTGCTGCGGGCCATCGTGCACCGGGCCCGGCACCTGCTCGGCGCCGACGTCGCCTACATGACCCTCAACGACGACGAGCGCGGCGACACCTACATGCGGGTCACCGACGGCTCGGTCTCGGCCCGGTTCCAGCGGCTGCGGCTCCCGATGGGCGCCGGTCTCGGCGGTCTGGTGGCCCAGTCCGGCGCCCCCTACGTCACGGCCAACTATCCGGAGGACGACCGCTTCCACCACACCGGCGAGATCGACGCCGGGGTGGGCGAGGAGGGGCTGGTGGCCATCCTCGGGGTGCCGCTGCGGCTCGGTTCGACCTCGATCGGCGTCCTCTACGCCGCGAACCGCTCGGCGCGCCCGTTCGTCCGCGAGGAGGTGGCCCTGCTGGTGTCGCTGGCCGCGCACGCCGCGGTGGCGATCGACACCGCGCGGCTGCTCGCCGAGACCCGCTCGGCGCTGGAGGAGCTCTCCGCGGCCAACACCACCATCCGGGCGCACAGCAGCTCGGTGGAGCGGGCCGCCGCCGCGCACGACCGGATGACCGCGCTGGTGCTGCGCGGCGGCGGGGTGGAGGACGTGGCGGCGGCGGTCACCGAGGTGCTCGGCGGGGCGCTGCTGGCGCTGGACTCCGAGGGACGGCTGCTGGCCCGGGTCGGTGAGATCGAGGAGCCGGACCGGGCGGACATGGTGGAGGCGGTGGCCGCGTCGCGGACCGAGGGGCGCAGCGTGCGCCGGGGCCCGCTCTGGTACGCCGCGGTGGTCGCCGGCGCGGAGAATCTGGGCGCGCTGGTGCTGCGCCCGGACGACGACCTGGTCGACGCCGACCAGCGCATCCTGGAGCGGGCCGCGCTGGTGACGGCGCTGCTGCTGCTGTTCCGCCGCACGGTCGCCGAGGCCGAGGGACGGGTCCGCGGCGAGCTGCTCGACGACCTGATCGCCCGGCCGCTGCGGGACACCGACGCGCTGCGCAACCGGGCCCGCCGGCTCGGGGTCGACCTCGACGCGCCGCACGTGCTGGTGGCGGTCGGCGACGACGCGATCGCGGCGACCGGGTCGGCCCGGCTGCGGGTGCTCTCCTGGGCCACCACGTACGCCTCGACCCGGGGTGGCCTGGCCGCGGCGCGCGACGGGCGGGTGGTGCTGATGCTGCCCGGCCGGGACGCCGGCGGCAGTGCCCGCGCGGTGGCCCGGGACCTGTCCCGGGTGACCGGCCGCCCGGTGACCGCCGGGGCGAGCGGCCCGGCGTCCGGGCCGTCGGGGCTGGCCGCCACGTTCACCGAGGCGGACCGCTGCCTCACCGCGCTCGGCGCGCTGGGCCGGGCCGGCGAGGGGGCGAGCACCGCCGAGCTGGGTTTCGTCGGGCTGCTCCTCGGCACGGTGGGCGACCAGGGCGAGCGGGACGTCGCCCGGTTCCTGACCGCGACGGTCGGGCCGGTGCTCGACTACGACGCGCGGCGCGGCACCGCGCTGGTGCGGACGCTGGAGGCATACTTCGGGGTGGGCGGCAGCCTGGCCCGGGCCGCCGAGCAACTGCACGTGCACGTCAACACGGTGACCCAGCGGCTGGAGCGGGTCGGGCAGCTGCTCGGCGCGGACTGGCAGAAGCCGGAGCGGGCGCTGGAGGTGCAGCTGGCGCTGCGCCTGCACCGGCTGCGCGCCCCCGCGAGCTGAGCACCGAGCGGGTAGGCACCCTTCAGCGGGCCCGGATGCCCTCCAGCACCCCGTCGACGATCCGCTCGGGAAGGATCCGGTCGTCCAGTTCCGGGTGCCAGCGCAGCATCCGCTGCACGAGCATCGGCCCGGTGAGCAGCGCCATCGTCACCTCGACGTCGAGGTCCGCGCGGAGCTCGCCGGTGCGGATTCCGCGCCGCAGCACGTCGCGCATCAGCTGCCGGCGTGGCTCGATGATGTTCTGGTAGAGCTGGAAGTGGTCCGGGCTGCGGTTCACCTCGGGCACCAGGCACGGCATGATCTTCACGGCGCGCGGGTCGATGTTGTGCCCGACCGCGCCGACCAGCAGCACCAGGTCGTCGCGGACGGAGTGCCCGGCCGGCTGCGGCAGGATCCCCTTGAGCCGGCGCAGCGCGTCGAGCAACAGCGCGTCCTTGCCCGGCCAGCGCCGGTAGATGGTGGCCTTGCCGACCCCGGCGCGGCTGGCGATCGCCTCGATCGACAGCGCCTCGATGGTGCTGCCCTCGGCGAGCAGATCGAGGGTGGCCTCGATGATGGCCTCGTCCGCGCGGACGCTCCGCGGTCGCCCGGGCGACCGCGGAGCATCTGCGGTGGAAGTCATGTCGGACATTATCGCCGAACCTATGCCGTTCCGGCCAACTCCGGTTCGCCCACCACCGGCGCAGCGGCGGGCGCTCCCACGGCCCGGCCCGGCATCCACCGCAGCACGATGAGGATGCCGAGGGCGGCCACCACCGCGGAGAGCGCCGCCGCCCAGTGCATGGCCGAGACGAACGAGTCGTTGGCCGCCGCGATCAGCTTCGGCGCCGCCGGCCCGAGCTGGCCCGCCGCCGCGTACGCGCCGGAGATGGACTCGTTGGCGGCGTCGCGGGCCGGGGCGGGGAGGCTGTCGACGGCCGAGGCGATGTCCCCGCGGTAGACCGCGGAGAGCACCGAGCCGAGTACGGCCACGCCGAGCGCGCCGGCGACCTGCCGCACGGTGTTGCTGACGGCCGAGCCCACGCCGGCCTTCTCCCGGGGCAGCGCCGACATGATCGACTCGGTGGCCGGCGGCATGATGTTGGCCATCCCGGCGCCCTGGAGGAAGAAAAACACCAGCACCACCCAGATCGGCGTGCTCGCGTCGACGAAGGCGAACGCGCCCAGGGCCACCACGGTCAGCGTCAGCCCGACCACCGCGACCGCCTTGCCGCCGTAGCGGCCGACCATGGCGGCGCTGCGCGGGGCGAAGACCAGCTGGGCGGCGGCGAAGGGCAGGAAGAGCAGGCCGGTCTCCAGCGGGCTGTAGCCGCGGACCAGCTGGAGGTAGAACGAGCTGAAGAACATGACGCCCATCGCGGCGAAGAAGACCAGACCGACGATGGCCACCGGCGCGGCGAAGCGCGGCACCCGGAACAGCCGGACGTCCAGCGACGGGTGGTCGCTGCGCCGCTCGTGGGCGACGAACCAGGCCAGCACCGCCAGGCCGCCGGCGACGGACGCCCACACCACCGGCCGGTCGAAGCCGTGCTCGCCGCCGTCGATGATGCCGTAGGTCAGCGCGACCAGACCCACCACCGACAGCAGGACGCCGAGCAGGTCCACCCGGCCCGGCTGCGGGTCCCGGGACTCCGGCACCAGCAGGGCCACCAGGACCACGCAGGCCACCACCACCGGCACGTTGATCAGGAAGACCGAGCCCCACCAGTAGTGCTCCAGCAGGGCGCCGCCCAGGATGGGGCCGATCGCCACGGCGAGGCCGACCGCGCCGGCCCAGACGCCGATCGCCCGGCCCCGTTCCCGGGGGTCGAAGACGTTGGAGATGATCGACAGGGTCACCGGCATGATCGCCGCGCCGCCGACACCCATCAGCGCGCGGGCCGCGATCAACTGGCCGGGATCCTGCGCGTACGCCGACAGCAGCGACGCCAGGCCGAAGAGCGCGAGCCCGATCACCAGGAAGCGGCGGCGGCCGAAGCGGTCACCGAGCACGCCGAAGGTGAAGAGCAGCCCGGCGAAGACCAGCGTGTAGGAGTTGATCGACCACTCCAGCTCGCCCTGGCTGGCGCCGAGGCCGTGCACCGGGTCGGCGAGGGTACGCAGCGCGACGTTGAGGATGGTGTTGTCGAGGACGACGACGAGCAGGCTGACCACCAGCACCGCGAGGATCGCCCACCGCCTCGGGTGTCCCGTGTTCTCGTGCGGTTCCATGTATCTGGTTCTCCCCCGGGCTCCCGTGCCGCACAAATACGATACGGATCAGACTCGTAATGCGCCGAGCGTAAGGCGTCGAGTTTCGATACGGAACCGGATCGTATCGTATGTGTCGGGAGTCACGCTTGCCGTTCCCTGGCGCGGCCGTTGCCTCGCGCGTCGTGGCCATCCGGCTCTCGCCCGGTCGGTGCTGCTCCTGGGCCCCGTCAGGCTCGGGTTCCGCCCGACTGGGGCCGCTGTCCGGTTTGGCGCCGTCGGCTCCACCGGGATGCCGTCGCGCGGTATGTGCGGCGGGTGCCCGGCCCGGGGCTTCCGAATGTCGGACTGCGGGGGCTGCTGTGCCGGATCGTCCCGTGACCGGCGGCACCCCAGGGGCGGAATGGTGGCGGGGCCGGGGTCGTTACATCCACTGGACGACCGCAGCAGCAACCCTGCCGGCCCGGGGTGCGAGCCCCCGGAATGATGGTGGGCGGCGGGTCGTTACATCACCTGGACGATCGCAGCAGCAACCCGCGTGGCCTGATGACGTGGCCGGGCCGGGATGCGGGCCCCGGAATGACGATGGGCCGCCGGTCGTTACACCTGAACCCGGCGCCGCGAGCCCCCCGCTCGCGAAGCCTGCCGGACCCGAAGACTTTTCCCTTTGAACGTTGAGCGCCCTTGTTGTGGTGCTTGCCCACGTGCTCGACCCCCCAGTCGAGGCGTGGTGCCGACCCCCGCATTGGAGCTTCTCTGATGAACACGATCATGCGTAAGAGCGTTCTCGGTATCGCTGGTCTGGCCGTCGCCGGTGGTCTCGCCGCCGGCCCGCTCAACCACGGCACCACCGACACCGTCGACACCCGGCCCTTCGCCGTCGCGGTGCAGGCCGACAAGCCGGCCGTCGACAAGGCCAAGCTGATCCCGCACGGCGTGCAGGGCAACCAGTCGCACATCGACCTCAGCGACGAGCAGGTCGGCAACGTGAAGGCGATCATCGCGGCGACGAAGAAGTCCGACATGGACGAGCGCGCCGCCGTGGTC
>NZ_JBAKHS010000014.1:0-144452 GCF_036906795.1 Micromonospora sp. CPCC 205739 | reverse complement strand
ACCGGTGCTTCAGCGGCGCTCGCGCCGGTGCCGCTGACGATCAGCACGGCGACGGCCGCGCCGCCGGCGGCGACGGCCGTCAGCGCTGACAGGAGCGCCCGTCGAGGATGGCGGATTGATTTGACTGTCACGACATGCCCTTTCGCGAATGCGTCTCACCGGACGCCGATGGAGCGGCGTGGCAGACACACCGATTCGCAGGTGTAGTTATTCGGACCTTTACACATCTAATGCCGAAAGTTCGCATAACGGCGTAGATGGCTGCGCGAAAGGCGGCCCGTCGGGAGTTCGGTCCGGCTGAGCGGCCGATCCCGGTTGGATGATCGCTGTCCCTGCCGACGTCAGCCGTCATCGCTCAGGCCAATCGCGGGTCCGGACGCATCGGACGATGTTGCCGTCGGCTTCGGACGGCGCCGTTGTGGACGTACGCCGCCGCCCGGTCGCACGTGCGGCGACCGGGCGGCGGGAGCGTACGAAGGATCAGGCGGTGTGGGTGGAAGCGCGGTCGGCGCGCTACGAGGCGCTGACGGGCCCGGGACCGGCGGTTCAGAAGCGGTCGTCGGCGAGATGGACGCGCAGGGTGGCCAGCGCCCGGGTGATGAGCCGGGAGACGTGCATCTGCGAGATGCCGATCTGCTCGGCGATCTGGCCCTGGGTGAGATTGCCGTGGAAGCGCATGCTCAGGATCCGGCGTTCGCGTTCCGGCAGGGTGGCGAGGGCCGGGCCGAGGGCGACGCGGAGCTCGACGGTGTCGAAGTCGTGGTCGAGCGCGCCGAGGGTGTCACCGAGCTCCATGCTGCCGTCGGCGCCGGTCGGGGTGGAGAGCGAGGTGGCGCGGTAGGCGCGGGCCCCCTCCAGTCCTTCCAGGACCGCCTCCTCGGGCAGGTCGAGGTAGGTCGCGATGTCGGCCACGGTGGGGGAGCGGCCCAGGGTGTGGGTGAGGGTGCTGTTCGCCTCGGTGATCGACAGGCGCAGCTCCTGCAGGCGCCGGGGCACCCGCACGGCCCAGGTGCGGTCACGGAAGTACCGCTTGATCTCGCCGATGACGGTCGGGATGGCGTACCCGGTGAAGTCGACGCCCCGGGTGGGGTCGAAGTTGTCGACGGCCTTGATGAGCCCGACCACGGCGGTCTGGGTCAGGTCCTCGTCGTGCACGCCGCGTCCGGAGTAGCGGCGCGCCAGGTGGCGGGCGAGCGGCAACCACGCCTCGATGGCGCGTTCCCGCAGCGCCGGGCGGCTCGGGTTGCCGGCCGGGGTCGCGGCCATCGCGGCCAGGAGGGCGTCCGCGCTGTCGGCATCCTGCGCGCTGCTGCGCCGGCCGAAGCGGGTAGCGGTCGTCGGTTCGGTGATGGTGACCATGGGGTCGGCCTTCCCGCACGTGCCCGCTGATCGAAACGACCGGAAGATCTCCGAACCGGCTGACGCCGGAGCGCACGTACGGGCTGGTGCGCCATCGCAAGGCCACGATCACGGGCCTCGCCACCGCGTCATGTCGTTCACTTGATGCGGCGAACGCTACCCGAAAGATCGAATAATTACTAGCCGAAAGTATGAGGCGGCGGGGGTGGGGATCCGGATCACCCGATCCGCCCCGGCGGGGTTCCGTGATGGCTGACACTGAAGGTGAATCGCCGCGGCGGGCGGTCGGACAGCCGACCGGCCGGGAGGGGGAGTGCACCGTGACATCCGGATCGATGAGCCAAAGGATCAAGGGTCTGCTCAACAGCCCGAAGAGTCGTGACCTGATCGGGCGTGGCCGCAGCCAGGCGGCGAAACCCGGCACCCAGCGGAAGCTTCAGCAGCTCATGGGCCGTCTGACGAGGCGTTCGGGCCGACGCCCCTGAGCCGGCGGGCGGACTGCGACCAGCGGGAGTGGCGATTGTGAGTGACACCAGCCTTGGCGCCGACCGCCAGCGGGGCAGTGCCTACGCCGACCTGTCCCGGCAGGTCCGGGCGGCGGGTCTGCTCGAGCGGCGGCGGGGACACTACAGCCTGCGGATCGGCCTCGTCGTCGGTTCCTTTCTCGGACTGTGGGGCCTGTTCTTCCAGCTCGGCGAATCGTGGTGGCAGCTGGCTGTCGCGGCGGCCCTCGCCGTGGTCTTCGCGCAGGCCGGGTTCGTCGGCCACGACGCCGGGCACCGGCAGATAGCCCGTACGCGGCGCGGGAACGACCTGATCGGCATCCTGCACGGCAACCTGCTGACCGGCCTCAGCTACGGCTGGTGGATGGACAAGCACAACCGGCACCACGCCCATCCGAACACCGAGGGCAAGGACCCCGACATCACCGTGGCGCCCCTGTCCTTCACCCGCGGTCAGGCCCGGCGACGGCGCGGCCTCGGTGCGCTGGTCGTCCGCTACCAGGCCTACCTGTTCTTTCCGCTGCTCCTGCTGGAAGGCCTGCACCTGCACGCCAACAGTGTGCGGGCAGTCTTCTTCGGCGGGCGCCGCATCGCGCGTCGGCCCGCGGAAGCCGGACTGCTGGCCCTGCACCTGGTCGGCTACCTCGCCGCGGTGTTCCTGGTGTTGAGCCCGGCGCAGGCGGTCGCGTTCATCGTGGTCAACCAGGGGCTGCTCGGCCTCTACCTCGGCTGCTCCTTCGCCCCCAACCACAAGGGCATGCCCATCCTCGATGCCGACGACGACCTCGACTATCTGCGAAGGCAGGTCCTGACCTCCCGCAACGTCCGCGGTGGGTTCCTCGTCGACGCCCTGCTCGGCGGTCTGAACTACCAGATCGAGCATCACCTGTTCCCGAGCATGCCGTGCCCCAACCTGCGCCACGCCCGGCCGTTGGTCCGGCGGTTCTGCGCCGAGCACGACATCGACTACCACGAGACCACGCTGGGCAGCTCCTGGGCCGAGGCACTGCGCCACCTGGACGACGTCGGAGCCGGTGACCCGCGGACGGACGCCGCGACGCGCTGAGCACGGTGCCTCGGTGGAGCAACACGTGCCCACCTCGGAGGTGCTGCGCGGCGTCGTGGCGTACCCGGGTTGACGAACTGGACGGCGAGCCGCACGCGGCCGCCGGCGATCGCGCTGCGGACGCGGGAGACGGCTCAGTCGCGCTCGTCCGGGTCGGCACCCCTCGGCGCGGTCGCCCGGACCGGCGTCACCGCGAACGGATGGCGTAGCCGCCGCATCGCCTCATCGCTGCCGTCGAAAGTCAGCCCCGGGTCGTCGAGCCCGTCGCCGGTCGTCGTGGCGAGAAACAGCGCCGGTTGCACCTTGCCGTTCGATGTCATGCGGGAGTCCTGTCTGCAGCAGAGGAGGAGATCGAGCCGCCGGCAGATCCTGCCGGGCGAGCTCGGGACGCGCGTGGCGCTCGCAATGGCGCCCGATCAGGGTGTCTCGATCTCGGGCGACCGCCCGGCGACACCGACACGCCACACCATACCCGGCGTCGCCATCGACCGCGCGCCGCTGCGGCGGACCGGTCGCCCGGTGCACACCTGCACGACCTCACTGTCGGGGGAGGCCGAGTTCGAGCCGTGGGGAGGCGGTCAGTGAGTCGGCCCGGAGGAAGACCAGGTCGATCGCCGGTTCGGTGAAGGTGACCGGGCCGGACGAGGCGGCGGCGAACCGGTCCGGGAGTGGCAGGTCCGGACCGAGCGTGATGGTGGCCCCGGAGAGCCGGCCGGCGAATCGGGTCGCATAGAAGGCGACATCGCCCTGCAGCGTCAGACGGTCGGCGGTGAAGCGCATGGTCCGGCCCGACGGGCCGGGCGCGCGGAGGAGGACATCGTCGGTGACAGCCCGGTTCATGCTGACCTTCAGCGCCCGCAAGGTGCCGTCGGCGGTCCGGAGCTGGACGGTCCCCTCGATCCGTAGACCAGTCGCCGTCACCGTCGACCCGGTGAGCGTCGAGGTCTTCGCTGCGACGGGCGGCTGGTCGGGGTCGGGGGCGATCAGCGGCGGTCTCCTGTCGCCCTGCCCGGGTCGGCCGGGCCCGGCGGGACCGCAGCCGGTACCGGGAGCGGTCGGTGCGGGGGTGATCCGGTCGTCCGAGGTGTGCTCGGTCGGCACCGGGGTGGCCGGGGCGCATCCTTTCGCGGGTCCGGGCGCGGCCAGCAGGCCGGCGGCGCCGAGCAGACCGAGCAGGGCGGCGAAGAGCCGACGAGGCTGCCGGTGCAGCGGCGGCGCCTCCCGCTGTGCGGCTCGTGGGACAGTCCCCGCCCCATTGAGCTGCTGCGATGCGACCGCCGATCGCCGGGCCGCGCGAGGCTCGATGTCGCCCCTACCCGACATCAGTTCCTGGACCAGGGCCGCCTGCTGGCCGAAGGCGTATCGTGCGAGACGCCGAAGCTTCCCTACTCACCTGCGGCTCCGATGGCGCTGTCCGGCCGTCGGCCGGCTCGTCGACAAGGGGTGCGGCGGCGGGGACCCAACCGGCAGCCAGCGAGCTTCCGAAGAGGCCGAGCAGGGTGCCGACGAGGAAGCCGCCCAGGTTCACCCCGATCAGCGCGAAGAGCGCGGTGACCGCGGCGATCACCGCGTAGAAGATGCGGTGCTGCGGGCTGAACCAGATCAGCAGGCCGGAGGTCACCAGGACGGCGGGCACCAGCCAGGACAGGAATCCGGTCGGCCCCAGCTGGAAGGACAGGCCCTCCAGCGACATCTGCGTGGTGCCGAAGATCTCCAGTCCGGCGAGCGCGGTGAGCAGCCCGCCCCAGAACGGCCGTGTCTGCTGCCACCGGCGGAAGCCGCGCCATGCCTCGCGGGGCGAACTTCGACGGGCATCGCGTTGCGGTTTCGTGCCTCTCACGTCTGCCTCCTGCCGGTGATGTCGAGGGCCGGGATGGCGGTGCGGCTGCCACCCCGGCCCCGAGGTTCAGCTCAGAAGCACTCCTTGGCGGCCGCGCCGACGTTCACCTTCAGCTTCAGTCCGGTCAGGTTGAATCTCCCGGCCTGCGTGGAGCGGGCCACCTGGCGGAGGTTGGTGATGGTCACCGCGTCCGCCTGCTGGCCGAATGCCTTCGGGGCGCCCCGGGCACCGTCCGGCCCGCGGTCGAGCGTGGACGCGTCCTGCCCGATGTTGATGTTCGTGAACTCGGCGTCGCCCTCCAGGGACTCCACATCGATCAACAGATCACTGGCCGTGGCGGGCCTTCCGCCGCGACCGGCGTTGATGGTGAGCACGACCGGCGCGCCCGGCACCTTGACCGACTGGCAGAGGTCGAAGAGTTGCGCCTCGCGGATGCCCGTGACGGCCACCGGATGCCTCGTGCCGTCGATCTCCTCGGCGACGCCCGGGTACTGGACGAATCCCTCGCCACGTAACTCGGAGGCGGAGACCTTGAATGTCTGGCCGGAGACGGCGAAGGAGGCCGCAACGGCGCCATTGGACATGCCCACGAGGATTACGCCGGCGAGGGCGGTCGCGGGCAGCATCAGCGCGAAAAAGCGCCGCCAGCGGGTGTGACTTCTTTTTCCGGACGCATTCTGCACGGTTTCCCCTCCGTATTGTTGTCGCGCAGCGACCAAACGGACGTGATAGCCCGTGCTCTGCCCCGCAGTGTGTTTCCGGCAAATGATCCGTGTGCTCGAAAACAGCGCAGCGCTCAGGCGCAGGCCATGAAACTCGGCTGCCCAACGCTAACACGCCGAGGGTCCTGAACAGCCTTCATGTCCCGCAACATGGAGCCGTCCCGACCTGACCAGGCGGCGGCGAATCGGTAGAAGACCCCCTCCCGGCCGATACATCCGGTCGGCTGTCGGGACAACGGTGTGCGCCGGGATTCCGATTCCGCGAAACAGCCGCCGAAAGTGCTGCTGACGGAGTAGCGTCTGCCGTTTTCACCCGCCGCCCGGGGGTAACCGTCACCCGACCGCGGAGAAGGCGGTCGAGAAAGAAGCCCGGGCAGCCGGGAACTGAAGAGACGTCCGCTCTCAGACCTGAGCCGGGCGATCTCCTACCCGCCGTGCTTGCGCCTCCGGTTCCTGAGGAGGTGCCAACCGATGGGAGCTTTCACGATGAACTCACAGCGCCGTAAGACGATTCTGTCCCTTGCTGGTCTCGTCGCCACCGGTGGCTTCTTCGCCGGACCGACGACCGCTGCCCAGGCCGCGCCCGCCGAGAGCAGGCAGGTGGCCGTCGTACAGCCGGCGCCTCCTGGCGGCGAGCGGGTCCTGGAGCACGACTACGAGACCCAGCGGACCGACTACTACTGTGCCCCGGCCGCGACCCAGATCGCCCTGTCGACCCAGGACAAGAACCTCAGCCAGAAGCAGGTCGCCGAGAAGCTCGGCACCACCAGGGCCGGCACCGACTCGGCCGACGACACCACCCGGGTGCTCAACGAGCTGACCGGTGGCGGCTACGAGACCACCGAGATCAGCGGGGCCACCGCCGATCTCGGGCAGGTCAACGAGCTTCGTAAGGACGTCGTCGAGGCGGTCGACACCCGGCGCGGCGTGGTGGCCAACACCTTGGGCACCGGGGTCGACACCGACGGTGAGCGGCACTCGTTCCCGGGTGGGCACTACGTGAGCATCGTCGGCTACCGCGACGGTGGGCAGAGCATGAAGATCGCCGACCCGTACGACTCGGAGAAGCACTACTGGATGCGCAGCGACGAGGTGGCCGACTGGATCGCCCAGCGGGGTTACTCCAGCTGACGCCGACACGCGACAGGTCGCTGGCCGGTTCCGGGAAGGGGCCGGCCAGCGGTCTTGCGGCCGCTGCCCGAGCGGGCCGGGGACGCGAGTCCCCTGTCCCGGATTCATCCGGGCCGGGTGAGGTCCGTTCACCCAGCGGCGTTCCAAGATCGAGAAGACCGTGCAAAGTCCGATGCGCTCGGAAGGGATGGGTCCCAATGATGCGAGAAGGCAATGGGGACCAGACTGAGCCCGACCGTCCCACCGACCGTGCCGAGTTTCGCGGACGTGCTCCGGTAGCAGCGCGGGAGGCGGGCGCGCCGCCGCAGGACCAGGTGGTCGAGTGGCGTCGGCGTGCGTTGAACCAACAGCTGCCGGCCGCCGGGTTTCCGGCAGGATCCGGTGTGCCGTCCATGCTGTACCTGTGGGCGGCCATGTTCCTGGCAGCGGCCATCGTGCTGGGATTCGCGATCAACCACCAACGCGGCGTTCCGCCGGCCGTGGTCGATTCACAGCGGGACAACGTCTCGAAGGTCGCGACCAGCACGCGCATGACCATCCAGCACTCGGTGGAGGACCTGGACCAGCGCGTCGCCGGGCGGGCCCCGGGGACACCCGATCCCGAGCTGGTGAAACAGGTCATCGGGGACGGGGCGACCTGGAGCGGCGCGGTGATCATGGAGACGGCCAGCCGCCGTCCCCTGGCGAAGCAGGGGCCGGAACTGCCCCTGGAGCTGCTGCCGCCCACGCTGCCCGAGAACGTCTTTCCCATCAGCACGCCGGAGGGTCCCGTGCTGGTCCGCAGCATCGGACTGGACGGCACCCGGACCCTGCTGGCGATCCAACCGCTGACCGTGGACGAGCTGCGGCTCAGTCCCGACGCCCGACACGGGGTCTTCGCCATCACGCCGGACGGCAAGAGCACCCTCGTGCAGGGGGTCAGCGCGGTCGACAAGGTCCATCTGCCGACGGTGTTCCAAGGCTTCGCCGGGTCCGACGAGAGCCAGGGCCACCCGGTCAGGGTGACCGAATGGTCGGGCCGGCAGCTGGTCGTCTCCTCGGCCCCGGTGGGCAACACCGGGGTCACCCTGGCCAGCATGATCGTCGCGGAGGAGACCGGCGGGACTTCCACCGCCCAGGGTGTCCTCATCGGCCTGACGCTGTTGGCGATGGCGGTGCCGAGCTTCCTGCTGATGCGGCTCGCGCTGGTCGGCCCCGTGCGGTCGCTGCTCAAACAGGCCAAGGCCAACGCCTGCGGCGAGCCGTGCAGCAAGCGGCGGCCGCTGCGCGTGGCGGAGGCGCACCGGATCGCCCGGGCGCTGGCCTCCACCTCCGCCGACCCCGCGACTCCCACCGCCCCCCGCCGGTGGTGGCGGTGGCAGTGGCGCCCGACCGTCACCCAGGGCCTGGCCCTCGCCACCGTGCTGGCTCTGCTCTGGCCCGCCGCGGCGGTGGCCGCCACCCTCCGCGCCCCGGAGCCGTCGATCCCGGACCAGCTCGTCCGGGACGAGGAGACCCGGGCGGAGGCGGCGAGCAACCTGATGGGCAAGGCGTTGAACAACGGCCTGCAGACGGTGCTGCGCATCTCCCAGGCGGCGGAGACCAACGACCCCGCTCGGATGACTCCGCTGCTGGAGCAGGAACTGGCGGACAAGCAGCGGTTCCGCAGCTTGTACCTGGTCGACCCCAACGGCTCCGTGGTGAGCTCGGCGGGGCGCGAGCCGATCCGGAACGAGCCGCTGCGGGGTGAGTCCGGCATCGACCTGGACGACAAGACCTCCCGCGTCCCGGTGGTGTACGCCTTCCGGGTCGGCCCCAACGGGGTCGCCACCGTCGGCGAGTACAGCATCGACTACCTGCTGGAGATGCTCCGCGAGGTGGACGGGCAGGCACGCATCGTCGACGAGAATCTGCGGACGGTCTTCGACTCGGAAGGCTTCCGGGCCTTCCAGGAGCTGCAGGGCAGCGCGCGGGGAGCCGCGGCCGAGGCGCTCAAGGGCGGCACGGTCGGACGGGCGACGGGGCCCGACGGCACACCGACCCTGATCGCGGCGGCGGGCCTGAGCAAGCCCCACACGGTCACCCCGTTGAAGTGGTCACTCGTGGTGGAGCAGGACCTCAACGGTCTCCGCCTGCCGGCGAGTGACGGCCGACGGTGGACCCTGCTGGTCGCCAGCCTGACCGGAGGTGCCGTGCTGCTCACCGGGGTGTGGCAGTACTACGTCTTCGCGCGGCCGCTGCGGCGGCTCGCGGGGGAGGCCGACAAGATCAGCAGTGGCTCCGCCGGCGTGCCGATCCCGCCCCAGCGGCACGACGACATCGGTGCCCTGGCCATGTGTCTGGAGGTCTGTCGTCAGGCCCAGCACACCGGGTCCAGCCGGTTGGGTGGTGCGACCCGACTGCGCGGCAGCGAGGAGGACCCCACTGTCGTGCTCCCCACCGCACCGGGCGGAGCGGATGCCGGTCGGACCGCGCCGACGCGCGGCGGTGGGCTCTACCGGTCCGGCGCCGATCGAGATGAAAGGGGTTGACGTGGGATACCTCTACATCGTCTTCGTCCTCTGCTGTGTCGCCCTGTTGGTCGCCGGAGTGGTCGAACAGCGCAACCACTTCCGCAACCTGAGCAGGATCCCGAACCGGGTGCTGGTCAACGGCATCCGTGGCAAGAGTTCGATCACACGGCTCTGCGCCGGCGCGTTGCGCGGAGGTGGCCGGGTGGTGGTGGCCAAGACCACCGGCACCGCCGCCCGGTTCATCTTTCCGGACGCCAGCGAGGAGCCGGTCTACCGCAAGTTCGGCATCGCGAACGTGGCGGAGCAGATTGGCATCGTGCGGCGCGCCGCCGCGTACCATCCGGACGCCCTGGTCATCGAGTGCATGGCGGTGATGCCGGCGCTGCAGGAGTGCAACCAGAGCAAGCTGATCCAGTCGAACATCGGGGTGCTGTGCAACGTCCGCGAGGACCATCTCGCCGAGATGGGCCCCACGCTGGACGACGTGGCCCGCTCGCTGAGCCGCTCCATGCCGGAGGGGGGCGTCTGCATCACGGCGGAACAGGACCGGCTGGCGATTCTGCAGGAAGAGGCGGACCGGCGTAACTGCCGGCTCATCCCGGTCGACCCGGAGTCGGTCACCGACCAGGAGATGGACGGCTTCGGCTGGATCACCTTCAAGGAGAACGTGGCCATCGCGCTCGCGGTCGCCGAGCAACTGGGCGTCGACCGGCACAGCGCGCTCAAGGGCATGTGGGAGGCGCCGCCGGACCCCGGTGCGCTCTCGGTGGCGCGGGTGTTGCAGGGCGACAAGCGGCTGCGGTTCGCCAACATCTTCGCCGCCAACGATCCGGAGTCCACGCTGATGAACATCAAGCAGCTGGAGGATCAGCGCCTGATCACCCGTCCGCTGACCATGGTGATCAACTGTCGGCCCGACCGGGTCGAGCGCAACGGTCAGATGGGCGAGCTGACCGCCCGGGTGCAACCGGAGAAGCTCGTCCTGATCGGCGAGCTGACCAAGAGCGCACGATCGACCGTGCCAGCGGACCTCCAGGACCGGATCGTCGATCTGGGCGGCAAGCTTCCCTCGGAGGAACTGCTGGCAGGCGTGACGGCAGCGGCGCCGGACGAGTCGTCGATCGTCGCCGTCGGGAACATCCACGGGCAGGGCGAGGTGTTGCTCCACGAGCTGGCGACGCTGCCCAGCTGGACCTGCGAGGACGGCTCCGAGGCCGGCTCGATGCTTCGTACGCCGACCGGAGAAAGGATCCGATGATGACATTCGGCGGGGAACTCAGCGCACAGCTGGCCACGGCGAGCCTCGGCATCGGGCTGGTGTTCGCTCTGCTGTGCTACCTGACCACCAACCTCTCGCCCGGCGGGATGATCACGCCCGGGTGGATCGCCCTGACACTGATCGAGGACCAGCTCCAGGCCCTGATCATCGCGGGGATGACGATATTGACGTACCTGCTCACCCGGGTGATGCAACGGGTGGTGATCCTCTACGGAAAGCGGCTGTTCGCGGCGATCGTGCTGCTCAGCGTTCTGCTCCAGTTGACCCTGTTCGTCATCGTCCAGCGCGACCTGCCGCTGCTGTTCGCCCACCAGACCCTGGGCTTCGTCATCCCCGGTCTGATCGCCTACCAGCTGGTGCGGCAGCCGCCGAAGGCCACGATCCTGGCGACGTTCATCGTCACCGCGATCACCTTCGGGGTGGCGTACAGCGGCGTCGTCGCCGGTTTCGTGCCGGTCACCTGACCGTCCGGACCGAGTCGCGAAAGGAGATAGCGGGCATGATCAAGCGGACGTACTTTCGCAGACCGACCGTCCTACTGACCATGGTGGGGTTCGCCCTGCTGATCGTGGCGAGCACGATCACCTACGTCGTGCTGCGACCGTCTCCGGGGGACCAACCGGTGCTGACCCTGGGCGGGGCGCAGGGGTCCGACGGCCAGGTGCTCGGCGCGTCGGGCTACACCTACCAGCGCTCCACCTCACCGGATCGTACGGAGATCATCGACTCCTCCGGGCAGCCGGTCGCCATCATGACCGACGGCGCGCGGACGGTGCACGTCTACGGGCCGCAGCGGACCTTTGAGGAGCCCCGCTGGACCGCGTCGAAGGTCGAGACGGACGTGTGGGTGCGGCTGGCGCCGCAGCCCTGGCACCCCGGCGCCGAGAAGGAGAAGTGGTTCACCGACTGGCTGTCGGCGGCCCGCCACGACCGCTCGCCGGACGTCCTGTCGATCGCGATGGAGTACGTCGAGGGCGCCCCGGTGAAGACCAACAACCAGGGGCAGCAGTACTCGGGTGACGCCTCGTTCGGGCCGCTGGACCCGCTGGACCCGGACGGCCGGGCGGAGCGCTCCGATTTCTACGACTACCTGGGCATGCCCTTCACCTTCCTGGACGGAAAGATCGGGCAGCCGGAGCGCGCGCGCCTGCTGGCGCTCGACTGCTCGGGGTACCTGCGGATGGTCTACGGTCACCGGCTCGGTTATCCGCTGCGCGGCACGAACACGCCCGGTGAGGGACTGCCGCGACGCGCGTACGCGATGGCCGAATTCGGCCCGGGGGCCCAGCTGATGCCCAACTCCGGCCACCGGGCCCGCGGCTTGGACCGCCTGCTCCCGGGCGACCTGCTCTTCTTCAACGCGGGGCCGGTCATGGACGGCCACATCGAGCACTCCGGCATCTATCTCGGCATCGACGACAGTGGCCACCACCGGTTCGTCTCCAGCCGGTCGCAGGCGGACGGCCCGACGATGGGCGACCTCGCCGGCGAATCGATCCTGGACGGCGCCGGGTACTGGGCGGAGCGCTGGCGTACCGCCCGCCGGGTCTGACCCGGTTGCACATGCGGTGAGGGATGGAACGCTCGGCCGGGTTTGCCCGGCCGAGCGTTTCCGTCCGCCGTCGGCCTCAGCGCCCGACCGCGGCGCCGTCTCGGCGGGTGTCCGCTGCCCCGCGGAGTCGGTCGCCCCGCACCTCGATCGCGGTGAGACCGCTGTCCAGGGCGACGACGCGTGGGCAGGGATGGTCGCGGGCCATGAGGGCGGCCACCTGAGTGGCGATTCGCCGGCCCGCTTCGACCTCCGAGGGGGCGCCGCGTTGCCCGTCACATCGGCGGGTGATGTCCTGGCCGCTGTAGTGCCCCTGCTCGAGCGACTGAGCCGGGCCCATGCCGTCGACCACGATCCCCACCAGTGCCTGGACCACGTAGTCGGGGATGTGGGAACCCCCGGCGGCGCCGATCACGAGCCGCAGCTCCCGTGCCTCGACGTCGAGCACGAGGGTCGGTGCCATGGAGGCGGTCGGCCGCTTCTTCGGCTGCATCACGTTCACCGGCTTGCCGGGTGAGACCGACTCCGTGTCGGTGAAGTTGTTCATCGCGTTGTTCAGGATGATCCCGCGCGCCTCCAGGTGCGACCCGAAGTGGCTGTTGTTCGTGGTCGTCATGGACACCGCGTCGCCGGCGGCGTCGACGATGCTCACGTTGCTCGTCGGGTCGCCGACGTCGACGGTGGCGGGTTGGTCGCCAACCGGAGGCGCCGGCGGGAGCGCGCCCTCCGGGTTGCCCGGTTCGAGCCGCTGGATGGCCTTGTCCGGAGAGTAGAGCGAGAAGCGCTGGTCGAGGTACGGTCCCTTGAGCAGCCCGTCGACCGGCACGACGTTGAACTCGGGGTCACCGATGTAGGCGCGGCGGTCGAAGTTCGCCAGGCGGCTGGCCTCGATGGAGAGGTGGAGGCGGTCCGTCGAGTTCGGTTCCGTCCGGCCGACCTCACCGCGTTCGAGCAACCCGAGCATCTCCAGCACCGCCACCCCACCGAAGGCCGGCGGCGGGGAGGTGCACACGTTGACGCTGAGCACCCTGCGGCACACCTCGGTGCGCTCGATGGCGCCGTACTCGGCGAAGTCCTGCGGGGTCATCAGGCTCGGGATCACCACCGGGCCGGCGGTGTTGCCCTTCAGCTTGATGTCCCCCTTGGCCGCGTGCTGCACGATCGCCGGTGCGATCGTTCCGTTCGGGTCGTAGAACGCCCGCGCGCCCCCGTCCCGCACCTCCCGCAGCACTTGGGCGATGTCGGGGTTGCGGATCGTCGTGCCCACCGATTTCGGCTCGTCACCGTTGCAGTAACGGGGGCGCAGATCCGGATAGTTGCAGCGCTTGCGTCCGTTGAAGCGCTCCTTGAAACCGTCGTGCAGATTCGCGGACATCGGGAACCCGTCGGCGGCGAGCCGGATGGCGTCGTCGAAGAGCTGGTTCCACTCGAGCTCGCCGTACAGATCGTGCACATCCGCGAGCACCCGCAGCGTCCCGGGTACGCCGAAGGACCGTCCGGTGGCCGAGGCGGCGTTCGGGAAGCGGTCCGTACGCAGTGCCTTGCGCTCCGGCTCGGTCGGCGTCCGGAGGTTCTCGGTGACGTTCTGCGGCGCCCGGGCCATGCCGTCGAAGAAGCGGACGTCGTGTTTGCTGGCATCCCAGTAGTTGATGAGCGTGCCGCCGGCGAGCCCGGAGGCGTGCGGCTCCACGACGGCGAGGACGGCCTGCACCGCTACCGCCGCATCCGCCGCTCTGCCACCCTTGGCGAGAATCCGGCAGCCCGCCTCGGTGGCGAGCGGGTGGGCGGACGCCACCATGAACTTCGTCCCGAGCGCGTCCTCCTCCCGGCCGCTCTGCGGATTCGCGCAGGCGTCGGCACGCTTTGTGACCGTCTCTGCTCCCCTCGGTAGCGTCATGGCTGCCAGGAAGAGCGTCAGCACCAGGGCGGCGAACACATAGCGCAGCTTGCGTGCGGACATGCGACAGACCTTTCGGGTGCCGTGCGACACGGAGCGTCGAGTCCGCCCGGCTGGCCGTCTCGCTGGCACCGTCCGGACATGTCTCGACATCGGCATCATGGGTGCCGCTCGGACGCCGCCGCAGGGCATCGGAGGAAGTCGGGGCCGGCGTGACGAAAGCGCCGACCGTGACAGCCGTAGAACCGCCCGGACGCGGTGACGGGGCCTGTCACGTGCAGGAAGGTGCTGGAGAAGCCGCCGAGCCAGGAAGGTGATGGCGCGCCCCATTGTTCTGCGGCGGCCGGCGCCCGGCTAACCCACGGCCGCGCCGTCCAACGCCGCCAGGAAGTCCTCGACCAGATCAGCGGTGTCCTCGATGCCGGTGGAGACGCGCACCAGCCCGTCGCCGATACCGGTGGCGGCCAGCTGCTCGGCGTCCACGATCCCCGCCCACATCGACCGGGGATGCACCACCAGCGTGCTGACGCTGCCGAGGCTCGCCGCCCGCTTGGCCAAGTTCAGCCCGGCCAGCAGCGCGGCGGCCCCCGCCCGTCCCGCCTTCAGGTCGACGCTGAGCACCCCGCCGAAGCCGGTCATCTGCCGCCGCGCCAGCGCGTGCTGGGGATGCGACGGCAGTCCCGGGTAGCGGACCCGGGCCACCGCCCGGTGCTCCTCCAAGGCGCGGGCCAGGGCGAGGGCGTTGGCGTTGTGCCGCTGCACCCGCAGCGGCAGCGTACGGATACCGCGCAGCAGCAGCCAGGCGTCCACCGGGCCGAGGGTGCTGCCGGTGACGATCGCCGTGCGCCACACCCGCTCGACCAGCTCGGCGGAGCCGACGACCACCCCCGCCGACACGTCGGAGTGGCCGCCGAGGAACTTCGTGCCGCTGTGCCAGACCAGGTCCGCCCCGGCGCTCATCGGACGCTGGTTCACCGGCGTGGCGAAGGTGTTGTCGACCACCACCAGCGCGCCCGCCGCGTGGGCCGACCCCACCACGGCCGCCAGGTCGGTCAGCTCCAGCAGCGGATTGCTCGGCGTCTCCACCAGCACCAGGCGGGTACGCGGGCGCAGCGCCCGTGCGAACGCCCCGGTGTCCGTCTGGTCGACCTGGGTGCACGCCACCCCGAAGCGCGCCAGCAGGCCGGTGGCGAGCGAGGTGGTGCCGCCGTACGTGCTGCGCTGCACCACCACGTGGTCCCCGGCGGAGAGCAGGGCCAGCGCGACGGTGCTGATCGCGCCCATCCCCGAGGCGGTCACCAGACCCGTCTCCGCGCCCTCCAGCTCGGCGACCACGGCGGCCACCTGCTGGTGGTTCGGGTTGCCGTACCGGGTGTAGAAGGCACTGCCCCGGGTCTCGGTGGCGATCTCGGTGAACCGCTCGTCGGACTCGGCGCTGAAGGTCACGCTCTGCACGATCGGCGGGGCCACCGCCCCACCGGGGAGGAGACCGTCGTCGCCGTGCACGGCCCTGGTGCTGAAACCGGTCACGGTTGCTCCTCTCGTGCGTCGGACGCGCGCGGGCGGTCAGGCATGGCGGGCCACCCGCTCCACCAGCGCGCCGTAGCTGCCCAGCGCCGTGAACTCGGGCAGCGTGAGATCGCTGCCGTGGCGCTGCCGCAGCACGGTGACCAGCCGCAGGGCGCGCAGCGAGTCGCCACCGGCGGCGAGGAAGTCGGTCGCCGGGTCACCCGGCGCGACCCCGAGCACCTCCTGCCAGGCGGCAGCCACCCGGGCCGCCCAGCCGGCCCGCGCGTCGTCGTCGGCCGCCGGCCCGGCGGTCGCCACGGCCGGCAGCGGCGCGGCCGGGTCGGTCGCCAGCAGCCGGCGGAAGCCGTCGGCGAGGGCGTCCACCCGCTCTGCGGTCACGTGCCGGTGGTCGTACTGGACGGTGAGGGCGAGGCGGCCGGTGTCGGCGTCCAGTTCGGCGTCGACGGCGAGGCTGAACGCCACGTCGACGGTGACGCCCCGACTGTCCACGATGCGGCTGCCGCCGTCGGCCGGCCGGTTCGGGAAGTGGGTCCAGTTGAAGAAGTGGTCGAAGCGGGGACCGGCCCCACCGGCGCGGACGATCTCGGCCAGCGGGAAGCGGTGGTGCCCCATCAGCTCCCGCTCGGCCCGCCACACCTCGGCGGCCAGCTCGGCCAGGGACCGGGTGCCCAGCTCCACGCTCACCGGCAGGGTGTTGAGGAACAGCCCGAGGGTGGCGTCACTGCCCTCGCCCTCCGGCCGGCCGCCGACCACCAGGCCGCTGACCACGTCGTCCCGGCCGGAGAGCTCGCCGAGCAGCCGCAGGTGGAGGGCGAGCAGCCAGGACTTCACCGGCACCCCGGCGGTCCGGGCCGCCTCGGTGACCACGTCGTTCGTGCCCGCCTCCACCGGCACCCGCCGGGTGGTGGTGGTGCGCGGCTGCGGCCCGCCGAGCAGCAGCGGCGGCACCGCGCCGGGGCCGTCCAGCCAGAACCGGCGGGTGACCGGATCGGCCAGGGCGCGCCGTTCGGCCGCCACGTACTCCGAGAACGGCAGGCCGGGGCGGGCCGCGACGGTCGTGCCGGCCCGCTCCCGGTCGTACCCGGCGAGCAGGTCGGTGAGGAACAGGTGCAGGCTCCAGCCGTCGAGGATGCCGTGGAACTCGGCGACGATCAGGGTGAACGCGTCGGCGTCCTCCCGGACGGCGTGCAGCCGCAGCAGCGGCGGGCGGGCCCAGTCGAAGGGGCGCACCCGCTCCTGCGCGACGAGGTCGTCGACCCGCGCCCGGCGGGTCTGCGGGTCGGCGTCGGTCAGGTCCGTCACCGGCACCTCGACCGGCACCTCCGCGTGCACGAGCTGCATCGGCTCGGAGTACGCGCCCAGCGCGAACCCGGTCCGCAGCACCGGGTGGGCGGCGACCAGCCCGGCCAGCGCGCGGCGCAGCGCCGCCGCATCCAGCGGCGCGGCGATCCGGTGCGCGGTGACGTTGTGGTACATCGCCGGGTCACCGGTCAGCTCGCAGTGGTAGACCATGCCCTGCTGAAGGGCGGTCATCGGGTACGCGTCGGCGAGCCCGCCGGGCAGCAGCGCCCGGTCGGCGGCGGCCACCAGCGCGAAGCGCCCGTCCTGCCCGGCCTCCGCGACCGGCGAGGCCCCGTCCAGGGTGATCTCCCCGTGCGTGACCAGCTCCCGGATCGACTGGTACGTGAAGATGTCGCTGAGCCGGAAGGACAGCCCCCGCCGGTTCGCCGCGACCTGCATCTGGATGCTGCGGATGGAGTCGCCGCCGAGGGCGAAGAAGCTGTCGGTCACGCCGACGGTGGCCAGCCCGAGGACCTCGCGCCACGCCTCGACCAGGATCTCCTCGGCCCGGTTGGCGGGTGCCACCGCCGCGCTGTCGCGGGGCCGGTCGAGGCGGGGCGCGGGCAGCGCCGCCCGGTCGAGCTTGCCGTTGCGGGTCAGGGGCAGCTCGTCGAGGAGCACCACCGCGGCCGGGACCAGGTGGGCCGGGAGCCGGTCGGCCAGCCAGCCGGTCAGCCGCTCGTCCAGCGGGCCGGCCGCCGGCTCCGTCGCGACGACCACCGCCGGGCGCGGATCGGCGGCGTACTCGGGCCGTACGGCGTGCAGGGTGTGCCGGTCGGTGCCGACGAGCAGGTCGTCCTGGCGGGTGACGACCTCGAAACCGCGCTCGGAGAAGAACGTGGTCAGCTCGGCCAGCCGACCCTCGGTGTCGGTGCCGGGCGCGTCGTGCACCTCCATCGCGACCTGCGCCACCAGCGGCCAGTGCCGGTCCTCCAGCCCGGCGAGCACGTCCGCCTCGGCGCGCTGCACGTCGATCTTCAGCAGGTCGATCCGGTCCGGGGCGAGTTCGTCGAGGACGGCCGAGAGCGGCCGGACCGGCACGGTGAGTTCCCGGCCGGCGAAGCGTTCGGCGAGCAGTTCGTCGACCCGGTCGAGCAGGACGTCCCGCTCGTCCGCGCCGGCGTCGCGCTCGTTGGCGAGGTACCGCTTGATCACCGCCACCTCGGCGTCCGGGTCGGCGTACGCGGCGTGGCCGGACATCATCGAGTAGCCCGGGTAGTAGGTGAAGGAGACCTCACCGGTCGTCCGGGACAACCCGAATCCGTGCACGGTGGCCGGTACCCCGAACTCGGCGACGTTGCGGCGCAGCGCGTCGGCCACCGACGGCACCGGCTCGAACGCATGGATCGTCGCATCGGGACAGACGCTGTGGACGAAGAGCGAGAACATGCCGATGTTCGCGCCCACGTCGAGCACGGTCGCCCCGGGCCGCAGCACGATGCCGTCGCGCAGGTAGACCTGCTGGACGAAGATCTCGTCGTACAGGTAGCGGGTCTCGTGGGTGTTGATCCCGGCGATCCGTGCGACGTCGACGGCCACGGCCGGTCCGCCCGGCCGGACGTAGGCGACGAGCCGGTCGCCGTGCCCGTCGTCGTCGCGGGCCACCACGGCGGCGTCGGCGACCTCCGGGTGCTCCCGCAGGACGGCGGCGATTTCGCCCGGCTCCACCCGGAAGCCGTGGATCTTTACCTGGTCGTCCAGCCGGCCCAGGTAGCGCAGCCGCCGGTCGGCGTCGAAGCGGACCCGGTCGCCGGTGCGGTAGACCCGCTCGGTGCGGCCGGACGGCAGGGCCACCGACACGAACCGCCGGGCGGTGGTCTCCGGGTCGCCCAGGTAGCCGTCGGCGAGCTGCGGCCCGCTGACGCAGAGCTCCCCGGCCACCCCCGGCGGCACCGGCCGCAGCTGCTCGTCGAGCACCCAGACCGCGACGCCGGGCAGCGGCCGGCCGATGCTCGGGGCGTCCCCGGCACGCACCTCGGCCGCGCTGGTGTCCACCGTGCATTCGGTCGGGCCGTACAGGTTGACCGCGCGGACGCCGGGCAGCGCCGCGAGGGTCTCCCACAGGTCCGGCCCGATGGCCTCCCCACCGAGCAGCAGCAGGCCGGGCAGCCGGGTGTCCGCCGCCCCGGCGAGCAGGATGCGCAGCTGGGACGGGGTCAGGTCGAGCACGTCGACGCCGTGCTCGGCCAGGGCGGCGGCCAGCGCCGTCCCGTCCCGGCGGACCTCCTCGGGCACCAGGTAGAGGCTGCGGCCGTGGCCGAGCTGCACGAGCTGCTTCACCGAGGCGTCGAAGGTGAGCGGGGCGTTCACCGCCACCCGCAGCCCCGGGTGACCGTCCGCGTAGACGGTCCGCTCGAGGGCGTCGGCCAGGTGCGCGGCGGCACCGTGCGACACCTGCACCGGCCGCGGCGTCCCGGTGGAGCCGGAAGTGAAGATCACGTACGCCGGGTCGGCCGGGGCCGGCAGCGCGGCGGGCGGCTCGCCGCCGGCCGCGACGAGGTCGTCGACCGTCACGGTCGCCGGGCCGTCCACACCGACGACGGTCTCGGCGCCGACCGCGCGGAGCTGGGCGGCGAGGCGCTGCGCCGGGGCGTCCGGGTCCAGCGGGACGTACACCGCCCCGGCCCGCAGCACCCCGAGGAACGCCACGACGGTGTCCCGGGACCGGGCGGCCAGCACCCCGACCGGGGCACCGGAGAGCCCTTGCGCGGCCAGCGCCCCGGCCACCCGCGCCGCCCGTTCGCGCAGCTCACCGATCGTGTACGCGCCGTCCGCCGCGACCACCGCCGGGGCCTGCCGGTCCATGCCGGCCAGGCCCGCGTCGAACAGATCGACGAGGGTACGCCCCGGCGTCTCGGAGGAGGTCCCGGCCGCGTCCGCCAGCCAGCGGGCCTCGGAGTCGCCGAGCACGGCCACCGGGACGCCCTCGGTGAGCGCGGCGGGCAGGGTCCGCAGGATCGCCAGCAGCGCGTCGAGCAGCCACTGACCGCCGACCACCCGCAGGGTGACACGGTCGCCGTCGGTCAGCGCGGTGAGCTGCGGACCGGCGGCCGGCGGCGGGGCGTCCACCTCCACCGTGCGGCCGCCCAGGCCGGCCACGGCGGCCGGGTCCACGACGGGCGGCACCGCGAACCCGGCGACCGCCTCGGAGTCCTCGTCCACCGGGTCGACCAGGTGGAACGTGTCGTCGGCGGCGACCTCCGCGGCGCGGACGGCGGCCAGCAGTTCGGCGGGGGAGGCGGGCAGCGGCAGGGCCAGCCGGAGCGGGCCGTAGCCGCCCAGCGGACCCACCACCTCGGCGGTGCCGGCGGCCTGGCGGCCGTCGCTCCACCGGGCCAGCACCAGGTCCGTCTCGTCGGCGGAGTCCGGGGCCTCGGCCCGGCGGGACACCGCGAGGACCCAGGCGGCGAGGAGCACGGTGGCCGGCTCGACGTTCGCGGCCCGGGCGGTGTCGGCCAGGACGGCGGCGGACACGCTCGCGGTCACCACCGCGCTCGGGTCGTCCCCGTGCGGGGTGACCAGCCGCGCGGCCGGTGCGGCGGGCGCGGGGGCCGGGACCTGCTCCCGCTCCTCGAGCTGCCACTCGGCGACGTCGAGGAACTGCAACGCCTCCGGGTCCTCCGGCAGCGTCTCACCGGCGTAGGCCCGGGCCAGGTCGGCGAGGACCAGGCGCAGGCTGGCCGGGTCCGCGATCAACGGGGTGGCGGCCAGCTCCAGGGCGTCGTCGGTGAGGGTGACCGACAGCTCGCCCTGCGCGCCGACGACCACGGCCCGGCCGTCGTCCACGTCCTGCAAGGGGACCCGCAGGCCGGGGTGGTGCACCAGGGTCAGCCGCAACGCCTCGTGCCGGGCCACCACCGTGTCGACGGCGGTCTGCAGCCGCGCCCGGTCCAGCGGCCGGTCGAGCCGGACCCGCGCCCGGATCAGGTCATGCTTCCCCGACCAGGCCAGGCGCTGGATCGGCGACAGACGGTATCCGTTCACCGCACACTCCGGTTGACGTAGAGATCGGACATGGCCACCAGGATCTGTCGGTCACCGCTGAAGGGCTCGCGCCCGTGGGTGGCCAGGAAGTTGTCCACGACCAGCACGTCGCCGCGCTGCCAGGGCACCGAGACGGCGTGCTGCCGGTACAGCTCGCGGATGCCGGTGACCACCTCGTCGGGGATCGGCTCGCCGTCGCCGTAGTACGCGTTGCGGGGCAGCCCTTCCGGGCCGTACTCGCGCAGCAGCGCGGCGGAGACCTCGGCCGGCATGTTGGAGACGTGGAACAGGTGGGCGTGGTTGAACCAGACCGTCTCCCCGGTCCGCGGGTGCGTGGCGACCGCCTGCCGCCGGGCCCGGGTCCGCAGCCCGTCGGAGCCCAGCCAGGTGAACTCGGTCGCCGAGGCGGCGCAGTACGCCTCCACCTCCGCCCGGTCGGTGGTCTGGAACGCCTCCTGCCAGGGCAGGTCCAGGTGCGTGCCGTAGTTGCGCACGTAGCGGACACCGGAGCGCAGGAACCGCTCCCGCACGTCGGCGGGGATCAGCGGGGTGATGACCCGCTCGCTGGCCAGCGGGGTGGCCCCACCGCTGCCGGTGGCCGGCTGCGCGCACCAGAAGTAGAGGTGGGTGGGCCAGTTGTGCGAGTACGACATCTCGTGGTGCAGCGGGATCCACTGCTCGGCGTTGAACTCGGTGCTGGTGAACACCTTCTCGGCGACCTCGTGGCGGGGGGCGGCCCGCTCCAGGTAGCCGAGCAGGTCCGGGCTGACCGCCCGGGCGGCCTGGCTGAAGTCGTCGGCGGTGCCCACCTCGAAGCCGCGGAAGAACACCGCGCCGTAGCGGTCCAGGTCCCGCAGCAGCTCCGCGCGCCGGCCCGCCAGCCAGCTGGCCAGGTCGAGGTCGGGCACGGCCGCCTCGACGAGCAGCACGAACTCCTCGTCCACGAGCACCCGCCGGGACACCGGCGAGGCGACCGTGCTGGTCCCGCGCCGCCGCGGCGCCGGCCCGCTCATGCCCGGCCTCCCGTCGCGACCGGCATGGTGCCCGAGCGGACCGCCTCGGTCAGCTCGGGCGCGGCGACCGGGTCGGACATCGCGGTGAGGATGCGCCGGGGCGGGGTGAACGGCTCCCGCGCGTGCGCCGCGAGCATGTTCTCCACCAGCAGCACGTCGCCGCGCTGCCAGTCGAAGGAGCGGGTCTCGGCGGCGTACGCCGCCCGCAGCTCGGCCAGCACCTCGTCGCCGATGGGCGTGCCGTCGCCGTACGCGGTCTGGTAGGGCAGGTCCTCCTCGGCGAGGGCGGCCCGCAGGCCGGCGGCGACGTCGGGGGGCAGGGAGGTGACGTGGAAGAAGAGCGCGTGGTTGAACCATGTCCGTTCCCCGGTGACCGGGTGGCGGCGCACCGCCGGGCGGACCTGCCGGGTGCGCAGCTGCGCCTCGCCCACCCACTCCACGTCGATCAGTGACCGGGCGCAGTACGCCTCCACCTCCTCCCGCCGTTCGGTCTGGAACGCGGTCTGCCAGGAGAGGCTGATGCCGGGCAGGTAGTTGCGCCGGTAGAGCACCCCGCGCCGGTCGAACTCGGCGACGGTCTCCGGGCGGAGCCGGGCGAGCACCCGGCGGCTGTCGGCCAGCGGGGTGCGCCCGCCGGCGGCCGGCGCCACCTCGCAGTGGAAGACGATGCGCAGCGGCCAGTTCACCGTGTACGACTGCTCGTTGTGCAGCACGATCGGCTGGTCGGCGGGGTGTTCGGTGGAGGTGTACACCCCCTCGGTCACCTTGCTGCGCGGCGAGGAGCGTTCGCCGTAGGAGAGCACGTCGTCGGAGAGCGCGGCCATCACGGTGCGGAAGTCGTCGGCCCCGGCCACGGCGAAGCCACGGAACAGCACGGCGCCGGCGCGGCGGGCCAGCCCTTCGACCTCGTCGCGGTGGCCGGCCAGCCAACCGGCCAGGTCGATGTCGGGGACGTTGGCCTGCACCAGCGCCGGCGGCGGGCCGCCGGGCCAGTCGGGGCGGACGTCCACCAGGTTCCGATCACGGCCGCGCCGGGGAATGGGCCGCGCGACCCGGGTCTGCTCAGTCATCTCTCGCTCCCAGGAGTGTCGGCGCAGTCGGCCAGACTGCGCCGGGGGTCGGCGGCGGCGGTACGCAGCAGCGCGGTGAACCGCCGGTGCCACGCGACCACCCCGTCGTGGTCGAACAGGTCGGTGCGGTACGTCCAGAGCGCCTCCAGCCCGTCGCGCCGCTCGTCGAGCCAGAGGGTCAGGTCGAGCCGGGCGGTGTCCGGGGTCAGCTCCACGCCGGTGAACTCGACACCGGCCGCGCCGCGGTGCCGGGCTGGCGGCGCGTTCTGCACGCCGAAGGCGACCTGCACCACCGGGTTGCGGTGCGGCCGGCGGGTGGGCCGCAGCCGCTCCACCAGCAGGTCGAAGGGGACGTCCTGGTGGGCCGCGGCGAAGAGGGTGACCCGGCGCGCCTCGTCGAGCAGGTCGGCGAAGCGGCGGCCGGGCGCGGGCCGCAGCCGCAGCGGCAGCGTGTTGACGTGGCAGCCGACACCCTGTTCGGCGGCGACGCTGGTCCGGCCGGCGAAGGCGACGCCGATCAGCAGGTCGTGCCGGCCGGTGGCCGCGCCGAGCAGGGCGGCGAAGGCGGCCAGCCCGACCATGTGCAGGCTGACCCGCTCGGCCCGGGCCAGCTCGCGTACCGCTGCGGCGGTGGCGGCGTCCACCGTGGTCCGCAGCGCGGCACCGGACGGTCGGCCTTCGCCGGGTCGCGCGCCGGGCGGCGGCAGGTCCGGCCGGGCCGGTGCGGCGGGCGGATCGGGCCAGCCGGGGCGGGGCGGGACGGCGGGCAGGTCGAGCAGGTCGGGGGCGCCACGCAGCTCGTCCAGCAGGTCGGTGACCGCCCGCCGGCCCGCCGGCCCGGCCAGCCAGTCCCGCTGCGCCAGGGCGAGCGCCGCCGGGCCGACCACCGGGGTCTCCGGTGCCGCCGTGCCGTCCCCCTCGATGTCGTACGCCCGGGCCAGATCCCGCACGATCACCCCGAACGACCAGTCGTCGCAGACGATGTGGTGGACGACGAGCAGCAGCGCCACCGCCCGGCCGGTCTGCTCCGGCACCAGGTGGGCGCGGAGCAGCGGGCCGGTGGCCAGGTCCATCGGTTCCCGGGTGGCCTCGGCGGCGAGCCGGGCGAGCCGCTCGTCCAGCGGGCTGCCCGCATCGGGCGGGGCGACGACCGGCGCCGCATCGGCGGTGGGGCGGACGTGCTGCACTGGCCCGTCCGGGCCGGAGGGGAAGACCGTGCGCAGGGCCGGGTGCCGGTCGATCACCCGCCGCAGCGCCCGGGCCAGCCGGTCCGGGTCCAGCGGCGTGGCGAACCGGAGCGCGAAGGCCAGCAGGTAGGAGGTGTCGGCCGGGTCGAGCCGGTGCAGGAACCAGAGCCGGGTCTGCGCGGCGGAGAGCGGGGCGGGGCCGGTCGGCGCCGGGCCGGTCGGCTCCCCGGCCGTCGCCGGGTCGGCGGTCAACCCGTCGAGGTGGGCGGCCAGCGCGGCGACGGTCGGATGGGCGAAGAGATCGCCCGGTCGCACCGGCCGGCCGGTGGCGGCGGCCAGCCGGGTGGCGCAGCGGACCGCGAGCAGCGAGTCGCCGCCGAGGGCGAGGAAGTCGCTCTCGGCAGCGGTGACCGGCACGCCCAGCACCTCGTGCCAGACCGCCGCCACCACGCCGGCCGTCCCGTCGAGCGGCCCGGCCTCGGGCCCGGCGTCGTCGCCCAGGGTGGGCGCGGGCAGGGCCGAGCGGTCCACCTTGCCGTTGGGCAGGGTGGGCAGCCGATCCAGCCACACCACGGCCGCGGGGACCAGCGGCGCGGGCAGCACCTCGGCCAGCCGGGCCCGTACGTCGTCGCGCCGCGCGCCGACCAGGTAGCCGACCAGCAGCGGGTCCCCGCTCGGTCCTTCGCGGACGGCGGCGGTCGCCTCGCGGACCCCGGGCAGAGTGGCGAGGCGGGCGGAGACCTCGCCCAGCTCGATCCGGTAGCCCCGCAGCTTCACCTGGTCATCGAGCCGCCCCAGGTACGCCAACTGCCCGTCCGGCCGCAGCCGGACCCGGTCGCCGGTGCGGTACATCCGCTCGCCGGGGCGGAACGGGTCGGGCAGGAACCGGGCCTGGGTCTGCTCCGGCCGGTCGAGGTAGCCCCGGGCCAGGCCCGCCCCGGACAGGTGCAGCTCGCCCGGTTCACCGGGCGGAACCGGCTGCCCGCCGGGGTCGAGGACGTACGCCCGGGTCTGCGGCAGCGGGCGGCCGATCGGCGGATCCCCGCTCTCCGGCGGCACCTCCGCCCAGGTCGAGTAGGTGGTGTCCTCGGACGGGCCGTAGAGGTTGAGCAGCCGGCGGACGTGCCGGCGGGACCACACCCGCGCGGCCAGCGCGGCGGTGAGCGGCTCGCCGGCCAGGCAGACCGTGCGGACGCTCTCCGGCAGGGCGCCCGCGGTGAGCAGTTCCCCCATCGCGGAGGGGACGGTGTTGACCAGGGTGACGGGCAGCCGGTCCGCCCCGGGGGCGGCGAGGGCGAGCACGTCGTCGACGAGCAGCACCCGGCCGCCCCAGCAGAGCGGGCCGAAGATCTCGAAGACGGAGAGGTCGAAGCAGACGGAGGTGGCGGCCAGCAGGCCGCCCAGTTCGGCGTCGTCGAAGGTCTGCCGGACCCAGTGCATCAGCACCGACGCCGAGCGGTGCTCGATCGCCACCCCCTTGGGCCGACCGGTGGAGCCGGAGGTGTAGATGACGTACGCCAGGTCCGCCGGCGTCGCCGCCACCGCCGGGTCGGTGCCGTCCCCGCCCGGGTCGAGCCGGTCGACCGGGACCGCCGTGTCGGGGAACCGGTCGGCGAGGTCGGCGCGGGTCAGCACCAGCCGTGCGCCGGAGTCGGCGGTCATGAAGGCCACCCGGGCCGGCGGGTACGCCGGGTCCAGCGGCACGTAGCAGGCGCCGGCCTTGAGCACGGCGAGCAGGGCGACCACCAGCTCGGGCGTGCGCGGCAGGCAGACGCCGACGCGTTCCTCCCGGGTCACCCCGCGCTGCAGCAGGACCCGGGCCAGCCGGTTCGCCGCCTCGTCGAGTTCGCGGTAGGACAGGGCGCGGTCGGCGTGCCGTACCGCCTCCGCGTCGGGGGTGCGGGCGGCCTGCGCGGCCACCATCCGGTGCAGGCAGTCCACGGCGGGCGGGCCCTTGGTCGTACGCCGGCCGGCGGCCCGGCGGGTGGGGCCGGCGGGCCGGGTGGGGGCGCTCACCGGCGACCCCCGCGCACCGACGCGGCCCTGTCGTTCGCGTCGCCCGGCGGCGGACCACCGCTCCTGAGCAGTTCCAGCTGGCGGTCGGCCGCCTCCTGCAGGCGGTCCTTGTCGGCGAGGACGATGCTGCCGGGGACGTTGTCGGGCAACTCGTCCTCGACGTTGCGGATCGGCCGGTAGGCGATCCCGACGGCGGCGAGGGCGAGCGCGCAGAGGCCGGCCACGATCGTCGCGAGGGCCATGCCGCGGCCCGGTCCGCTGCCGACGACCCCGGCCAGCACACCGCCGGGCGACACCATGGGGGCGAAGACGTGCTCGGCGAGGGGACCGGCGGTGAGGAACCCGGCCGGCACCATCAGCCAGGAGAGCATCTGGCTCATGGAGAGCACCCGGCCCTGCAGCTCCAGCCCCACCTTGGCCTGCACGATGGCCAGCCAGTGCGTGTTCACCAGCGCGGTGGCCAGGCCCATGCCGAACAGGCCGAGGGCCGGGAAGAGCGGGCTCGGGTGCAGGCCGACGGTGAGCAGCGACGCGCCGAGCAGCACGACGCTGGCCAGGATGCCGGTGGTACGCCGGGCCGTGCCGCCCCACACGCCCATCACGACCGAGCCGACGAGCATGCCGACCCCGCTGGCCGCGAGCACCCCGCCCAGTACGGCCGGATCACCGAACGACAGGGTCAGCGGGGTGACCAGGACCTCGACCATGGCGAAGAAGTAGTTCAGCGAGGCGGTCAGCACCACCAGCGCGACCAGGCCGTGCCGGCGGGTGATGAACCGCCAGCCGCCCAGGACCGCCCGCCGGAACGGCTCCTCCTGCTTGACGAAGAGGGTGTCCGGGAAGCGGACCGACAGGGTGACGGTGACCGCGACGGCGAAGGTGAGCAGGTCGATGACGACGATCCCGCGCAGCCCGACCGCGATCACCAGGGCGCCGCCGACCAGCGGCGCCAGCACGGTGCTCGTCGCCGTGCCGAGGGAGACGATGCCGTTGGCGCGCCCGTAGTACCGCTTCGGCACCAGTTGCGTGACGGCCGCCAGGTAGGCGGGTTGCTGGAACGCCGTCGCCACCGCGGTGACGGTGATGGCGGTGAAGACGTGCCAGAGCTGGAGCTGGCCCAGCCAGAGCAGCAGCGCGAGGCTCACCGTGCCGGTGGCGGCCAGGCAGTCCGCGATGATCATGATCAGCCGTCGGTCCCACCGGTCCGCCAGCGCCCCGGCGATCGGGGAGAGGACCACGGCGGGCAGCAGCGCCAGCACGGTGGCCGTGGCGAAGAGCGAGACCGACCCGGTCCGCTGGTACACCCAGAGGCTCATGCCGAAGCCGGTCAGCCCGCTGCCGATGAGCGAGACGAGTTGGCCGATCGCGACCAGGTAGAACACCGTCAGGCTGGGCATCGCGCGGCGCGCTGCGGGCCGGCGGCCGGCCGGCTCCTTCGCGGGCGCGGGCGCCGGGCCGTCGGCCTGCGGTGGCGCGCCGTCGGTGGGCTGCCGCCGCTCGGCGGAGGGCACGGTCGTCGGGTCGCAGGCCGCCAGGATGATGCTCGCCACCTCGGCGGGCTGGTGCTTGGCGAAGTAGTGGCCGGCGCCCTCGATGACCTCCAGCGACACCTGGTCGGAGAAGAACTCCCACTCCCGGTACCGCTCCTGGTACAGCTCGGTGGCGCGGTCGCCGCTGCCGACGACGCTGACGATCGGGGCGGAGAGCTTGCGGGGCAGACCCTCGGTGTAGACGGCGGTGTAGTAGTCCTCGACCTTCGCGGAGTCGGCCAGCACCACCCGCATCACGAAGTCCTTCTCGCGCTCGTCGAAGACCTCGGTGAAGAAGCCCATCGCGCGCAGCGCTTCCAGCGTCCGCCGCTTCGACCACCAGCGCTCCATCGGGAACCACCGGCGTAGCCAGGTGAACACCCGGCCGGGCAGTCTCGGGGCGGGGAAGTGGGCGCCGATGACCACGACCGTCACCTCGACGCCGGCCGCCTCGAGCCGGCGGGCCAGCTCCACCGCCTCGGCGCCGCCCACGCAGTGCCCGTACACGGCCACCGGGCCGGTGATCTGGTCGACGACCTCGGCGACGCAGCGGTCCACCAGCTCGTCCATGTCGACCAGCGGCTCGTCCGGGCGGTTCAGGTCGTGACCGGGACGCTCCAGGGCGTACAGCGCCACGCCGGGCGGGAGGGTGTCCGCCAGCGGCTGGAAGGTGATCGCGGAGCCGCCGCCGAACGGTACGCAGAGCAGCGTCAGCCGCGTCGGCGTCGCCGGTCGCGCCGGGGTCAGCTCGTGCAGCAGCCGCCCGGCCGAACCCCCGGTGGCATCCAGGTGCTCGGTCAGCGACCGGATCGTCGGGTAGCGGAACAGGTCGAGGACGCTGATCGCCGGGTCGTTGCCGGACAGGGCCTTGATGGCCTTGAAGGAGTCGCCGCCGAGGTCGAAGAAGTCGTCGTCGATGCCGACGCTGTCGTAGCCGAGCACCGCCGCCCACCGCTGCGCCAGGGCCTCCCGCAGCGGGGTGTCCGGCGCGGCGGCACCGACGACCGCGCCACCGCGGCGGGGTGCGGGCAGCGCCGCGCGGTCGACCTTGCGGTTGGCGTTGAGCGGCATCCGGTCGAGGACCACGAAGGCCGACGGCACCATGTAGTCCGGGACGTAGGTGCGGGCGAAGGCCCGCCACGGCGCCGGGTCGGCGTCGAAGTCGGCCGTGACGTCCGTCCCCTGCGCCGCATCCGGGTCGCCGCCGGTCTCCGCGCCGGTGGTCAGCGTCAGGTACGCCACGATCGTCTTCTCGCCCGCATCCTCGCGGACCACCACGGCGGCGTCGCGGACCGCCGGGTGGCGGCGCAACACCGCCTCGATCTCGCCGAGTTCGATGCGGAACCCGCGCACCTTCACCTGCGAGTCGCTGCGGCCGACGAACTCGATGCGGCCGTCGGCCAGCCACCGGCCCAGGTCTCCGGTGCGGTACAGCCGGCCACCGCCGTTCGGGTCCGGCACGAACCGCTGCGCGGTGAGCACCGGGTCGCCGAGGTAGTCGCGCGCCAGTCCCGCCCCGCCGAGGTAGAGCTCACCCACCACGCCCACGGGGACGGGGGAGAGCTGCGCGTCGAGCACGTGGACGCGCATGTTGCCGATCGGACGGCCGATGCTCAGGTGCGTGAAGCCGGGTTCGAGGCGTTCCATCGTGGACCAGACGGCCGCCTCGGTCGGGCCGTACAGGTTCCACAACGCGTCGACCCGCTCGGCCAACTGCCGGGCCAGCGGCGCGGACACCGCCTCCCCGCCGCACACCGCGGTCAGGCCGGGCGCCCCGGTCCAGCCGGACTCGATCAGCAGCCGCCAGGTCGCCGGGGTGCCCTGGGCCAGGGTGACCCGTTCCGCGACGAGCAGGTCGGCCAGCCGCGGCGCGTCGTAGGCGACGTCGCGCCCCACCAGCAGCATCCGGGCGCCGACCACGAGGGGCAGGAAGAGCTCCGGTACGGACATGTCGAAGGCGAAGCTCGCCATCGCCAGCATGGTGCCGTCGCTGGTCAGACCCGGCCGGTCGCGCATGGTGGCCAGGGTGTTCACGACGGCGCCGTGGCTCACCCGGACGCCCTTGGGTCGCCCGGTCGACCCGGACGTGTAGATCACGTACGCGAGGTCGTCCGGCCCGGCCAGCGGCTCGGGGTCGGTGTCCGGCTCGGAGTACGGCGCCTCGCCGCCGTGCACCACCTCGCCGGCGTACCCGGCGAACCGGTCGGCGAGGCCCGCCTCGGTGACCAGGACCGGGGCGCCGCTGTGCGTCAGCACGTACCGCTGCCGCTCGACCGGGTAGTCGGGGTCCACCGGGACGTACGCGCCGCCCGCCTTCAGCACGCCGAGCAGCGTGACCGGCAGCTCCGCCGAGCGGTGCAGGCAGACGGCGACCGGGACGCCCGCGCCGACGCCGGCGCGGCGCAGCCGGTGTGCGAGCCGGTTGGCCCGGGCGTTGAGCTCGGCGTAGCGGAGCGTGCTCGCCCCGAAGGTCACCGCGGGCCGGTCCGGGTGCGCCGCCACCTGGCGCTCGATCAGCTCGACGAGGGTCGGCACCCGTCCGGCCGGGGTGGCCCAGTCGAGTGCGGTGGCCGTGTCGTTCCACTCGGCGACCCGGGTCAGCTCGGCGGGGGTCAGGACGGCCACGTCCGCCAGCCGGACGCCGGGGTCGGCGACGGCGGCGGCGAGCAGCGTCTCCAGGTGCCCCATCATCCGCTCGGCGGTCGCCGCGTCGAACAGGTCGGTGTTGTACTCCAGTCGGAACCGCAGCCCCTCGTCCACCTCGTACGCGTACAGGGCCAGGTCCTGCTGGGCGATGCCCGGCTCGACGGCGAACGGGACCATCCGCAGCCCGGCCGTTCCCAGCTCCCCCCGGTCGGGGACGTTGAGCAGGTTGAACATCACCTGGAACAGGGGGTTGCGGCTGAGATCGCGGGGCGCGTCGACCAGGTCCACCAGCCGCTCGAACGGCACCTCCTGGTGGTCGTACGCCCCCAGCGCGGTGTGGCGTACCTGCCCGAGCAGCTCCTCGAAGGTCCAGTCGCCGTCGATCACCGTCCGCAACGGCAGCATGTTGACGAAGAAGCCGACCATCGGTTCCAGCTCGGCGCGGACCCGTCCGGCGACCGGCGTACCGACGCAGATGTCGCGCTGGCCGGTGTAGCGCCAGAGCAGGGCCTTCAGCGCGGCCAGCACCGTCATCGCCAGGGTGGCGCCCCGGGCCTGGCTGAAGTGGCGCAGCTCGTCGGCGGCCTGCCGGGACAGGACGCGGGTGCGGACCGCGCCCTCGAACGTCTGCACCGGCGGCCGGGGCCGGTCGGTGGGCACCTCCAGGGCACTCGCCACCCCGTCGAGCTGCCGGCGCCAGTACCGCATGTCGTCGCTGTCGGTGTCCGCCAACCGGCTGCGCTGCCAGCGCGCGTAGTCCCCGTACTGGACGGCCAGTTCCGGCAGCGGGGACGGGCGGCCGTTGCGGACGGCGTCGTAGAGCGTGGCCACCTCGCCCGCGATGACGCCGAGGGACCAGCCGTCGGAGACGGTGTGGTGCATGGTCAGCGACAGCACGTGCCGGTCGTCGGCGACCCGGAGCAGCACGGCCCGGAACAGCGGCCCGCGGGCCAGGTCGAACGGGCGGCGGACGTCGGCGGCCAGGGCCTCGTGGACCCACGGCGGCACCGCCTCGGCGACCGCCGACTCCACGATGGTGCGCCGCCCCGGCGCGTCCGTGCCGTCGGCGTCCGGCGGCGCCGACACGATCGACAGCTCGACCGGACCCGGCGGCCGCACCTCCTGCACCGGGTCGCCGTCGGGTCCGGTCGGGAAGACGGTACGCAGCGACTCGTGCCGCCGGACCAGCTCGGCCAGCGCCCCGCGCAGCGCCTCGACGTCGAGGGCGCCGTCGAGCAGCAGCGCCGTGCCGACGGTGTAGGCGTCCTGGTGGTACGCCTGGTCGAGGAACCAGAGCCGGTGCTGCCCGGAGGAGAGCGGCGCCGGTCCGGCGTCGGCGTCGGCGCGGGGGATGGTCGGCTCGGCCGGCGCGGGGGTGGGGCGTTCGGCGGCGGCCGGGGCGGCGGGGACGGTGCCGGTGGCCGGCAACGCCGCCGCGATCCCGGCGACGGTGGGCTGCGCGAAGACCGCCTCGAGCGGCAGCGCCACGCCGAGCCGGGCCCGCAACCGCACCACGAACTGGGTGGCGAGCAGCGAATGCGCGCCCAGCTCGAAGACGTTGTCGAGCGCCCCGATCGGCCGGATGCCGAGCAGCTCCGTCCAGATCTCCGCCACGCACCGCTGCTCCGGGGTGCTCGGGGCGACGTAGGCCGTGCTGAGGGGCGGCCGGTTGCCGGTGTCGGCGGGTTCGGGCGCGTCCGGGGCGGCCGGGGAAGCCGTCGGTGGGGCGGGGTCCGCCACGCCGGTACGCGGTGCCGCGTCCACCCAGTACCGGCGCCGCTCGAAGGGGTAGCCGGGCAGCGCCAGGCGGCGGCGCGGGCCGCCGTGGAACCGGTGCCAGTCGACCGGTACGCCGGAGAGCCACAGCCGGCCGACCGCGTCGAGCAGCGTGCTGAGATCGTTGACGTCGGCGCGCGGATGCCGCATCGCCGCCACCGCCTGACCGGGCCGCAGACCGGCCAACCGCACCAGGCCGCCGAGGGCGTGCCCGGGGCCCAGCTCCGCGAGGACCACGTCCTGCTCGGCGAGGAGCGCTGCCGACTCGGCGAACCGCACCGGCTGGCGCATGTGCCGCACCCAGTACCCCGGATCGGTGACCTGCCCGGGGGTGACGGGGCCGCCGGTCAGGTTGGCCAGGTAGGGCCGCTCGGGTTCGGAGTAGGTGACCCGGCGGGCGTGCTCGGCGAACTCGTCGAGCACCGGATCGAGCAGGGACGAGTGGTAGCCACGGGTGACCCGCAGCGGCCGGCACTGCACCCCGTCGCGGGTCAGCCGCCCGCGAAGCTCCTCGATCGCCTCCGGCGCGCCGGAGAGCACGCACAGCTCGGGGGCGTTCACGGCCGCCACCGACAGCCCCTCGCCCAGCAGCCCGGCCACCGCCGGCTCGGGCAGGCTCACCGCGAGCATCGCCCCGGCCGGGGTCCGCCCGACCAGCTCACCCCGGGCGCAGACCAGGCGCAACGCGTCGGCCAGGGAGAAGACGCCGGCGAGGCACGCGGCGACGTACTCGCCGAGGCTGTGCCCCACCATCAGGTCCGGGGTCACGCCCCGGGCGAGCAGCGACCGGGCCAGCGCGTACTCGGTGACGAAGAGCGCGGGCTGGACCAGCCGGGGCTGCGCGAGCAGCCGCTCGGCCTCGGCGTGGCCGTCGGCCGTCGGGCAGAGCAGGGTACGCAGGTCGAGCCCCAGGTCGTCGCGGACCAGCTCGGCGCACTCGTCCACCACGGCCCGGTAGGTCGGCTCCGCGCGGTACAGCCCGGCGCCCATCGCCACGTGCTGCGCGCCGTGCCCCGGGAAGGCGAACACCAGCGGACGCCGGCCGCCGGGCTCGGTCCCACTGAACTGCCGCTGCGGCGAGTCGAGGGCGGCCAGCGCGTCGGCGCGGTCCGCCGCGACGAGGAAGCGCCGGTGGGTCATCGACTGGCGCCGGCCCAGGTTGGCCGCGACTTCGGAGAGGTCCACCTCGGGATGCGCGTCGAGCCAGGCGCGGACCTGGCGGGTCTGCCGCTCCAGCGACTCGACGGTACGGGCCGACACGACCAGCAGCTGCGGCCCCGTGGCCGGCGCGGTGGGTGGCGTGGCGGTCGTGGCCGGCGGCTCCTCCAGCACGACGTGGGCGTTGGTGCCGCCGATGCCGAACGAGCTGATCCCCGCCCGGCGAGGCCCGTCGGCGGGCCATGGGCGGGCGGTGTCGTTGAGGTAGAACGGGCTGCCCGCGAAGTCGATCGCCGGGTTGGGCCGGCTGACGTTGATCGTGGGAGGCAGCGTACGGCTCCACAGCGCCATGATCGTTTTGATCAGCCCGGCCACCCCGGCCGCGGCGTCGGCGTGCCCGATGTTGGCCTTGACCGAGCCGAGGGCGCAGAAGCCCCGCTCGTCGGTGCCGCGGCGGAACGCCTCGGTCAGCGCGGTCACCTCGATGGGGTCGCCGAGGCTCGTGCCCGTCCCGTGCGCCTCCACGTAGCTCACCGAACGGGGGTCCACGCCGGCCGCGGCCAGCGCGCTGCTGATCACCTCGACCTGCCCGTCGACGCCCGGCGCGGTGTACCCCGTGCGGCGGGCCCCGTCGTTGTTGATGGCCGAGCCGCGGATCACGGCGTAGACCGTGTCGCCGTCGGCGACCGCGTCCTCCAGCCGCTTCAGGGCGACGACGCCGACCCCGCTGGACTCGATGCTGCCACGGGCGTCGGCGCTGAACGGGCGGCAGTGCCCGTCGGGGGAGTAGATCCCACCGTCGTGGTAGAGGTAACCGCGCCGCTGGGCGGGGAAGACGCTGACCCCGCCGGCCAGGACCAGGTCGGACTCGCCGGTCAGCAGGCTCTGCCGGCCGAGGTGCACGGCCACCAGCGAGGTCGAACAGGCCGTGGCGACGGTGACGGCCGGGCCGGTCAGGTCGAGCTTGTAGGCGACCCGGCTGAGCAGGAAGTCCTTGTCGTTGCTGATGGACAACTGGTGCTCGCCGATGGCGCTCGTCAGCTCCGGATGGCTGCTCAGGTGGTCGAGCAGGTAGGTGCTGCGACCCGACCCGGCGAACAGGCCGATCCGTCCGGTCTGGCCGGACGGGTCGTAGCCGGCGTGCTCCAGCGCGTGCCAGGCGCACTCCAGCAGGAGCCGGTGCTGCGGGTCCAGGGTCTGCGCCTCGCGGGGCGTGATGCCGAAGAAGGCCGCGTCGAACTCGTCGATCCCGGGCAGCCAGGTGCCCGCCCGGACGTACGCCGGGTCGTCGAGCCGGGCCGGGTCCGCCCCGTCGGCCAGCATCTCCTCGACGGTGAACTCCCGGACCGACTCCACCCCGGCGCGGATGTTGTGCCAGTACTCGTCGACCGTCGCCGCCCCGGGGAAGCGGCCGGCCATGCCGACGACGGCGATCAGGCCGCTGGGCTGGCCGGTGTCGTCGCTCGCGCCGGGCCGGGCGACGCGGGCCGGCGCGGCGGGGCGCGGGGCGGCCGGGGCGATCGCCGTCCCGGTGGTGGCGGCGGTCAGGAACGCCGTCAGGGACTCGACCGTGGGGTTGCGGAACAGGTCGGTGACCGTGACGACGTCGCCGAGTTCTGCGCGCAGCCGTTCGAGGACGGTCAGCAGGCGCATCGAGTGGCCGCCGAGGTCGAAGAAGTTGTCCTGCACCCCGACCTGCGCGACGCCGAGCACGTCGCGCCACACGTCCAGGACCAGCCGTTCGAGGCGTACCCGGGCGGAGTCCCACTGCGCCGGGCCGAGGCCGGCGGGCGCGGCCACCGGCAGGTCGGGCGCCGGCGGAACCTGCTCGGACCGCTGCCGTGGCACGTCGGGTGCGCGGCCGGGCGCGGGCAGCGCCGCGGCGTCGACCTTCCCGTTGCCGGTCAGCGGCAGCGCGTCCAGGAAGACGAACGCCGCGGGAACCAGGTAGGACGGCAGCTCGGCGGCGAGGGCGGTGCGGAGGGCCGAGCCGTCCCGGTCGGGCTCCGCCCCGCCCGCCACGTACGCGACGAGCTGCGGGTCGTCGGGGTCGTCCCGGCGTAGCTGCACCGTCACGTCGCTGTCCGGCAGGTTCCGTCGGACGGCCGCCTCGATCTCGCCGCACTCCACCCGGAAGCCGCGCAGCTTGACCTGGTTGTCGGTGCGGCCCAGGTACTCGAGGTTCCCGTCGGGGCGCAGCCGCACGAGGTCGCCGGTGCGGTACAGCCGGGCACCGGGGACGGACGAGAACGGGTGCGGCACGAACCGCTCGGCGGTCAACCCCGGCTGGTGCAGGTACCCGCGCGCCACGCCGGCCCCGCCGACGTACAGCTCGCCGACCACACCCGCCGGCACCGGGTTCAGCCACCCGTCGAGCACGTACAGCTCGGTGTTCGCGATCGGCCGGCCGATCGGGACGGAGCCGTCGGCCGGAGTGGCCGGGTCGACCTCGTACGCGGCGCAGCCGACCACGGTCTCCGTCGGGCCGTACTCGTTGACCAGCGCGGTCGCGGGCGCGTGGGCTCGCCACGGTGCCACCTGGTCGGCGCGCAGGTTCTCGCCGCCGATGACGAAGCACCGGGTGCGGTCGGCCATCTCGGCGGGGCGGAGCTGGTGGTTGACGAGGTCGAGCTGGGCCGGGGTGATCTTGACCAGCCCGAACGCGGGCCGCTGGTCGCGCAGCGCCTCGCCGAGCGCCTCGGGGCCGAGGTGTTCGCCGATCATCCGCACGGTGGCCCCGCTGGTCAGCGGGACCAGCAGGCTCGTGACGGTCAGGTCGAACCCGATCGACGAGTGCAGCGGGACGATGTCCCCGGGCTGCAACCGGTAGGCCTGGGCCGCCCAGCGCACGTAGTTGCACACCCCGCGGTGGGTGACCATGACGCCCTTGGGGCGGCCCGTGGACCCGGAGGTGTAGATGACGTACGCCAGGTCCTCCGCCGTCGGCGTCGGCCGGCGGCGCGGCCGGCGCTTCGGCCCCGAGCCGTTGGCGCCACGACCGGGCTCGGCCGCCGTCACCGCCGGGACCGCCGTGTCCGGCACCAGCAGCGCCGTGTCGTCGGGCACCAGGTGCGCCAGCGCGGGGCAGGTGAGGACGACCGCAGCGGCCGTGTCGTCGACCAGGTACCGCAGCCGCGCGGGCGGGTGGGACGGATCCATGGGTACGTAGGCCGCGCCGGTCTTCAGCACGGCGAGGACCGCCACGGCGAACGGGGTCGCACGCGGCAGCAGCACCCCCACCAGGCTGCCGATGCCGACGCCCCGGCTGCGCAGCGTCTCTGCCAGCGCCTCGGCGCGGGTGTGCAGCTCCTGGTAGCTCAGCGCGGTCTCGCCGTCGGTCACCGCCACGCCGGCCGGGGTCCGCTGTGCCTGCCGCTCGATCAGCACGTGGACCAGGTCGTCCGGTTCGGCGGGGGTGGCGGTGCGGTTCGCCTCGACGACGAGTCGCCGGTACTCGTCGGGGGTGAGCATCGTGGCCGAGCCGACCGGCGCGCCCGGGTCGGCGACCAGCGACCGCAGCAGCGTCTGGAAGTGTCCGGCGAGGCGGAGCATCGCGTCGTCGTCGAACAGGTCGGTGCGGTACTCCAGCACGGTCCGCAGGCCGTCGGCGTTCTCCCGTACCGAGACGGTGAGGTCGAACTTGGCGGTGTCGGTCGGTACCTCGATCGGGGTGACGCCGAGGCCGTCGAGGCGCGGGGGCGACGCCTCCCGGCCGTACACGAACATGACCTGGAACAGCGGGGTGACGCCGGGCCGGCGGGCCGGGCGCAGCGCCTCGACCAGCGTGCCGAAGGGCAGCTCCTCGTTGCCGAGGGCGTCGAGTACGGCGGTGCGGACCCGCCCGAGCAGCGTCTCGAACGACGGGTTGTCGTCCAGTCGGGCCCGGATCGCGACGGTGTTCAGCAGCAGCCCGACGAGCTGCTGCGTCTCGGCCCGCTGCCGGTTCGCCACCGGCGTGCCCAGCACGATGTCGCGCTGCCCCGTCCAGCGCGCCAGCAGCACCTGGACAGCGGCGAGCAGGACCATGTACGGGGAGACCCGCGTCCGTTGGCACAGCGCCGTCAGCGCCTGCGCGGACACGTCCAGCGGCACCGACAGGGTGGACCCGGCACCGGACGGTACGGCGGGCCGGGGCCCGCGGGTGGGCAGGTCGAGCAGGGCGGGCGCGTCGGCGAGCTGCCGGCGCCAGTATTCGCGCTGGGCGGCCGCCTCCGCACCGGTGAGCCAGTCGTGCTGCCACGCCGCGTGGTCGCGGCAGTCGACGCCGACCGGGGGAAGCTCCGCGGGGCGCCCCGCCCGGTGTGCGGCGTAGAGCCGTTCCCACTCGTCGTGCAGGATGCCCAGCGACCACTCGTCGACGGCGACGTGGTGCATGGTCAGCAGGAGCACGTGCTCCTCCGGCGCGCAGCGCAGCAGGTTGGCCCGCAGCACCGGTCCGCGTTCCAGGTCGATCGGGGTACGCCCCTCGGCGTGGATCCGGGCCTGCAGCTCCTGGTCGCGTTGCCAGGTGGGCAGCCCGCTCAGGTCGTGCGTCCGCAGGAGCCCCGGGCGCGGCTGGTGGACGACCTGGACCAGGTGCTGCGCCGCACCGTCCGACGCCGCGTCCACACCTGCCGGCCCGGCCGGGGCGTCCGCCGCCGGCGCGAGAGTGGTGCGCAGGGCGGCGTGCCGGGCCACCAGATCGTCGAGCGCCGCCGACAGCGCCGCCACGTCCAGCGGCCCCCGGAGCCGGTACGCCAGCGGCACCAGGTAGGTGGCCGACTCAGGGTCGAGGCGGCTCAGGTGCCACATCTGGCGTTGCGCGTACGAGGCCGTGGCCGGGCCGACGTCGTCGGGGTCGACCCGGCGCGACGCGACGGGCGTCGTCTGCCGGGACCTCAGGACGTCGGTCATCGCGTCCGCCTCCTCTGCGCCCACACCGACCGGAGCGGCGCCGCCGACGTGCCGGCCCGCTCCACCGGTTGCTCGTAGTCCAAAAGCCCGAAATCCGTCGATGGCCACCGTCGAGCCGGCATCGGCCCGGCGTGGTGGATCACGACCGCGGGTACGGTGCCGGAATGTGGTGGCACGACCGGCCGGCGGGTTGATCCCGCAGCTCGGAACGTACTCGGGCCCGCCCCCGTGAACAGTCATTCATGTGACACGTGTACATCTCTCGATAGCTGGAGCTGTTCCACATCATGGCACTGATGATCTTCGACGGGATCCCCGGATCGTGTCGGCTGTCGATGCATTCGGGGGGGTCGTTTGCACGTTCGTCTATTCCTTGTCGACGGAAACCTCGACGACGCGGAAGGCGACCACCTCGGGTGCCGCGAACGCCACGGTTACGGCGGACCGAACGGGTCGCCGATCCTGGCCGAGTGCGGGCCGGCATCGCCCCCGTGTGCCGAATCGGCCCTCCCACGCCTGCGGGCACCGATGGATCCCCGGCAGCCACGTCGACGGCTTCGTCGTGGTCGTGCCCGGAACAGCAGCGGACAGGTATGCCGGTGACGTTCGTGGGTAAGCGGCTGCCCGCAACGGCCGAGGAGGGGGACCCATGGGTGACGCGGCGGCGGAACGGTCCAGAGCATCCGCAGCAGTGGTCGGTCCGACCGAGCGCCTGGCTGCCGAGGTGGCCGAGGTGGTGCGGGAGGAGATCCGGCAGGTACGCGCCCACCTGCTGAGGTCGGCCCGTCCGGCGGGTGCCGGCCTGGCACTGCTCGCCACCGCCGGGGGGTGTCTCGTCCTGGGTGCCGGGGCCGCCTCGGCGACCGCGCTGCGCGTGCTGGAGGGTTTCCTGCCCCGCCGGTTGGCCACCGCGGGACTCACCGCGGGCTACCTCGCCGCCGCCGTGGTGCTGGGCCGCGCGGGCCTGCAGCAGTTGCGGGCGGCCGGCGGCGGCTCGGCCTGGCTGGCCGACGAGATGCAGGACGCCGTCTCCGCCACCGCGAGCCAGGTGGTGCCGGCCGGTGCCGCCGCCGTCCGGGACGAACTCGACCGTTGGGGTTCCGCCCGAAGGGAGCAGTGACCTCGACGGCCGTGCGCGCGTCGGTCGTCGCCGGTGAGCCGCACCCACGTGCGCCCGCATCGACGGGGTCGAGGGGCCGGGAGGCATAGCCGGTGCAGGCCCGGGTAGCTGCCAGCCATGGCGCGATACACGAAGCCCGAACTCAGGGAGCAGCTCAAGGAAGAAATCAAGGCTTCCGACAAGGGCGGCAGGCAGGGGCAGTGGTCGGCGCGTAAGTCGCAGCTGCTCACCCAGGAGTACAAGAAGCGCGGCGGCGGCTTCCAGGGTCCCAAGGACGAGCGGCAGAAGTCCCTGCAGCGCTGGGGCGAGGAGAAGTGGCAGACCAAGGAGGGCGACACCCGCGCGCGTCGCGACGGCACCACCAGTCGATACCTGCCCAAGCGGGCCTGGGAGGAGCTCTCCGAGGGCGAGAAGCGGGCGACCGACGACAAGAAGCGCGCAGCGTCTCGATCCGGCAAGCAGTACGTGGCCAACACCGGGTCGGCCAAGCAGGCCCGTAGGGACGCCACCACGGTCGGCCGGCTGTCGGAGCTGCCGGTCACCGAGGCGGCCAAGCTCGTCCGCGGCCTCGACACCGGGCAGCTCAAGACCGCCCTGAAACGCGAGCGCGAGGGCAAGGCGCGCAAGACGCTCATCCAGCGCCTCGAAGCGGAGCTCGGCCGCCGGTGATCAGGCGCCCCGCCTCGCGCAGTGCCGGCACGGTCTGGTCAGGCGGGTGACGTCCGGCCGGCCCTGCGCAGCCCGAGCAGGGCGACCAGGGCGAAAAGGATGACGGCGACGGCGAGCTCGTTGGCGGTCCGGCGCAGGCCGCCGCCGTAGACCACGAGGAAGCCGGCGATGACCGTGGGCAGGCCGAAGCCGACGTAGCAGACGATGTAGATCAGGGAGAGCACGCTGGCGCGTTCGTGCGCCTCGGCCAGCGGCATGACCGTCTTGATGCTGCCCTGGAATCCGCCACCGAAGCCGATGCCCCCGAGCGCGAGGCCGACGAAGAGACCGGCGATGGACTCGGTGGTAACCGACACCAGCGTGACGATCATGCCCAGGATGAGCGCGGTGATGCCGGTGAGCATCACGGTCCGTGCGGCGGCGTTGCGCAGCAGGAGGATGGCGATGGTCCCGAAGCCGGCGAAGACGAAGACGACCAGACCGCCGACCACGATCGACATCTCCATGAGGGCGCGCACGAGCGCCGGGCCGAGCGCGCTGAAGAAGCCGGCCAGCGCCCAGACGGCGAAGACCACCGGAGCGACGGCCAGTACCGGCCCGCGCACGGCGCGGGGCAGGGTGATCTCCGGCCGCAGGCTCTGCAGCGCCCCCTTCATGGGCGTGACCGTTTCCGGCATCAGCACGACCCCGACGCCCTGGAGCAGCAGGATGACGAGCAGGACGACGTACACCAGTCGCGTCGGCGCGGGCAGGAACTGGACGAGCAGCGCCGAGAGCAGGGCACCGGTACCGGTCCCGATGCCGGGGCCGAGAGCGTTCGCGAGCGCGCCGCGGGCGCGGTTGATGTCGAGCATGGCGGCCCCGACCGCGCCGATGGCGGCGCCGGCCGAAAGCCCCTGCACGATGCGGGCGACCACCAGCGCGGGTACCCCGTTGGCGACGATGAAGATGACCAGCGAGACCGCCTGGACGGCGATCGCCACGAGCACCACCGGCCGCCGCCCGACGTGGTCGGAGAGCTTGCCGAAGGTGAGCAGGGACGCCAGCACCGCCACGGCGTAGACGGCGAACACCACCGTGGTGGAGATCGGCGAGAAGCACCAGCGGGCCTGGTAGATCTCGTAGAGCGGGGTCGGCGCGGCCGATGCGGCCACGAAGCACACGAGGATCGAGGCGAGCAGAAGCAGGGAGACCTTCGGCGAGAGACGCCTCGAATCGGCGGTACTCATCAAACGTGCTCCCTAGGTCGGCTGCGAGCGGCGGTCCGGCACCGAGGCGGAGGGTGTCTAGGGGCCGAAGGTGAAGGCGTACGCGCGGAGGCCGGGCCGGTCGGCGACGAGGGTCAGCAGGTGCTCGTCCCGGGACGCGCCGGCGACGAGCCGGATCATGGCCGCCCGGTCGATGTGCGCGACCGCGTCCGGGTCGACGTCTGCGCCGCGCTCGTCGCCGATCGGCTCTCCGTCGAGGAGCACCCGGACCGCGGCCTGCCCGGCGGGGCCGGGGTCGACGACGAGGTTCACCTCGCCGGCGTTGAAGGGCAGGGCCAGCTCGCCGATGCCGCCGGCGAGTTCGACGTACTCCTTGCTGCTGGCCCAGTCGCCGCTCAGGGCGAACGTGCCGGGCAGGCTGCGCGCGGCGCCGAGGTACGTCTCAGGCGTGACGCCGACGTACGAGGGCATCCCGCTCCGGGCGAAGGCCATCGCCTCCTGGCTGACCGGCGGGAGCCTGGTGCCGGGCGCCCTGATCTCGAGAAGCCGCCGGATCTCCGACTCGACCCGCTCGTAGCTGCCCTCGCCGAGCCACCGGTCGACGAGTCTGCCGTCCGCGCCGAAGAGGTACTTCGCGGGCCAGGCGTCGTTGCCGAGGGCACGCCAGAACCTGAACTCGTTGTCGATCGCGATGGGATGGGTGAGGCCGTGGTCGCGGATCGCCCGGTCGATGTTCTCGGCGTGCCTGCCGAACTCGAACTCGGGCGCGTGCACGCCGATGACGGTCAGGCCCAGGTCGGCGTAGTCGCGGTGCCATGCCTTGACGTAGGGCGCGGTGCGGATCCAGTTGATGCAGGTGTACTCCCAGACGTCGATCAGGACCACCCGGCCGTGCAGCGCGTCCGGGGTCAGTGGCGGTGAGTTCACCCACCGCTGGCCGGCGAAGGTCGGGAGCCGCATCGCCACCGCGGTCACAGCGGCGACCTGGAGGCCGTCGGGTCCGCGCTCCGCTGCGCGGTGGCGCCCGGGACGACGATCCGGAACGGGCGTACGACGGTTGGCGTCGACATGAGACTCCCCAGTCCGCTGGGTTCATGGACCTGCCCGGTGTGGGCGACGCATGGCGATCGAGAGCGGCGCGGGCCGTACCCGCAGGGCAGCGGTCGCGCCCTGGCGGCGGCGCGAGCGGTGGCCCCGGTACCGCCAATGCTCCTCGCGATGTCGTGCTCAGCGTAGCCACGCGTCAGGGCGCGTGAGCCGGAAAGCCGACCTCATCCCGCTCCGGTGGTCCTCTCGGAGGCGACCGCGCTGCCGCCGGTCACCCACCCGTGCCGCCCGATCTGTCCGGATCCGGCCCGCCGCGCAGTGCCGGGTGGTATGAAATCAGCAGGCGCGGGAGGAGTGCGATGTCCGGCAGGCCGGCGTTGCTGCGCCGAGGCGACGAACCGCCGAAGGCGTCCTTCCTGGAACTCTTCTTCGACCTGGCGTTCGTCTTCGCCCTGCGGCAGTTGTCCGTCGCCTTCCTGGCCGACGCGAGCCCCGCCGGGGCGGCGCGGACCGCTCTCCTGCTGTTGGCCCTCTGGTGGGTCTGGGTCGTGACCGCGTGGTACGCCGACTGGTACGCCCGCGCCAACCGCTGGGTACAGGCGCTGTTGGTGGCCACCACGCTCGGCGTGACGCTGATGAGCGTCGCGGTGCCGCACGTGTACGCGCATAAAGCCGTCCTCTTCGCCGGCGCCTATGTCGCGATCAACGTGGGTCGCGGCAGCATCAACCTGTTCCTGCTGCGGGGGCACCGGTTGCGCCGGCGCACCCTCAGGGTGTTCGTCTGGATCAGCGCGACGGGGGTCCTGTGGCTGATCGGCGCGTTCTGGCCGGCCGGGCGGGTGCCGGTCTGGGCGGTGGCCCTGGCACTGGACTACGTGGGGCCGCACATCGGGTGGCCCACCCCGTGGCTCGGGCGCACCCGCCCCGAGGACCTGAAGCTACGGGGTGAGCACGTGACCGAGCGGTACCAGCAGATCTTCATCATCGCGCTCGGCGAGCTGGTGCTCGGCGCCGGCCTGGCCTACACCGCGACCGCCATGAACGCCGCACACTCCGCGGCGTTCCTGCTGGTCTTCGCCGTTTCCGTCCTGATCGGGCAGCTGTACGTGACGCCGGCGGGCCGAAACCTGGGCACCGCCATCAACGAACGCGACCCCTCCCGATTCGGCGCGGTCACCGGCGACCTGCACCTGCTCATGATCGCAGGAGTCCTGGCCGCCTCCGTGGGCGCGGAATTCCTCATCACGCACCCCACCGACCAGGGACCCGCTGTCGCCGTCGGCCTCGTCACCGTGGGTCCGGCGCTCTTCCTCGCCGGCCGGGTGGCCCTGTCGGCCGCGATCTACCGGCGGGTGTCCTGGGCCCGGCTGGCCGGCCTGCTCGGGGTGCTCGTCGCCGGCGTCACCGCGTACGCGCTGCCGCTGGTCGGCGTGGGCGCGGTGGCGACCGCGGTGCTTCTCGGCGTGGCGGTCCTCGACCGCCGGCTCGGGGGAATCGAGCCGACTCGGCCTGTAAACCAGGCGGGCCGGTGACCGGGTAACGCCGTCGGCGAGCGCGCGAGAAGCTCCCTGTCCGATCCCGTCCACGGGACTCCGCACGGTTCCGCGGCACCAGCAGCGATTCCTGGCCGCTTTTGGATATCCGCCTCGACGATGCCCCGGGAAATGGCGGTCCCGACCAGCGAAAAGCGTGCACAAAGTCTGGTTTGGGATTCCGGTACCGGCACTACGGCCTGAGCTGGAACGAGTCCTACCGGGACCGCGGGTCGGCCGGCTACCCCGGCGCCGACGCGTCCTACCAGGCCAGCGCCGGGCACGACACGTCCGGCCCGAACACCGACGATGCCATGACCCGCTCCGAGGAGCGGCTCCACGTCGGCACCGAGCGGGAGCAGGCCGGCAAGGCGCGGCTGCGCAAGTACGTGGTGACCGAGCAGCAGCAGGTCACCATGCCCGTCCAGCGCGAGGAGGTCCGGCTGGAGCGCGAGCCGATCACCGACGCCAACGTCGGTAGGGCGATGGACGGCCCGGCCATCAGCGAGGAGGAGCACGAGGTCACGCTGCACGCCGAGCGGCCCGTGGTCGACAAGGAGGCCGTGCCGGTCGAGCGGGTCCGCCTGGGCAAGGAGACCGTCACCGACACCGAGACCGTCGGCGGTGAGGTACGCAAGGAGCGCATCGAGGCCGACCTGCCCGACGAGGGTCGCCGCGACCTGAACTGAGTGCCGGCGGAAATGCGGTGCCATCCCTGGAATTGTCGTCGGGGGTGGCACCGCATTTCCGTGCAGGATGTCCACGGCCGGAGCGGTTTTGAGTGTCACGCGGGCGGGTACATCGGGTCCTGGAAATGCTTCTATAGGCATGAAAGGCGATTCGATGAGAGACAATTTTGGTGACGCGGTGGGTGACGCGCTCCGCTCGGTGATGCTGTTCCTGCCCAAGGCGGTCGCCTTCGTGGCGATCCTCGTGGTGGGCTGGCTGATCGCCAAGGCCGTACTGAAGATCGTGGACAAGGTCCTGGAGCGGGTCCACTTCGACAAGGCCGTCGAGCGGGGCGGCATCAAGACCGCGCTGGCCCGGTCGAAGTACGACGCCAGCGACATCGTCGCCAAGCTCGCCTACTACGGGGTCCTGCTGGTCACCCTGCAGCTGGCCTTCGGCATCTGGGGTCCCAACCCGATCTCCGACCTGATCCGCGGTGTGGTCGCCTGGCTGCCGAAGGCGTTCGTCGCCATCGTCATCGTGGTCGTCGCCGCCGCGATCGCCAAGGCCGTCAAGGACCTCATCTCCAGCGCACTCGGTGGCCTGTCCTACGGCCGCATCCTGGCCACCATCGCCTCGGTGTTCATCCTGGGCCTGGGCATCATCGCCGCGCTCAACCAGATCGGCGTGGCCACCGCCGTCACCACCCCGGTGCTGATCGCCGTGCTCGCCACCGTCGGTGGCATCCTCGTCGTCGGCGTCGGCGGTGGTCTGGTCCGCCCGATGCAGAGCCGCTGGGAGAACTGGCTCACCCGCGCCCAGGAGGAGTCGCAGACCATCGCCACCCACACCCGCGCCTACCAGGCGGGTCGCCGGGACGCCGACGCGGCGATGGCCACCATGCCGCCGGCCCAGCCGCTGGGCGGACGGGGTGCGGAAGCCAGCAACGAGGCCACCATGGTCATCCCCGAGGCGGGCCGCGCCAACTACCGCTGATTATCCGGAGTCGAGTGACTGAAGGGCGGGCACCGGTCCGGGGGACCGATGCCCGCCCTCTCGCTGCGCAGACGCGGCAGGGGTGCGCGTACCGCCTCGGGCCGGCCCGACGGCGGGCGCCGTTCACGGCGCTGAGGTGTCAGGCAGCGACGGCCTGGGCGACGACGTGGGTGTCCTCGTACAGGTGCAGACGGACGATCTTGCTGTTCTGCACGGTGAGGTGGAAGGCCACCGGCGTGGTGAAGGTGCGGTTGTTCGCCCTCACGGTGTGGGTGAAACGGCCCAGCCACACCGCGTCGTCGCCGTCGACGAGCAGCTTGTCGAACTCGACGACGCTCTCCCCGGCAACGAGGGCGGGCCACAGCAGCCTGAAGTACTCCGGTACCTCCCGGCGGTGGGTGCGGCGCCCGGTCCAGGGCAGGCTCTCGTCACCCGGGACGTACCAGTCGATCTCTTCGGCGAAGACGTCCGCGATGTGGTCCGGATCGCCCGCGCCGAGCAGCTGGAAGAAGGTCTGGACCGTTTCCCGGACCGTTGCCTCCTGAGCGGTGTCATGTGACATCAGAACCTCCGGATGGGGACAGGCGGTGGCGTCGGCCACCGCGAGTGGACCTGTCAGGTAGCTGAGGGGCGGGCCACACCCGCGCTGCTCACCGGGCGTCGAGGACCTGTTCGGCGTACGCCCAGAGCCGGTCGGCGGCGGCCGGGTCGACCGCGTGCTCGGCCACGCCGGTGGCCGGCTCCGGGCCGCCCGGCACGACCTCCGCCTCCTGGTTGTCCTCGAAGTACCGGCCGGTGACGCCCTCGACCAGCGGCGACGCGGCGAGCAGCACCGAGGTCGCCGCGCCCTGCGCCGGGCTCTTGTAGTACGACGGCGTGACGAGGTTGCCCGCCTCGTCCATCGCCCCGAAGGCGCGCATGGTGTCGGCGTCGAGGTGGCGTTGCAGGTTGGTGTGGACGTACCCCGGCGTGAAGGCGTTGGCGGTGATCCCGTCGCCGGCCCACCGGCGGGCGATGCCGACCGCGAGCAGGACGTCCGCGGTCTTGGACTGGCCGTACGCCGTCCACGGGTCGTACGCGCGCCGTGCGAACTGGGGGTCGTCGAAGTCGACCCCGGCCCGCAGTTGAGCGCCGGAGCTGACCACCACGACGCGGGCCGACCCGGCGGCCCGGAGGTTGTCGCGCAGCCCGCGGGCGAGCGCGAAGTGGCCCAGGTAGTTGGTGGCGAGCTGGAGTTCCCAACCTTCGGGGGTCAGCTGCCGCTGCGGCACCGCCATGATCCCGGCGTTGGCGATCAGGGCGTGCAGTGGGCCCTCCCAGCCGGCGACGAAGGCGTCGACCGAGTCCAGGTCGGCCAGATCGAGCGCCGCGGCCCGGACGGCGCCCGGGGCTGCCGCGGCGAACTCCTCGACCAGGCCCGCCGCCCGCGCGGGCTCACGGGTGGCGACGGTGACCTCCGCCCCCGCTGCGGCGAGGGCACGCACCGTTTCCGCGCCGATGCCGGAGGCACCGCCGGTGACGATGATCCGGCGTCCGATGAGGTCGACGCCGTCGAGGATCTCGGCGGCGGTGGCGTGGGCGGTGAACGGGGTGATCACGCGCTTGGTGCTGGTCATGGTGGCAACGCTACGAGCGCTCGGCGTGGACTGCCTATAGTCTGAACTCTTACATTCTTTCGTGTGCGTCCAAGGGGGCAGGGATGGACCCGTTGGAGGACGTGCTGTCGCTGCTGCAGGTGTCGAGTTACCTGTCGTGCGGGATGTCCGGCGGTGGGCGCTGGGCGGTCGCCTTTCCGCCGCCGACCGGGCTGAAGTTCAACGCCGTCCGCCGGGGCGACTGCTGGCTCCGGGTGGACGGCCTGCCCGATCCGGTCCGGCTTCGCGAGGGCGACTGCTTCGTGCTGACCCGGCCGCACCCGTTCACCCTCGCCAGCGACCTGGACCTGCCGGCCGAACCGTCGCATCTCCTCTTCGCGGCGGCCGGGGACGGCGTGGCCCGGGCTGGAGAGGGCGACGAGGCGTTCCTCATCGGCGGCGGGTTCAACTTCGTCGGGCCGGCTCGCGAGCTGCTGCTCGACGATCTGCCGCCGGTCCTGCACGTGTCCGCCTCGACGCCGGAGGCCGCGACGGTGCGGTGGGCGGTGGGCGAGATTGACGTCGAACTGCGGCGCCGGCCGATGGGGGGCACGCTGGTCGCCGAACACCTGGCACTGGTCATGCTGATCCGCATCCTGCGCCTGCATCTGGAGCGCGATCCGGGCCGGACGGCTGGCTGGCTGGCCGGACTGGCGGACCCGACGGTCGCCGCCGCGCTGCGCGGGATGCACGCCCGACCCGCCCACCCCTGGACCGTGGCGGAGCTGGCCCGAGTCGCGGCCGTCTCCCGGTCCACGCTGGCCGCCCGGTTCAAGGACGTGGTCGGCAAGGGTCCGCTGGAGTACCTCACCCACTGGCGGGTCGAGCTGGCAGCCGAGCGGATCCGCCGTGGCGAGACCCTCGCGACCGTCGCCCGGTCCGTCGGGTACGGCTCGGAGAGCGCCTTCAGCGTGGCTTTCAAGCGGACCATGGGCTGTTCTCCGCGCACCTACCGCAGCCGGCTCACCCACCAGAGCTGAGCACGGGGATGCATTGCAGTCGCATTGCGATGGGCGTACCCTGACTTTGCAATGCATACGCATTGTCAAGAGTGGGGGTTCGCGTGCGCGTAGTCGCGTTGTCCGAGTTGACCGCCGACCTGGCCGACCTCGTGGGCGGCAAGGCCGCCGGACTGGGGGAGATGGCCCGGTCGGGCGAGCGGGTGCCGGAGGGCTTCTGCGTCACCACCACCGCTCACGAGCTCGGGGTGGTCCCGGAGTCCGAGGTCGCCGAGGCGTACGAACGGCTCGGCGCGGGCCGGGTGGCGGTGCGCTCCAGCGCGACGGCGGAGGACCTGCCGGACGCCAGCTTCGCCGGCCAGCAGGACACGTTCCTCGACGTCGCCGGAGTCCCGGACCTCCTGACGGCGATCCGGGCCTGCTGGGACTCGCTGCACCACGACCGCGTCGTCGCCTACCGCGCCGCGCACCAGATCGACCAGCGGTCGGTGCGCATGGCCGTCGTGGTTCAGCGCATGATCGACCCGGTGGTCGTGGGGGTGCTGTTCACCGCTAACCCGCTCACCGGTTGCCGGACCGAGATGATGGTGGAGGCCGCCGCGGGACTGGGCACCGCCGTCGTGGACGGCAGCGCCGGCGTCGACCGGTACGTCCTCGACGGATCGCCGGCCGCCGGCGCCGGGCTGCTGACCGCTGCCCAGCTCGACGAGCTGCGGGCCGCGGGCCGACGGCTGCAGGACCACTTCGGGCGACCGCAGGACGTCGAGTGGGCGTACGACCGGGAGGGTGTCCTCTGGCTGCTGCAGTCGCGGCCCATCACCACCCTGTTCCCGCTGCCGCCGGAGACGGGGCGACCGGCTCCCCGGGTCTACCTCGATTTCGGGCACGTGCAGGGCATGCTGCAACCCGTCACCCCGATGGGCATGTCCACCTTGAAGTCGCTGGTGGCGGCGATGCTGGCTGCCATCGGCCTCACCGTGGAGATCACCGACATCGGCGGCCGGCTGTACGGCGACCTGACCGACCTCGCGCGCCACCCGTCCGCCCGTAAGCGACTGGTCAAACTGATGGCGGTGGACTTCGGCCCGCGCGCCCAGGCCGTGATGGAACACGTCCTCGCCGATCCGCGATTCGCGCCGCAGCCCGGTGCCACCCCTCGCCGCGCTGGGACGGGGCCCGGCCTGCGGACCGGACTGCGTGCCGTGACCGGGGTCGTCCGGGCGCTGGCCCGCCCGGAGGCCGCCCGGATCCGCCTGGCCCACGAGGTCGAGCGACTGAGGGTCGACTCGGCCGCTCCCGCCGGGCTGGACACCGCCGCCGAGCGGCTGCGGTTCGTGCGCGCCGTGGACACCTCGGACGGCTCCGACGAGATCGTCTGGCCGATCGTCGCCGGCATGCTCGCCTCCGCGCTGCCGCCCGTGCTGTTGCGGGGAGTGGCCGGCCCCGACGAGATCAACACGGTGCTGGGCGGGATGCCGCACAACGTCACCATCGAGATGGACCTGGCGCTGTGGGCGTTGAGCCGACAGGCCCGCGAGCACCGGGAGCTGCTGCTCACCACCGCGCCGTCGGAGCTCGCCGAGGCGTACGCGCGGGGAACGCTGCCCGACTTCGGCCTGGCGGCCTTCCTGGACAAGTACGGCCACCGCGGCGCCGCGGAGGTGGACCTCGGCGTGCCGCGCTGGGCGGAGGACCCGACCCCGGTCTTCGCCGCCCTCGCCAACTACCTGCGGGTCACCGACCCGGAGCTGGCCCCCGACCGCCGGTTCGCCCGGGCTGCGGCGACCGCCGAAGCCACCCTGGAACAGCTCGCGGCCCGGGTACGCCGCCGCCGGCCCGTCCGCGGTCGCCTCGCCGGCTTCCTCCTGCGCCGGGCCCGGATGCTGGCCGGGCTGCGGGAGGCCGGCAAGTTCGCCGGCCTGTACCAGTTGCGGGAGATGCGCCGGCAAATGCTGCTCATCGGCGCCGAGTTGATGCAGCGGCAGCTGCTGGAGCAGCCCGACGACATCATGTTCCTGACCCTCGACGAGGCGGAGACCGCCGTGCACGACGGTGCCGACCACCGGTCGACCGTCGCCGCCCGCCGCGCGGTACACCAGCGGGAACTGCGCCGCACGAGCGTCCCGGTGGCCGTACTCTCCGACGGCACCGACGTCGAGGCCGTCCTGGCGCCGGCACCGGCCCCGAGCGGCGCGCTGCGCGGGGTGGGAGCCGCCGCCGGCAGGGCGACCGGACCCGCCCGGGTCGTCCACGACCCCGCCACCGCCCACATCGAATCCGGCGACATCCTGGTCGCGCCCACCACCGACCCGGGCTGGACACCCCTGTTCCTGACCGCAGCCGCGCTGGTCACCGAGACCGGCGCGATCATGGCCCACGGTCCGACCGTCGCCCGTGAGTACGGCATCCCCGCCGTGATCTGCGTCCCGGGCGCCACCCGAGCGATCCGCACCGGGGAGATCATCACGGTGGACGCCGCCGCCGGCACGGTGACCAGGGCGACCGCGCCCGGCGAGGGTGGTGCCGCGCAGCGGCCGACGATCAGCGGCTCGCTCGGCACCGCCGTCTGAGGCCGTCCCGGGCAAGGTCTGGGCGGGTCGCGCACCACGAGGGTGTCGAGGCCCGCCCTTCGCTCAGGTGGCGACGTTCTGCAGGGCGGCGGCGAGCTTCTTGAGGTCCAGGCCCGCCAGGTGGTCGAGGAAGTGCCGGCGCACCGCGGCGAGGTGGGCGGGCCAGGCCTCCGTCAAACGGGCGAAGCCCGCGTCGGTGAGGACGGCGTTCCAGCCCCGGGCGTCCTCCTCGCACCGGACCCGCCGGACGTACCCCTGGCTCTCCAGCTTCTGCACCACCCGGCTCATGCCGCTGAGCGACATCTCGCAGGCGCTGGCGAGTTCGCTCATCCGCAGCCGCCGGTCGGGTGCTTCGGAGAGGTGCATCAGGGTCAGGTACTCGATGGCGGGAAGACGCTGGGCGCGGACCATGTCCGCGTCGATCGCCCGGGGCAGGGCGTAGATGACGCGATTGAGGGACCGGACGACGGCCTCTTCGTCCGGATCGAGCGGTTGGACCCCTTCCGGGGCCGGTGTCGGCTGCGGTGTGACGACGGACATGACTCCAAGCGTACTTGCTTGACGAAGAAAACGGGCGACCTATAGTTGCGACGCGAAGCAAGAACACCTGTCCGGGTGTTCGCCACCGAGAGGAACCGCAGATGACCAGGATCGGAATCATCATCGGCAGCACCCGACCGGGCCGCAACGGCGCCGCCGTCGCCCAGTGGGTGCACGAGGTCGCCGCGCAGCGCAGCGACGCCGAGTTCGAGCTCGTCGACCTGCTCGACTACAAGCTGCCGCACCTCGACGAGATGTACCCGCCGTCCATGGGCCAGTACCAGCAGCCGCACACCCTCGCCTGGGCCAACAAGATCGCCTCGTTCGACGGGTTCATCATGGTCACCCCCGAGTACAACCACTCCACCTCCGGGGCCCTGAAGAACGCCATCGACTTCCTCTTCAACGAGTGGACCAACAAGGCCGTCGGCTTCGTCAGCTACGGCGGCCTCGGCGGCGCCCGCGCCGTCGAGCACCTGCGCCTCATCGCCGGCGAACTGCAGATGGCCGACGTCCGCGCCCAGGTCGCCCTCTCGCTGTACACCGACTTCGAGAACTTCAGCACCTTCAAGCCCGGCGACCACCAGCGCGACGCCCTCACCACCACCCTCGACCAGGTCGTCGCCTGGAGCCGGGCCCTCGCGCCGCTGCGCAACAAGTGATTGCGTCGCCCTCCGGCACGATCCGGAGGGCGGCCGGTCGGAGGTCTAGCCCGCCTCGACGCTGACCGATATCGAGGAAGGCCGTTCCGAGCAACTCGGCCTGCCGCTCATCGCGGCGGGCACCGCTCGGTCCGGCCTTCCTCGCTGTCCGGGGGTGGCCCGGCCTCGCTGCCTGTGCCGGTGTTCCCCGACCTCGTGCAGTGGGCGTGTACCTCGCCACGGCTTCTGCCGTGACCGGTGCCCGCGCCGGTCGGACGTCGCTACCGCGACGGGCTGGGCACCCGGCTGGACCGCCGTCGCCGCTGCGGAGGCGCCTCCGGCCCGGACGGGTCGAGCCGTTCGACTCGGGTGGGGTTGCCCCGGACGAGTTCGTCGTGGATACGCCGGCGGGCGGCGGTGACGGCCCGCCCCGCCGCCTCGTCGCCCTGCTCGATGCGCTCCCGCAGCAACCGCAGGGCGATGCGGCGGTTGAGGCTGAACTGCCGCTCGGTGTCGACCACCACGACCATCCCCGTGGGGCGGTGGATGGCCCGTACCGCCGTGCTGGCCTTGTTCCGGTGCTGGCCGCCGGGACCGCCGGTGCGGCAGGCGACGACGTCGACGTCCGCTTCGACGAACGGCGTACGCGGGGTGTCCACCCGGCACGGTCGGGCGATGACGTACCAGTTCTTCCGGCCGGCGCCGGACCGGTATGGGCTGGGGGCCTGCAGGCACAGCGTTCCGGTCCACGAACCGGCGAACTCCTCGGCGCCGGCTCCGTCGATCCGGATCAGGACCGATCGGTAGGTGTCGGGCCGGTCACCGGGAACGGTCTGGATCCGATGGATCTCCAGATGCTGCCGGACGGCGTCGGATTCCAGCCGCCCCAGCAGCCGGGCCAGCGCCCAGGCACACTCCTGCGGGCCCCGTCCGGCCGACAGCAGCAGGTGGACGCTCACTGCCGGCCTCGCGCGCGGCGGTGGTCGCGGCGGTCCGGTCGGCTCGGGGACCCGAGGTCGGGCGTCTTGTAGGTGACCAGGGGAACCGTGGTGGCCACGGGCGTGGCCAGCTCGTGGTCGACGAGGTCGGCGATCACCTGCTCGATGCGTTTGTAGGCGGTGGGTGCCTCCTCGAAGAGAAGCTGGCGGTCGCCGCACACCACCAGCGACCCCACCGGCGTGCGGCGCAGCTCCTCGACGGTGTGCTTGGCCCGGCCCCGGCGCAGGGCGTCGGCGCGCGACATCTTGCGGCCCGCGCCGTGCGCCACCGAGTGGTTCGCCGCCGGGCCGGCGTGGGCGGCCACGAGGTAGGAGGCGGTGCCTCGCGTACCGGCGATGAGCACGTCGCGGCCGTCTCCCGGCGCCGCGCCCTTGCGGTGCAGGTAGACCCCGTCGCGGATCTCCACGAGGTTGTGGCACTGGTCGACGATCGGCTCGGTGGGCTCGGCGCCCAGGGCGTGGGCGACCCGGGCGGCCAGCAGCCGCCGGTTGAGCGAACCCCAGCGCACGGCGTCGTCGTGCTGCGCCAGGTAGCCGGCGGGGTCAGGGGCGGGGCCCGCGCCGTGCACCTCGGTGTGCGCCCGCAGGATGCGCTCACCCAGCCCTCGGGAACCGCTGTGGACCACGAGCACGAGGTCGCCGGCGGCGATGCCGAGGCGGCTCGCGTCCTCCGGCTCGAAGACGGACCCGACCCGTGCCAGCTCGACGAAGTGGTTACCCCGGCCGACCGTCCCGAGCCCCTCGACGTGACCGGCGGGGATGTCGCCCGCCACGACCGCCCAGGCCGGGTCGTCGGCATCCTGCCCGGGGTCCAGGGCGCGGTCGAGGTCGGGGAACCGGGCGGCCAGCCGCTCGGGCACGGCACGCCGGAGCCTGATCGGGAAAACGGAGATGCCGCACCCGATGTCGGAACCCACCAGGAATGGGTAGAGCACGGTCGATGCCATGGCGGCGCCGATGGGGGCGCCCTTGCCGGGGTGCAGGTCCGGCATGGCGGCGACGTGAATCATGCCGTCGAGGGCGGCCACCTGATGGCACTGTGCGACGGCATCGGACTCGATCCAGCTCCGCGTGGAGGCGAACACGGTGACCGTGGCCGTACCCGCGGCCGGCGTGGACTGCGGCAGGGACTCCTGCCGGGGGAGGTGCTCGGACAACGACGTTCTCTTCCTGATCAGGATGTGGACGGACGGCAGCACGGCGCGCGTCGGCGCCGGGGAGCCTCGGGGGAGCGGGTGCGGTCCGTCAGAACGTCATGGGCAACACCTTCCCCGAGCCCCGCGCACCCGGCAACCGGATTTCGCCCCGCTGCCCGCTGTTACACGCCAGTTACCCCACGGTGAAGCTGCTGCCGTGGACGCGTCCCACCGTGAACTCGACGTCACCGGCGACGACGCCGGGGGAAGCCATCGAAGCGGGATCACAGGAGGAGACGATGAGGATCAGAAGTGGACTCATGGCGCTGGTCGTCGTGCTCGGCGGGCTGGTCGCCGGCGCGGGCACCGGCACGGCGGCGACCACCAGGGCCGCGGCGACGGGATCGCCGTACTGCGGGATCACCTGGGGCAGCGGGGAGAAGTCGGCCGGCACGCTCAGCAGCGCGCCGCTGATCAACGTGCGTACCGGTCGGCACGACTGCTTCGACCGGGTGGTGTTCGAGTTCGCCGGGCCGGTGAACGGCTACACGGTCACCTACGGCGAGACGTGGACCGAGGGCGAGGGGCTGGCGCTGTCGCCGTACACCGCCGGGGGCGCGCTGCTGCGGGTCTCGCTGCAGGCCCCGGCGTACGACGACGGGCACGTCGCCACCGTCCCCTACCGGGTCGGTGAGCACGCCGCGAACGTGCTGCGCTACCCGACGCTGCGGGACGTGGTCTTCGGCGGCAGCTTCGAGGGCTACACCACCTTCGCGGTCGGGGTGCGGGCCCGGCTGCCGTTCCGGACGTTCGTGCTGGCAGGCCCGGGCACGCACAGCCGGATCGTGCTCGACGTCGCCCACCAGTGGCAGGAGTGACCCAGCCGCCAGGAGGAGGGCCCGGCCCCGGCCGGGCCCTCGACGCCGTGGCGGAGTTCCGGGGCGGGTGACGGTTGCCACGTTGACACGCTGACATTAATAGCAAGAATTGTCAGCACGTCAGAGGGGCGGGTTCGGTGGACGCGGGACCTGTCCGACCGAGGTGCGCCGCCGGCACCCGCTCCCAGGAGGACCGTCATGACCGTCGTACTGATCACCGGCTGCTCGTCGGGTATCGGCCGGGCCACCGCCCAACGCCTGCTCGCCCGCGGCTGCACCGTCTACGCCACCGCCCGCCGGATCGACTCCATCGCCGACCTCGCCGCCGCCGGCTGCCACACCCTGGCCCTGGACGTCACCGACGAGGAATCCATGACCAGAGCCGTGGCCCACGTCGAGGCCGCCCACGGCGCGATCGACGTCCTGGTCAACAACGCCGGCTACGGCGAGTACGGGGTGATCGAGGAGGCCGACCTGGACCGGGTGCGGGCGCAGTTCGAGACCAAAGTGTTCGGGCTGGCCCGGCTCAGCCAGCTGGTGCTGCCGGCGATGCGCCGGCAGGGCGGTGGCCGGATCATCAACGTCGGCTCGATGGGCGGCCGGCTGGTCTTCCCCGGCGGTGGCTACTACCACGCCAGCAAGTACGCCGTGGAAGCCATCACCGACGCCCTGCGGTTCGAAGCCGCCCCGTTCGGCGTGCAGGTCAGCCTCATCGAGCCCGGCCTGATCCGCACCGGCTTCGGCGACACCGCCGCCGGCACCCTGGCCGGCAGCGCCGTCCACAGCGGCCCGTACGCCACGCTCAACAAGGCCGTCGACGAGTCCATGGCGCGCGGCTACGCCAACCGCACCATGTCAGCACCGCCCGAGGCCGTCGCCCGAGCCATCGACCACGCCGCCACCGCCCGCCGTCCCCGCGCCCGCTACGTCGTCACCGCCGCCGCGAAGATCATGGTCCACACCCGCCGACTGCTCGGCGCCCGCGTCTTCGACGCCTTCCTCCGCACCCAGTTCCCTGGCCGCTGAGCCCCGCAACCCGTCACCCGACAGGACAACCCCGCCCCGCGACCGGGCGACCACGCGCGACAGGTAGGAGGAAGCGATGACGAGAGCGGCCGGTTCGGCGGTGCAGGCTCTGCGCACGGAACGACTGGCGTTCCTGGCCACGGTGGCGTCGTTGGAGGAGGAGGTGTTCGATTCCGGCCCCACCCTCTGCGCCGGATGGGCGCCCCGCGACGTGCTGGCACACGTCGTCGGCATCGACGACCACCTGGACCACTACCTCAGGGCCGGCGGCAACGTGAACCGCGCCAACGCGCGGATCGTGGCCGCGCAACGGACCCGGTCGCGTACCGAACTGCTCCACCGGGCACGCGAGTGGGCCGAGCGGCCCCGGTGGACCGCGCGGCTGGCAGCCGGATTCCTCCTCGGCGACCTGGCCGTGCACCACCACGACGTGCTGTTCCCGCTGGGCCGCAGCCGGGAGATCCCCGAGGTGGTGCGGCGGGCCATGCTGCGCGAGGGGACCATCCTCGGGATCCACCGGCTGCGGCACCACCGGGTCGTCCCCACCGACCTGGACGTGGCCCGTGGGCGCGGGCCGGTGCTGACCGGCAGCACCGAAGCGATCGCCATGTGGCTGGCCGGCCGCGACGTCTACCGCCGACACCTGCATCCCACGGAGCTGTAGCGGTGCCGGCAGCGAGCGGCCCGCGCCGCGGCCGACGAGCACGCGGGGCAGCCGTACCGGGCCGGCGTCGAGCGGCGGCGGCCCGATGGCCCCTCGCGGTCCCGGTGGCGCTCGTAGGGTGTGGGCATGGCTGAGCGATCCTTGACTCTGATGGCGGTGCACGCCCACCCCGACGACGAGGCGACGAGTACCGGTGGTGTCCTCGCGCGCTACGCGGTCGAGGGGGTCTCGACCGTCCTCGTCACCTGTACCGACGGGGGATGCGGCGACGGCCCCGGTGGGGTCAAGCCCGGCGATCCGGGGCACGAGCCGGCCGCCGTGGTGGCGATGCGCCAGGCCGAACTGGAGGCCAGCTGCGCGGCGTTGAAGATCAGTCACCTGGAGACGCTCGGCTACGCCGACTCCGGGATGATGGGCTGGCCGACCAACGATCTGCCCGGATCGTTCTGGAAGACGCCGGTGGCGGAGGCGGCGGACCGGCTGGCCGAGCTGATGCGCCGCTACCGCCCGGACGTGGTCGTCACCTACGACGAGAACGGCTTCTACGGCCACCCGGACCACATCCAGGCGCACCGCATCACGATGGCGGCGGTCGCGCTGACCGGCATCCCTGCCAAGGTCTACTGGACGACGGCTCCGCGCTCCATGATCGAGGACTTCGGTCGGGTGATGAAGGAGCTGGGCGTCGACTGGGCGGAGCCGGAGGTGACGTCCGAGTCGGGACCGCAGATCGGCCTGCCCGACGAGGAGATCACCACCTGGGTGGACACCAGCAGGTACGGCGCACAGAAGTTCGACGCGCTGGCCGCGCACTCCAGCCAGAGCGAGAACATCTTCTTCCTCCAGCTGGGCCGGGAGCGGTTCACCGAACTGATGGGCGTGGAGACCTTCGTCCGGGTCCACGACACGACGGGCGCGCCGCTGCCCGAGGACGACCTCTTCGCGGGCCTGCGCTGAGGTCCGAGCGCCGTCACCCGACCGGCGGCTCCCCCTCCGACGGCTGCCGGGCGTAGAGCGCGGCGAGCGCGGCGGCCGTGTCGGCCAGGCGGTCCCGCAGCGCGGCGGGGGCGAGCACCTCCACCTCGGCGCCGAGCCGGAGCAGGTCGCCGTGGGCGTGGGTGAGCGACTCGATCGGCATCACCGAGCGCACCCAGCCCGCGTCGTCCGGTGGGCCGGCGCCGGCATCGACCGCGGCGACCACCGCGTCGGTGCCGATCTCGCGCAGGCGCTGCCGCCCCCGCGGCGACAGGCGGATCGTCGCCTCGTCGCGGTGCAGTCGGGCCCGGAAGTGCAGCACGTGCGCCCGCCACCACCCCGGCAGGTCGAAGTCTCCGGGCCGGTCGAAGGGCTCGTCGAGCGTGGTCAGCGACAGGATCTGGTTCACCCGGTAGGTCGCCGGCTCGGGGCGCTCCGGCCGGGCGGCCACCACGTACCAACGGCCGCCCTTGAGCACCAGGCCGTACGGCTCCAGCGTGCGGCTCACCTCGCCCTGCCAGCTGCGGTAGTCGACCCGTACCCGGTGCTGGCGCCAGACCGCGTCGGCGGTGGGGGCCAGGTGCGGGGAGGGATCGCCGTCGGAGTACCAGCCGGGGGTGTCCAGGTGGAACCGCTGCTGGAGCTGGGCGGCCCGGTCGGCCAGGGGCGGTGGCAGCGCGGCCCGCAGCTTCAGCTGGAGGGTGGCGACGACCGACTCGTAGCCCAGCTCGGCAGCCGGGCCGGGCAGGCCGGCGAAGAGCAGCCGGTCGGCCTCCTCCGCGGTGAGCCCGGTCAGCCGGGTCCGCCAGCCGTCGACCAGCCGGTAGCCGCCGGTGTGCCCGGCCTCCCCGTACAGCGGGATCCCGGCGGCGTGCAGCGACTCGACGTCGCGGTAGATGGTCCGGACGGAGACCTCCAGCCGCTGCGCCAGCTCGGCGGCGGTGAGCCGGCCGTGGCTCTGCAGCAGCAGCAGGATGGACAGGAGGCGGCTGGCCCGCATCTGCTGACAGTAGCTGTCAGGGGAGTGGTCCTACCGTCCCGGCATGGCATTCCGACAGAAGGAACTGACCGTGCCCGGCGTCGTCGAGGTCGCGGGCCGGCACGTCAAGCGCTACCACATCGACCAGCCCGACCGACGGCTCGAACCGGCGGTGGTGACCGCCGCGTACGCGTACCTGCCCCGGTTGCTGCCCGAGCCGGACGGCGGCACCCCGCCGGCGAGCTGGGTGGTGCTGCACCGGGGCGCCGACAGCGGCGCCTACCTGCTGGCGTACAGCTGGTTCTGGGACAACGTGGTGGAGTGCCGGATCGCGGTCGCCGGCCAGCCCGCGCTGGACTGCCCGGACGACGACCCGGCGCGCTTCGTGCCGATGCCCAGGCCCGGGGTGGGCTGCGTCTGGGAACTGGGTGTGCTGGAGCACGAGCGGGCCGCCTGGGTCCGGCACGTCCTCGCCGCCGCCCGGCCCGACCTCGCCGGCTACCTGGCCGACACCCGCGCCGAGGGGCCGGTGGGCTGATGACGGGCGACTTCGACTTCCTGGCCGGCACCGCCCGGTGGCGGGCGGGTGACGACCATGCAGCGCCGACGGCGGGGGGAGCGGGGAATCTGCTGCTTCTACTGGACGGGCGGCCCCGCTATCAGCCGTTCGGTGCGCGGCCGCGGCGCCTCGGCCATCCGGCTCGCCTGACGCCGCGACCGCACACCTGACTCCCTGGTCGGCGTTCGGATCGGTCAGACGCGGGTCAGTCGGACGGCGTCGGCGATGACCAACCCGCCGGAGGAACTCCACCGGCTCACGGCCACCCGGTTGGCATCCCCCGCCGGAAGCGTGAAGGTGCCGAGGGAACGCCACTGCCCGCCGTACGACCGTTGGTCCACGTAGACGGTCCGGTTGCCGGTGGTGGTGGCGACGACGTACGGGGTCGCGCCGTTGTAACCGGCGTTGGCCGGCCACCATGCCTCCACCCGGTAGCTCGCCGTCGCCGGGACGTTGAACTTGTACCAGGCGGCGTCGCTGGCCGCGACCGGGTCGGCGTAGCGGTAGTCGGCCCCGTAGCGCTGCCCGGAGAAGGACGAGACGCCCCAGTTGGCGCTGGCGCTGAACCGCCCGGCGGTGGTGTTGTCCACCACCGAACTCCAGGGGGTGCCGCCGCCGGCCATCCGCGCCGCCACGTCGGCCCGCATCACGTTCAGGTCGATGAACGACGGGTCGATCTTGCCGGTGGTGCTGGTCTCCCGGTGCCCTCGGGCGTGGCTGGCGTCCCTGCCCAGCCGGGTCAGTACGGCGGCGGTGGCGGCGAGCGACGCCTCGTACTGCGCCGCCGTCATCTCCTGGTTGACACCGTTGTAGTCGATCTCCCACCCGATCATCAGGGTGTTGCCGTCACCGGCGGGGATCGGTCCGCTGCCTCCGCTGGTGCCGGCGTGGTTGCACCGGCCGGCCGAGATCACGTGGAAGACCCCGTGATAGTCGACCAGGGCCTGGCAGAGCGGCCCGGGCAGGTCGGACCGGCCGTTGATGCAGATGTTCAGGGCCGGGTGCGGGTTGCTGGCACTGGAGGTGGCCGCGGTGTGGTGCCACAACACCCCGATGGGGTCGAAGGAGCCCGGGCGCATCCGGTTGAGCCAGTCACCCTCCACGACGACCTGCACGCCCGCGGCCCGCAGGACGTCCACCAGCCAGGGGATCGTCGCCATCAGGACGCCCCGAGCAGGTCGGCCAGGCACTCGATCTTTCCAGCGGCGCTCGCCTTGGCGGGTCGGGCGGTGGTGGCCAGGGCCGAGGCGGTCAGCAGCAGGGGGATGCCGAGGACACCTCGGCGCGGGAGACGGATGGATCGTGAGGTGGCCATGGCGCTCCTTCAGCGACTGCGGGGGTGCCGACAGAGATTGACGCTCGTCGTGACCGGCACGCTATAGCGTTACCACCGTCTATGTCGATACCCTTCGTTGCAGAGGTTTCAACTGAAGGAAAATGTCAACGTCGGGGGTCGCGGCGCCGCCGTCCCGGCCGCAGCGCGTACGCCGTCGTGGCTGGACCTTGGTGCCGTCTGCCATGCTCGGGACGGTGACGACCGGCCACCCACCGAAGCTCCGTACTCGCCGCCGAGTGCAGAGCCGCGCCGTCCGGGCCGTACTCGTGCTCGGCGCGGTCGCCGCCCTGCTCGCCCTCGCCGTGGTGGTCGTGCCGCTGCTGCGGCCACCGGGTCCGCGCCCGCTCTTCCAGCTTCCCGTCGCCTGCGGCGAGACCTGGCAGCTCGGCACGTACCCCGGCCACGACGACTACGACGTCGACCTGTTCCCCACCGAGGGAAAGGCGTGGGGCCGACCGGTGCTCGCGTCCTACGCCGGCACGGTCACCGTCGCCGGGATCAACGGCTCGCTGGGCGACCGCACCCCCGAGCGGCCGGACGGCCCGCGCGGTCGCGGCGGTGGTTACTGGGTGAAGATCGACCACGGCGGCAAGTGGGAGACGCAGTACCTGCACCTGCTGGAACCGCCCCTGGTCCGGGTCGGTCAGCGGGTCGAGCAGGGCGAGCAGATCGGGCGGATCGGCAGTACCGGCAACTCCGGTGCGCCGCACCTGCACTACGAGCAGCGCCGGGGCTGGCAGAAGGTGGAGACCCACTTCGACGGCTCGCCCTCCGGTATCACCCGGGACGACACCGAGTACACGGTCACGCGGACGAGCAACAACTGCGCCCCGGGGCACCCGGACCGCAAGGCCGGTGCCGGCCGGGGGAGGGGCGACAACCCGGGTCCCGCGTGACGCCGTACGCCGTGCCGCCCCGAGGAGTTCATCGGTCGGGCGCGGGAGCCCGCCGGCAGAGCCGGCGGTGCTCGGCGGTGACCACGCCCAGCAGGAAGAGATCCACGGCGAGCGCGGAGAGCGCCCCGAACTGGTTGACGGTGAAGCTGAAGATCTGCCCGAAGAGCAGGTCGACCAGGAGCGCGAGCTTGAACAGCCGGAAGGCCCGCACCCGGTCGCGCGGCAGCAGCCACGCCCCGCGGATGCTGAGCACCGCGGTGATCAGCGCGGCGATCGAGACCCCGAGCACCGCACCCCACTCCCGCTGGTCGTGCAACTGCCCGGTGACCGTGTCGAGCAGGAAGCTCGACACCACGACGAACGGCTCGCCGATCAGGTAGAGCACCACCAGCGACACGACCCACCGGTGGGTGGTCACCCAGACCATGGCCCGGCGGGCCCGGCTCAGCCAGGGCTGCCAGAACCGGGGGCCGGGCGCCTCGCGTCGAGGCACCACGTTCAGCAGCCGGGCCACGCCCTCCTCGACGTCCGGGCCGCACCCGTGGACCAGCCGGGCCGCCGCCGCCCGGCGGTCATCGGTGAGGCCGGAGCGGAGCCCACCGACCACCGCGTACAGCGCGTTCGCCGTCCGCTCCGGGCCGGAGAGCCGGATCCGGCCCCGGATCGCCTGGCTGATCACGACGAGCAGGGCGAAGGCGCCGTAGATGATGCCGGCCGCCGGGGCGTAGAAGTAGTCGGTCCCGGCGGTGACGAACTTGCCCACCTCGTCGATGAAGAGCCCGAACCCGATCCCGCCCAGGACCGCGCCGAGGACCCGCGCCGCGCTGCCCAGGTAGACCAGCGCGACCCCCAGACCGGCGGTCATCAGCAGGCCGCCCCAGAGCACGTGCGCGATGTGCAGTCCGCCGCCGCCGAGCCGGGGATAGCCGGCCGCCTGCAGGAAGGCCCGGGTGACCAGCACGGTCACCACCCCGGAGAGCACGAACGCCTGCAGGTACGACGGTGCCTCCAGTACCCGGAGCGGCATCGACCAGCGGGACGGACGGGCGGGCATGGCCCCGACGCTAGTGGCGCTGGCCGTCACCCCGGGTCGGTTCCGCCCAAGTCGCGTCGGCTCGCGGCGCCCTCACCTGCGTCCCATCGGCTCGGTCCCGACATCCGCCACCCGGAGCGTTTCCGCACGGCAACAGCGGGGCCGCCGCACGCTTCGAGTATGGGACAGCCTCCGCGGCGAGATGGGGTACTTGCGGATGGTTCGGAGGAACGGGCCGCACCGGGTTCGGGCCGGGTGGTGGCACCGCCGGTTACGGTGGCAGGCGTGACCGAGGCGGTGCCGTGCAGCTGACGTGGTACGGGCACAGCACCGTGTGGATCGAGGACTCCGGTACCCGGCTGCTGACCGACCCGCTGCTGCGTGACCGGCTCGCCCACCTGCGCCGGCGCCGGGGACCCACCCCGCAGTTGCCGGGCGCCCCGGACGCCGTACTCGTGTCGCACCTGCACGCCGACCACCTGGACTTCGGGTCGCTGCGCCGGCTGCCCGCGCAGACCGCGCTGGTGGTGCCGGCCGGTGCCGCGCGGCTGGTCCGGCGGGCGCTGGGCGCGGCCGCCGACGGCCGCTGCACGGAGCTCGCGGTCGGCGACCGCACCACGATCGGGCGGGTCACGGTCGCCGCCGTCCCCGCCGCCCACCACGCCGGCCGTGGCCCGTGGTCCGGTCACCGGGCGCCCGCCCTCGGCTACCTCGTCGAGGGACGGGCGCGGACCTGGTTCGCGGGGGACACCGGCCTCTTCGACGAGATGACCGGGCTGGGGCCGCTCGACGTGGCGCTGGTCCCGGTCGGCGGATGGGGACCCACGCTCGGCCCCGGCCACCTCGACCCGGCGGGGGCCGCGGAGGCCGTCCGCCGGGCGGCGGCGGCGTGGGCCGTACCGATCCACTTCGGCACGTTCTGGCCGGTCGGCTGCGACCTGGTCCGGCCGGACCGGTTCTTCCGGCCCGGAGACGACTTCGCTCGCCACGCCGAGGCGGTCGCGCCGGGCACCCGGGTGCGGGTGCTGCGACCGGGCGAGTCGCTCACGGTGCGCCGGCCGTGACGGCGACGCTCGGCGCGCTGGGCTCGCTGGTCCTGGTGGTCCTCTTCGGGTCCGTGGTCCCGGTGGTGCCGACCGGCGCGGCGGTCAGCGGCGCCGCCGCGCTCGCCGCCCACCAGCACCCGGTGACCGTGGTGCTCGTCGTGGTCGCCGGCGCCCTCGGCGCGTACCTGGGCGACCTGGCGACCTACGGCCTGCTCGGCTGGGGTGGCGAGCGGCTGGCCCGGCGCCTGCGCTGGCTGCGCGGACGGCAGCGGGTCGGCCGGATGACGGCCCGCCTGCGCGAGCGGCTCGTCTCGACGCTCCTGGTGTCCCGGCTCATCCCGGGCGGCCGGATCCCGGTGCTGCTCGCGGCGGCCATGGGCGGACTGGCCTGGCGGCGCTTCGCCGTCGCCGACGCGCCGGCCAGCCTGCTGTGGGCGGTGCTCTACGCCGCGATCGGCGTCCTCGGGCGAGCGATCTTCCCCGAGCCGTGGCAGAGCGTCGTCGCCGCGATCCTGCTCGTCGTGCTGGTCACCCAGGCGCTGAGCTGGGTGAGCCGGCGCCGGACCCTGCCGGGCGAGCCGCCGGTGGTGCCGTAGTCGGCGCCGCCCGGGTCGCTCCCGCCACGCCTCCGGACGCACGGCCCGCGAGGTGGTCCCGCTCGCCGTCCGCCCCGTCGTCGGCGTGCTCGTCGGGCCGGCGCAGGCCGAGCCCGCGCAGCCAGTCCAGCAACTGCCGGTGTACGGCCTCCGGACCGACCAGTTCGCCCTCCTGCGGCCAGTCGGCCGGGTGGATGAGCAGCGCGTCGGTCTGCCAGCCGCCGAGCCCGCCGTGGCAGCCGATCAGCTCCTCGAAGGCCGCCACCTCCTCCAGGCCCGGGTCCACCGTGCTGATCACCACGAGGTCGCCCACGTGGTCCATCGCCTGGTGACGCAGCAGGTCCTGACGCGCCCGCGGGCCGTACGGCGCCAGCGGATCGTCGCCGTCGACCTGTCCGTCGCGCAGGTTGTGGCAGCCGTGTGCCCCGATCGCCAGCGGCCCGGCGGCGGAGTCGACGACCACCAACCCGATGCCGGGGTGCGCGGCCAGGCCGTCGATCAGTCCCGGTACGGCGGCGTCGAGACGCTCCCGGGTCAGCCGCCCCGGATGGCGGGGCAGGTAGATCATCGCCAGGTTGCCCGACGCCACCACCACGGTCTCCGGATCGGTACGCGTCGCCGCCTCCTCCCGGTCGGCCGGCCCCAGGGTGACCTCGCCGCCGTCCGTGTGCGACCGCACCGCCACCCGGGTCGCCGTCCCGGTCGCCCCGCCCCGGCTGGCCACCTCGGTGAGCAACGTGTTCACCCGTCCCCACTCCTCGACCGGGCCGGCGGCCTCGGCGGTCGTCGCGGCCCGCACCGGGACGGGACCCGCCGGCCCGCCCTCGGCAGCGGCCGGGCGCACCCTCGGCGCGGCGAGCCGGGCGACCACCTGCGCCAGCGACTCGCCGTACCGCTGCCGGAACGTGGCCCCCTGGCTCTGCCCGTGGTCGCTCAGCACCACGATGTGGTAGCGCCGCGCCGCCTCGGCCGCCAGCCGCTGCAGGATGCCGAGCGTCTGGTCGAGCGCCTCGAGGACCGCCAGCGCCTGCGGACGCGCCGGCCCGGCGTGGTGGGCCACCTCGTCGTAGTCGACGAAGTCGCAGAAGATGACCGGTGCCCCGCCGGCCATCTGCTCGGCGATCAGCGCCACGTTGAGGTCACTGAGCAGGCTCGCCATCGGACGCAGCGCCAGGTAGGAACCGCTGCGGCGTCCCCTGGGCCGTACCCCGCGCAGCCGTTGCCGCCGCGCCTCGTACAGCTCGCGCACCACCTGCCCGGCGCCGCGCACGATGGCGCGGGCGAAGCCGTACGGGCTGGCCATGAACGCCGCGTACCCCCGGGTGGACCGCCCGGGCAGCCCGGCGCGGCTCACCGTGAGCAGGCTGGTCGGGGCGTCACCGGAGAAGGCGGTGCTGATGCTGACGCCGCCGTCCCGCAGCAGCCCCTGCCCGGTGGAGAGGCGCCGCTCGATCTCGGCGGCGTCACGGGGCCGGCTGGTCACCATGAGGCGGCCGGGGGAGGCCCCGTCGCCGCCCGCCGTGGCCTTCTCGTACCAGCGGTAGGCCGGCACCCGCCGGACCTCACCGTGCAGCAGACCGGCGTGCGCCGCCGGAGTGGTGGCCGGAAGGCCGGTGTGCCAGCGGGTCATCCGGTGACTGCGCGAGCGCAGCCACCCGCCGATGGTGGGAAGGTTGCCGGCCCTGATCGCCCACTGCACCAGCGGCGCGGCCACGCCGTCGAGCTGGACGACGAGCAGCGCGTCGGGCGGCTGCCGTTCGGGTGGCACCGCGTCGCCCCGGTGCCGCCACCCCGCCCGGCGGTGACGGCGCGGTCCGCGCCGCACCCGGTTCATCACCCACAGCATCTCGCTGACGAACGCGTCGTCGGTGCCGGCGTCGGCGAGCCAGTTGAGCAGCGCGGCGAGCGCCACGGCGAGCCAGGCGGCGGCGAAGGCGTCGGCGAACCCGCCGACGTGCGCGCCCGGGTCCACGCGCAACGCGACGTACATGACGACGGCCTGCACGCAGACGCCGATGGCCAGCGCGCCGAGTCCGCCGAGCGCGGTGGAGAGGGCGAAGAGCAACGGACGCAGCACCGCACCGATCCCGGCGATCAGCCCGACCAGCCACAGCATCGCGACCAACCCGCTGGCGGTGACCCCGGGCAGCAGCCACAGCGTCGTGCTGAGCACGACGAACGAGGTCACCATGCTGCGCAGCAGCGCCCGGAGCCGCGCCAGCGTGGGCCGGTAGTCGCGCAGCACCCGCAGGCCGATGCGGAACGGCTCGGACAGCGTCGGCCGCGACTCGGCGTCACCGTCCGGCTCCATCTCCATCACGATGCCACACCTGATCTATCAGGAATCGGCGCGAGCGGGACGAGTCGTCCCGCCGTCGGACGCCACGCCCGTGCGGCACGGTCGACGTGCCGTCACAGCACCGGGAAACCCGCCGGCAGGCCCACCCGGCCGGTGGCGGCGAGCAGGAGCGACCCGGTGAACCGCTACCCGAGCGTGCCGCCGAAGGCCGCGAACGCCTGGGGGCCGACCGGCAGGTCGGACGCCGACCAGGTGCTGTGGCCGTTGGTGGTGACCCCGCCGGGCGCCTCCGGGGTCGCCGGCGTACTGCGCAGGACGATCACCCGGCCCGCCCGCTGCAGGTCCGAGATCGTGGCGTTCCCGCAGCCCACGACGAGGCTGGCCGCGCCGTCGGGCTGGCGCACCGCGCGCAGGACGTCGCCGAAATAGTGGAACGGCGTGCCGGTGTTCGCCGGCATGCCGGGCGTCGTCCACTCCAGCCGGCGCAGCCCGGTGGTGGTCAGCCCCTGCGCGCTGCCCCGCAGGATCGTGATGGCACCCGCGCCGTCGACATTAGCGACGTCCTCCTGCGGGCTCGCGACGGCGATGTCGCCCCGCCCGTCGTTGTCGAAGTCGGCGAACGCGAGCTCCGTACCGAAGTAGGCCGACGGGTCGTCGCTGCCCGGGATGCCGCGGCTCCGCTGGGTCCAGTACTGGGCACCGTCGACGGTCAGGCCACCGGACGAGCCACGGAGCACGGTGATCGAGGAGCCGCGGTTGGGCGTGTTGGAGCTGAAGCCCTCGCTGTCGGTGGCCACCACGAGGTCCGCGTAGCCGTCTCCGGTGATGTCGCCGGCGGCGAGCGCGGCGCCGAAGCTGTCGCCGTACTCGGCGACGTCCGGCACGCCCGGGGTGTCCTGGTAGAACAGTCGCGCCCCGGCGACGCTGAGACCGTCGGCCGCTCCGGGCAGGACGACCACCGAACCGGCGAAGGACGCATTGCTGAAGTGGTCGCGGTGGAAGCCGACCGCGAGGTCGTCCCGGCCGTCGTTGTCGAAGTCCGCCGAGGCCAGCACGCTACCGAAACCGTCGGTCTCCGGGGTGACCGGCATGCCGGGGGCGTTGCCGGGCAGGTACCGGGCAGCGGCGGGGCTGATCCCGCCGGGCGTACCGCGGAACAGCGCGACGCCGCCGACCCAGGGGCGGCCGGCGCGGGGCGCCCCGGTCACCAGGTCGTCGGTGCCGTCGCCGTCGAAGTCGCCGACGGTGAAGGCCGAGCCGAACTGGTTCTCGCCGCTGACGCCCTCGCCGGGGATGTCGGCGGCCGGCGCCACGTCCGCGAGCCGGATCATCCGGGCCTCGGCGGTCGTGAGCCCCGACCGACCGCCGTACAGGATGCGGAACCGGTCGTGCACGCTGCCGATCGCGAGGTCGGCGTAGCCGTCGTGGTCGAAGTCGCCGGACGCCAGCGCGCGACCGAAGTCGTTGATCTCGCTGTGCGGGTCGGGTGAGCCGTCGTCGTTCGGCATACCCGGCGTCGTGTGGTCGAAGGACTGGCTGCCGGCGTTGGTGAAACCACCCCTGACGTCACCGAAGAGCACGTGGACGGCGCCGGACTGCCCGCCGTTCACCACCTTCCGCAGCTCGCTCACGGCCAGATCCGGCCGCCCGTCGCCGTTGAAGTCGCTTCGTACCTCGTTGAGCCCGGTCACCGGCCGGAAGTGTTGGGCACCGGGGGGCTTGGGCAGCGGCTTCAGCGGCCTGGTCGCCTGCGGGGTCCCCGTCGTCGCGCCCGGCGCCGTGGCGGCCCCGGCGGTGCTGCGCGCGGCCGTCGCGTCCGTGGTCGCGAGGCGTCCACCCGCCGGGCCCGGCCGGGCGGGCTGGCCGGCAGCGACGGGCGCCGTGCCCAGGTACGACGTGGGTGCGCCCGGACCGGCGGGCGGCGCGCTCGTCGTCATGCTCGCCGCGACGAGCCCACCGAGGGCCACCGCGGTGCCCAGCAACCGGTACGCGCCCACGATGTCTCCCCCCGGCAGGTCCGGCGACATGATGCCACGCCGCCGACGCGTCCGGGGGGCACCGAGGCGGCGCCCCTCGCCACCGCGCCCTCCGGTAGGACCCGAGGCCGCACCCGCCGGCCGAGGCGCCACGGCACCTGGCAGGCCGGCCAAGGCGCGGTCGACCGTCACATCCCCCAGTGCTGCCGTGTCATGACCGGTAGGCGGGCCGTCCCCCGACCCGCCGCGCGTCACCACGAGGAGGAGCCATGACCGCCGCCGTTTCCACCATCGACATCGCCCGGCCGCCGGACCAGGTGTTCTCGTACGTCACCGACCCGTCGCGGTTCGCCGAGTGGCAGGACGACGTCGTGGGCGTACACCTGGAGTCGGCTGGTCCGGTCGGATTGGGCGCACGCTTCACGACGGCCCGCCGCATCGGCGGGGTCGAGCGGACCATGACTCAGGAGGTGACCGAGGACCGGCCGCCCCACAGGTGGGCCGTGCACGGGGTCGACGGTCCGATCCGGCCGCGCATGACCATCACCGTGGAACCCCTCGACGAGGGCGCGCGATCGCGCGTGACGTTCGCCCTGGACTTCGTCGGACACGGGATCGGCGTGCCGCTCGTGCCGATGGTCCGCCGGATGGCGGCGAAGGGTGCGCCGGCCAGCTACCGGCACCTGAAGGACCGACTGGAGGCCGGCGTCTCCTAGCGGCTACAACCGGTGCCGGACCCAGACGTTGGGTTCGATGTAGACGGCGTGGTCGTGCGCCACGTCGCAGTGCACCGGCACCAGCGCACCCGGCACGTGCACCGGCCCGCTCGTGTCGAACGGCAGGCCCGTCCAGCGGCGCCAGTCCGCCAGACTGCCGCTGATCATCATCGACCGGGTGGCGACCCGCTCGATGCGCCCGCCCGCGCGCACGTGCACCCGCAGCCACGGGTCGACCGGCAGGCCGTCCGCCCGGACCTGTGCCGCGTACTCGGTCATCGGCAGGTCCGGGTCGGTGTGCTTGCCGCTCGGGCGGACCGGGGCGACCAGGGTGTCGTACCCCCGGTCGGCGACGGCCTGCCGCATGGCGGCGAGCATCCGGGCGGACAGCCCGCCGCCACGCCGGTCGGGGCGGACGCAGATCTCGATCGCCGAGACGATGTTCGGGGTGGCCCCGGTGAGCCGGGTGACCGTCGCCCGCTGGATCGCCCGGTCCCAGCCGCCGTCGGGAAGCTCCGGCTCCGTCCAGCGCAGGGGCACCGCGTACGCCCGGGCGATCGCCCGCCCGGGTTCGGCGGAGTCGACGGCGGCGAACACGAACTCGGGGTAGAGGTCGTGGGCGACGTTGTAGTAGATCCCGCCCATCGGGTCCCAGAGCATGAACTGCGGCCACGCCCCCTCGAAGTCCTCGTCGAGCAGGCCGGCGAGGTCCGGGCGGTCCGCCAGGCTCACGATGTCGATCGTCACGGGCGGAAACCGTAGGCCGGTCACGGGCGCGGCGCATCCCCATTTGCGGCCCGCCCCTGCCCCGGAAGGCGCTGCCTCAGCCCCAGGCGCTCGACCGGTCGACGACCGCGGCCAGCGCGGCCCTGGCCTCGCCGGTCAGCTCCGCCACCAGCTCACCGGCCGGCGTCTCCTTCGCCAGGGAATGCGCCTGACCGGCCCACAGGTTCGCCACCGAGGCGTCCCCGCTGCCCTTGGCGGCGGCCAGCAGCGGGCGGGTGAGGTGCAGCACCTGCGGGTAGCCGACGGGTGCCGACCCGTCGTGCCGGCGAAGGAACTCGTTGACCAGCCCGCGCGCCCGTTTGCCGGTGAACGCGCGGCTCAGGGCGGTCGGCGCGGCGCTGGCCACCGCCGCCCGGTGCAGGTCAGTGGTGCCCGCCTCCGGGCAGCGGAGGAAGGCCGTACCGACCTGCGCGGCGGCGGCCCCGGCGGCGAGCACGGCCGCGACCGCGGTGCCGTCGGCGATGCCGCCGGCGGCCACCAGCGGGCGGTCGCAGCGGGCGGCGACCAGCCGCAGCAGGGGCAGCAGGGCGTAGTCGTCGTCGTCCGGCAGGCCACCGCGGTGCCCGCCGGCCTCCGTGCCCTGCACCACGATGGCGTCCACGCCGAGTCCGACCGCCGCCACAGCGGCGTCCGGCGACGTGACCGTGGCCCAGACGTCGGTGCCCCGCTCCCGCAGGGCGGTCACCGCCGCCCGGTCGGGCAGCCCGAAGACGAAGGACACCACCGGGACCGGGTCCGCGAGCAGGGCGGCCAGCTTCTCCGGGTACCCGTCGTCGCCGCTGATCGGTTCGCCCAGCGTCACCCCGTACCGCCGGGCCTCCGGGGCGAGCCGGTCGCCGTACGCCCGGACGGCGGCCTCGTCGACCGCACCGCCGTTCGGGTCCGGCAGGAACAGGTTGACGCCGAACGGGCGGTCGGTGCGGGTACGGACCTCGGCCACGTCGGCGACGAGCCGGTCGACGTCGATCATCCCGGCGGCGAGGAAACCCAGCCCACCCGCCGCGGAGACGGACGCTGCGAGGGCCGGCGTCGACGGGCCGCCCGCCATCGGCGCGGCGATGATCGGGCGAGGCAGCACGGACAGCACGGACATTCACCCATCCTGCCGGATCGCCGTCGCGCCGGTGCCCTCCGCCGCCCGCGAGGTCCGGCCGCCGGCACCGGGTCCCCGGCCCTGCCGTCTGGTCGCCCGACGACGCCCCCCGTCGTGCGTACGGAATTCACGATGTCACGGCGGCGGCTCCTCGGCGGTCATAGGCTGCGGACGGATGCACCGGGTCCACCGGTCCGGGTTCACGATCGGCAGGGGGTGTGCGTGACGGCGACACGACCGCGCCCCACGCCGGCCGACCCGGTGCCGGACGGACGCGGCGGGAAGGTGTCCAGCGGCGCGTGCCGCGACCTCCCTCCCGAGCTGGGGCCGGACGCGATCGGCGTGCTGGAGGGGCGCACCTTCATGTTCTCCGACGCGGTGGGGAACGTGCCGAACGGGTCCATCGGCGGGCTCGTGCACGACGACACCCGTTTCCTGAACCAGTGGGTGCTCACGATCGGCGACGCGCCGCTGCTGGTGCTCTCCTCCGGCACCGTGGACCCGTACTCGGCGGCCTTCTTCCTGGCCAACTCCGCGCTGCCCGAACTGCCGGCGAACCGGGTCGGCGTGCGGCGGCAGCGCTTCGTCGGCGAGGGGCTCTACGAACGCGTCGAGCTGCGCTACTTCGGCCTGGAGCCGGCGTCGCTGCGGCTACGGCTCGCGGCCGGGGCCGACTTCGCCGACCTGTTCGAGATCAAGGAGTCCGGCCGGGACCGCGGCCCGCACATCGTCCGCCGGCACGAGCCGGACGGGTCGGCGCTGGAGTTCAGCTACCGCAACGGCGACTACGCCGCGTCGGTGCGGATCGAGGCCGACCCGCCGGCCGACCGGATCGACGGCGACAGCCTGGTCTGGGACCTGCGTCTGGAGCGGGGCCAGGAGTGGGGCTGTGAGCTGCGGGTAGCGCTGCGCTTCGGCGAGGAGGACTACCGCCCCACGCCCCGCGGGTTCGGGCAGGGCGTCGACCACGGGCTGAAGGATCCGTCGACCCGGTGGGCGGCGAGCAAGCCGCACCTGCACGCGGAGACCGACCTGTTGCGGGACGTCTACCACAAGTCGGCGGTGGACCTCGTCTCGATGCGGATCGAGAAGACCATCGCCGGGGAACCGGTCGTGCTCCTCGCCGCCGGCCTGCCGTGGTTCCTGACCGTCTTCGGCCGGGACACCCTGATCACCGCCTACCAGACCATGATCTGCGGCCCGGACGTCGCCCGCGGCGCCCTGATCGTGCTGGCCACCCACCAGGCCACCACCTTCGAAGACTTCACCGATCAGGAACCCGGGAAGATCTTCCACGAGTACCGGTCGGGCGAGCTGACCCGGCTCGGCCTGAAGCCCTACCGGCCCTACTACGGCGGCGCGGACACCACCGCGCTGTGGTTGATCCTGCTGTCGGAGTACTGGCGGTGGACCAGGGACGACGAACTCGTGCACCGGCTGCGCCCCAACGCCGAAGCCGCCCTGGGCTGGATCGACCGCTGCGGTGACCTCGACGGCGACGGCTACGTCGAGTACGCCACCCGCTCCAGCCAGGGCCTGGGCAACCAGTGCTGGCGAGACTCCCCGGACGGCGTGCAGTTCGCCGACGGGACCATCCCGGTCCTGCCGATCGCCACCTGCGAGACGCAGGGCTACACCTACGACGCCAAGCTGCGCCTCGCGGAACTCGCCGAGGGCCCCTGGCGGGACCCGGAGCTGGCCCGCCGCCTGCGGGGGGAGGCCGAGCGGCTGCGTGCGCAGTTCGACCGGGACTACTGGATCCCGCATCGGGGTGGCTACTACGCCGTCGGGCTCGACGGTGACAAGCGGCGGATCGACTCGATGACCTCCAACATGGGCCACCTGCTGTGGAGTGGCATCGTGCCCGAGGACCGCGCCGCACACGTCGCCCGGCAGCTCATGTCCGACGAGATGTTCTCCGGCTGGGGCGTGCGCACCCTGTCCACCGCCGACATCGGCTACAACCCCATCGGCTACCACCTCGGCACCGTGTGGCCGCACGACAACTCCATCATCGCGGCCGGCCTCGCCCGCTACGGCTACCGCAAGGAGGCCAACCGCATCGCGATGGCGATGCTGGAGGCCGCCCGCCACTCCGAGCACCGTCTGCCGGAGGCGTTCTCCGGCTACGACCGGTCCTTCGGTCGCCAGCCGGTGCCCTACCCGACCGCCTGCAACCCGCAGGCCTGGGCCAGCGGAGCGCCCCTGCTCCTGCTCCGCACGATGCTCGGTCTGCACCCGCAGGAGGAGACCCTGGTCGCCGACCCGCACCTGCCCGACGAGCTCGGCCGGATCCGCCTGCACCACGTCCTGGCGGGCGGCCGGCGGTGGAACGTCGAGGCGACCGGTTCGCACGCCACCGTCACCTCCGACGACGGGCCGGGTGAGCCGGCGACCTGACCGGACGCCGCCGGGTGAGCACGCTCGGACGGCACGCAGCCGGGGCGACGTCGCGGGAGACTGACCCGATGTCGTCGACGATGCTGGTGGTCGGCCCGAAGCTGGCGGTGTCCCTGGTCGTGCTGACCGCCGTGGCGGCGGCCGTGGCCGTCGTCGGCCGGCTCGGGCACGGCCGCCAGATCGTCGTCGCCGCCGTCCGCGCGGCGGTCCAGCTGGCCGCGGTGTCCCTGCTGATCGCCGCCATCGTGGCCGCGCTGTGGGCCACCGCGGCCTTCGTGGTGGTGATGTGCGTGGTCGCCGCGGGCACCTCCGGCCGGCGGATCACCGGCGGGGCGCGCGGATGGTGGGCCGCCGTGCCGATCGTGGCGGGCAGCCTCTCCGTCGTGGCGGGCCTGCTCGTGGCGGGTCTGGTGCCGCTGCGCGGGATCGCGATCATCCCGGTGGCCGGGATCCTGATCGGCGGCGCGATGACCGCCACCTCGCTGGCCGGCCGGCGCGCGCTGGACGAGCTGACCGGCCGCTGGGGCGAGGTGGAGGCGGCCCTGGCGCTGGGCCTGCTGCCCCGGGACGCGGTGCTGCTGATCTGCCGTCCGGCGGCTGCTCAGGCGTTGATCCCGGCGCTGGACCAGACCCGCACCGTGGGCCTGGTGACCCTGCCCGGGGCCTTCGTCGGGGTGCTGCTCGGCGGGGCGGATCCGCTCGCCGCCGGGATCACCCAGTTGTTCGTCCTCATCGGGCTCCTGGCCGTGGAGGCCGTCGCGGTCGTGCTGACCGTCGAACTGGTGGCCCGCGGGCGGCTGCGCCCGGCGCCGTGACCGCCCGGCATGCCCGGGACGACCCCCGCAGGGACGCTCAGGCGGCGGCCGGCTCCACCCGCACCGCCTCCGGCGGGACCTGGCGTGCGGTCGCGGCGGCCGGCGCGAATCCCCGGAGGATGAGGTACGCGGCGAGGCTGACCTCCCACGCGAACACGGGCAGCGCGGCGACCGAACCCCAGACGGAGACCTGCTCGTAGAGCCCGAACAGCACGGCGGTCGCCGAGGCGCAGATGAGCGGCCCGCCGATCAGCCCCAGCACGGCGATCGACCGGGGCACGAGGCGGGCCCGGTACAGCAGGTAGGCGAGCAGCAGGCTGTTGGCTCCCAGCGCCACGTTGGGACCGAGCAGGAACGCCCAGTCGTGGAGGGCGACCAGCGCCCGGCCGGCGGTGACGAGAGCGGCGTCGTCCGTGCCCGCCGTCCCGGCCACGTCCCGGCGCAGCGTCACCACCGACAGGACAGCAAGGATGCCCACGACGATGATGGCGGCCTCCAGCAGGCGTAGGCAGAGGTAGCCGAGGGCGACGCTGTGATGCCGCGGCCTGACGACGGGGTACAGCGTGACCCCCGTGCCGATGATCGCGACGACGAGGACGAGCTCGAGGAACCCGCCCAGCAGCACTCGGGAGTCGGCGCCGGCGCCGAGGACGTAGTCCGCTTCGGTCAGGGCGGGCCGGTAGAGCACCAGCCCCGCGATGGCGGCGATCTCCGTGATCAGAAAGAACACGCCCGCGGTGATCGCGGTTCTCCTGGTGGGGCTCATGTCGACTCCTGTTCGCGACGTAGAGGTGTACGCCGTACACCTCAATACGCAGGGACCCTAGGTGTACGCTGTACACCTGTCAAGGAGGAGTGGGAGGACGAGCCCGTGGTGGAGCAGACCGATGCCGGGCGGCGTCCTCTGAACAGGGACCGGGTCCTGCGCGCCGCCGTCGCGCTCGCCGACGCCACCGGGATCGACTCCCTCAGCATGCGGCGGCTCGCCCAGGATCTCGGCGTCGTGCCGATGGCGCTCTACAAGCACGTCGCCAACAAGGAAGAACTGCTGGACGGCCTGGCCGACGTGGTGGTCGGCGAGATCGATCCGCCGGACCTCGACGTCGACTGGAAGACCGGCGTCCGGCAGCGGATCCTGTCGGCACGCCGGGCGCTGCTGCGTCACCCGTGGGCGTCGCGGGTGATCGAGTCGCGCCGCCGACCGACGCCGGCCACCCTGGCGTACCTGGATTCGATGATCGGGATGTTCCGGGCCGGCGGTCTCTCCGTCGACCTCACCCACCACGTGATGCACGCACTCGGCAGCCGCGTCCTGGGGTTCAGCCAGGAGTTGTTCGACGACGACTCCCCGGCCCCCGACCCGGAGGCGCAGGCGGCCGCGCTGCGCGAGATGTCCGCCAGGTACCCCCACATCGCGGCGGTGGCGTCCCGGGCCGACCACGACGGCGGGTCCGTCGTCGGCCCGGGCTGTGACGATCAATTCGAGTTCGAGTTCGCCCTCGACCTCCTGCTGGACGGGTTCGAACGACTCCGGCGACAGGGCTGGAGCTCCGCCGCCGGTGGTGCCGACCGCCGGCAGGGGTCGTAGACCCGGGCCGGGGGCCTGCCGGCCGCCGGGGACGACGGCCGCACCGGAACCCGAACCGGGCACGAGGCGACGAACGCGCCGCTCGGGGACCCGATGCCGCAGCCGGGACAGGCCGCGCCGTGCCCGCCCCCGGCACCGAGGCTCGGCGAATGCCCCCTGCCCGGCCGGGTACCCGACTGAGTGCCGACGGCCCGGCCGACCACGTCCCGGTGCCGTGACCGCCTCGTGCTCGCCGACCGTCGCCGGTCCACCGGCCACGGGTGCGGGTCGCACAGGAAGGGATGGCTCGCGATGAAGGTGAGAAGCTCGCTGCGATCGTTGAAGCAGAAGGCGAACTCGATCGTGGTTCGCCGCCGAGGCAAGCTGTACGTGATCAACAAGTCCGATCCACGCCAGAAGGCGCGCCAGGGCTGAGTCGCGTACGTGCCGGCACCCCACGAACTGAGGTGCCGGCCACCGGCCCGGTCAAGGCGCGCTCCGTCGTCGCGGCGCGCGGGTGCGCGGTACCTGTCGACCACGGCCTCCACCGACGTCATCTCCGGTTCGGCAGGCGGATGTCGGGGCGACACCGTCGGAATGGCGACAGTGGCGGCGGAGGCCGGCGGCCGGTGGAACCGCTAGATTCGCCGGCGAGGCTCACCGCAGAGCCACCCCGCTCGGCCTGCCACGTCGATGACCGCAGCCCCCGGGACTCCCCGCGCACCGAACGGGGTGGCCCGCAGGCGCGCCACGACGCCGGCACCCGGACCGCCGCCCCCCGGGAGGTCGTGGTGTACCAGTCGCCCGCGCGCGTCTTCGCCAAGCTCGGCGCCACCGGGCCCGCTCCCGCGCCATCCGTGATCATCCGACGGGCCGTCGTGCTGGGCGCGAGCGTGGCCGGACTGCTGGCGGCCCGGGTGCTCGCCGAGCACGCCGAGAGCGTGCTGGTGGTGGACCGGGACGAGCTGGGGGCGGGCACCGGACACCGGGCCGGTGTGCCGCAGGGCACCCAGATGCACGTCCTGCTGCCGGCCGGCCGGGACCAGATCGACCGGTGGTTCCCCGGCTTCTCCGGCGAGGCCGTGACCGAGGGCGCCGTCCTCCTACCCGCCGCCGCCCGCCGCAGCTACCTCGACGGCCGGCGCAAGGTCCCCGGTTCCGACGTCGACATGATCGCGGCGAGCCGGCCCTTCCTGGAGGAGCTGCTCCGGCGCCGCACCCTGGAGCTGCCCAACGTCAGCCTGCTGCCCGGGCGGGTGACCGGCCTGGAGTTCGCAGGCGGGGCGGTCACCGGCGTCCGGCACGACAGCGCGGCCGGCCCGGTCGTCACGGCCGCCGACTTCGTGGTGGACGCCACCGGCCGGTCCAGCCGGCTCGGCGACTGGCTCGAGCAGGGCGGGTGGGACCGTCCCCCGATGCGCCGGATGGCGATCAACCTGCACTACGCGACCGCCACGTTCCGGCGTACCGAAGAGCAGCCGGTGCCGGTCGCGGTGCTGGCCGCCTGCACCGCGGCGGCGGGCGGCGACATCGCCGGCGCCGCCTTCTCCGCCATCGAGGGCGGCCGGTGGATCGTGATGCTCGGCAGCTACGGCGACGACCGGCCCGGCCGGGACGCGGACGACCTGATCCGCCGGTGCCGGGAGGACTTTCCCCCCGAGTTCGCCCGGGTGGTCGACAACGAGCTGCTCGGGCCGGTCCGCACCTACCGGCAGGCCGACAGCCGGCGCCGGGACTTCCACCGCCTCCGCCGGGTGCCGGCCGGGCTGGTGGCGGTGGGTGACGCCGTCTCCTCGTTCAACCCGATCTACGGGCAGGGCATGTCGTCTGCGGCCCTGCACGCCTCCTGCCTCTCGGAGTACCTCCGCTCGGGCGGCGACCTGCGCCGCCCGCCCCGGGAGTTCCACGCGTTGCAGCGGGTCGTGGTGGACGCGGCCTGGGGGATGTCGACCTCCGCCGACCTGGCCCGCCCGTCGGTGCCCGGCCCCCGCCCCCGGGGATACCGGATCTCCCGGTGGATGGCCGATGAGATCACCGCGGCGTCGGTGACCGACCCGGTGACCGCCCGGCGCTTCGACGCCGTCGTCGAGATGCGCCGACACCCGAACTCGCTGGCCGCCCCCGCCACCCTGCTGCGCGCGGTGCGGGTCAACCGGGCCCGGGAACGCTGAACGTCGGGATGTCGCCCCCCGCCGCTACGGTCGCCACATGGTCACCGTCGCCGACGTACGGGCGCTGGCACTGACGTTGCCGCGCACCAGCGAGCACCTGATCCGCGACCGGGTGAAGTTCCGGGTCGGGGCCATCGTGTACGTCGCGTTCTCCCGCGACGAGACCATGATGGGCTTCGGCTACCCGAAGGAGGAACGCGCTGCGCTCGTCGCCGGCGAGCCGGACGTCTTCGTCCTGCCCCGGGCGTCCGACCTGCGCTTCCACTGGGTCTGCTGCCACCTCGACCGGCTCGACCACGACCGGATGACCGAGCTGGTGAGCGAGGCGTGGCGGATGGTCGTGCCGAAGTTCCTGGCCCGGCAGCGGCTGGGTGCCTGACGCCCGGTCAGCACCGCTGCCGCAGAAACTCGTAGGCCCGTTCCCGCATCGGCGCGGTGAACACGTGCCCCGCCTCGTACATCGCCAGCTCGACCCGGTCGCCGAGGGACCGGCGGACGCCGGCGCGTCAATCGCTGGCGCTCGGCCCCAGCAGCCGGATCTCCTCGATGTCCAGCGCGGCCTGCACCTCCCGCTGCACGGCGTCGTCGATCTCGTTGTTGTCGCGCAGCCGGTTGATTTCGCGGCGCTTGTGGTCGAGAAGCTGGAGCCGGAGGCGGCGGTCACGCTCTCGCGCCTCGGCGGCCTCGTCGCCGGTCTCGGCGGTGAGCACATCGTCGAGGTGCCGCTGGTAGTCGGAGCGGAGCCGGTGGACCACGTCCTCGTCGACGCCGACTCCGGCGGCGACCTCGGGCAGTGCGGCCAGGCCGGCCCGGGTGGCCGCCGTCCGGGCCTGCCGGACCTCCTCCTCCTGCTCGGTGTCGCCCCTGAGCCGCGCCCAGTTGAGCACGGCCGGCAGCGTGGTGCCCTGGATCAGGATCGTCAGCAGGATGACCATCGCGGTGCAGAAGATGATCAGGTCACGTTCGGCGACCGGGGCCCCCGCGGCGGTCGTCGTCGGCACCGCGAGCGCCGCCGCGAGGGACACCGCGCCGCGGAATCCCGCCCACCCGGCGGCGGTGCGCACCCGCCAGCCGGTCGGGCCCCGGCGTTGCCGCTTGCGCCGTTCGACGAGTTCCAGGCCGAACCCGGCAATGTGCACCATCACCATCCGGGTCACCACGACCACGGCCGTCGCCACCGCCCCGATGGCCAGCGCCTGCGTCGTCGAGGTGCTGGTGATGCTCTCCGCCGCCCGGGGGATCTGCATGCCGAGCAGGACGAACAACGAACCGTTGATCAGGAAGGTGGAGAGGTCCCAGAAGGCGTAGGCCAGCACCCGGGAGCGAGCCCGGATCACGCGAGGTCCGTAGTAGGACAGGATGAGACCGGCGACCACCACCGCCAGCACGCCGCTGGCATGGACGAGCTCCGCCAGCAGGAACGCGAGGAACGGGGTCAGCACGCTCAGCGCGCCCTCGCGCAGCGGGTCGTCGATTCGTAGGCGGATCGCGATCACGACCGCGCCGGCCAGCAGGCCGGCGGCGACCCCGCCCCCGGCCGCGAGGCCGAACTCCCCGAGCAGGGCCGGTGCGTCCGGCCAGGCGCCGCCGACGATCAGGCCGACCGTGACGGAGAAGAGCACCAGCGCGGTGCCGTCGTTGATCAGGCTCTCCGCGCGCAACGTCGTCAGGAGCCGGCGGGGCATCCGCTTGGCCAGGCCGGCGACCGCCGCGGCGTCGGTAGGCGCGAGCACCGCGCCCAGCGCCCAGGCCGCGGCCGGTTCCACCCCGAGCTGCTGCACGGCCAGCGACACCGCGACCATCGTGATCCCCACCAGCACCACGGCGAGCAACGCGATCGCCGGCAGGTTCGCCCGGATCTCGCGGAGGCTGACGACCAGGCTCTCCCGGTAGAGGATCGCCGGCAGGAAGAGCAGCAGCACCACCTCCGGCTCCAGCACCACGTGGGACAGCGGTGGGAGCAGTGCGAGCAGCGCACCCATGGTGATCAGCAGGACCGGCGGGGCCACGCTGTAGCGGCCACCGAGGGTGGTGCCGACCAGCACCGTGGCGGCCAGGACCACGATCAGGAACAGCGCCTCCACGTCACCCCCTCCGCCGGCGGCGGTCGGCACGCCGCCGCTGCGGCCGCGCCGTCCCGACCGGTTCCCGGCCGACGGCCCGACGCCACCCGCCCGGGCGCGGGCGGGCCCGCCGGTCGCCGGCCCCCCGGACATCGTGATACGGCCGGCGGCCGGTCCGGGGCGGAACGATCGATCCGGGCCGGGCGACCGCAGGCGGGCGCGGTGGCCCGCCGGCCGCGCCGTTCGCGGCAGCAGTAGGGGTCGGAAGGGGTACTCGGGCGTCCCGTACGTGGTTAGCGTCGGCCCCGAGCGGGCCACCGTACGCGAGAATGACCGCCGCACGCGGCGCTGCTCCCGGTCGGTCTCGACTCACCTTTCACGCGATCCGGCAGAGGGAGACCCACATGGGGCGGGCGGAGAACAAGGTCGTCGTCATCACGGGCGCGGCCCGTGGTCAGGGGCGCAGCCACGCGGTCCGGCTGGCCGAGGAGGGCGCCGACATCATCGCGATCGACATCTGCAGGGACATCGACACGGCCGGCTACGGCATGGCCGGCAACGAGGACCTGGAGGAGACGGCGCGCCTGGTCAAGGAGACCGGTCGCCGCGTGGTCGTCCGGCACGCGGACGTCCGCGACTACGCCGCGCTGCGCTCGGCCATCGAGGAGGGCGTCGCCGAGCTGGGGAAGATCGACGTCCTGATCCCGAACGCCGGCATCCTGCCGATGGGGCCGGACCAGCCGATCAGCGCCTTCACCGGCACCATCGACGTCAACCTCGCCGGCGTGCTGAACACGGTGCACGCCGCGCTGCCGCACTTCAACGAGGGCGTGTCGGTGATCATCGTCGGCTCGATCGCGAGTTTCCTGCCGCCGATGCCTTCCGACGTGATGGCGGGCGCCGGGTACGCCGGTTACCGGTTCGCCAAGCACGTCCTGGTCGACTACGTGAAGGCGCTGGCCCTGCAACTCGCGCCGACCAGCGGGCGGGTCAACTCGGTGCACCCGACCACGGTGGACACCGACATGGCCTTCAACAAGTCGATGTTCCAGACCTACCGGCCCGATCTCGACGACCCCACCGTCGAGGACGTCGCGCCGATCCTGAGCGCCATCCACGCCATGCCGATCTCGCACGTGACCCAGGCCGACGTGACGCACGCCGTGGTCTACCTGGCCTCCGACGAGTCGCGGTACGTCACCGGCAGCCAGATCAAGATCGACGGTGGCGCGCTGGCCATGCAGCACCTCTGACACCACCCCGCCGTACCCCTAGGGCGGGGTGGTGGACAGCCGGCGGTCGGGCCGTGCCGGATGCGGCGCGGCCCGACCGGCGCCCGGCACGGGCAACCAAGGACCGATCGACAGCGGCGTCGGCACGCGCGCCGGCCGCGGAACAGGACGGACAGATGACCGACACGGGCGTCACGCTCTACCTTGAGCTGATCAAGAAGGTGATCGCCAACGAGATCTACACCGACAACGCGGCCCCCTGGTGGACGGGGGCCGAGGGCGCCGCGGTGCCCGAGGGGGGCCTGCCCGGGACCTCCGCCGCGCACACCCTGGTCGGTCTCGAGGGCCTGGACAACGTGCAGGAGTGCGTCGAGCGCGTGCTGGCCGACCAGATCCCCGGGGACCTGGTCGAGACGGGCGTGTGGCGCGGCGGCGTCACCATCCTGATGCGCGCCATCCTCAAGGCGCACGGCGTCACCGACCGGCGGGTCTGGGCCGCCGACTCCTTCGAGGGCGTGCCCGAGGCGGGGGAGGGCAGCCACCCCCTCGACCAGGAGATGGCCCTGCACAACCTGAACAGCATGCTCAGCGTCTCGGCGGACGCCGTACGGGCCAACTTCAAGGCGTACGACCTGCTCGACGAGCAGGTGGAGTTCCTGGAGGGGTGGTTCTCCGACACCCTGCCGGCTGCGCCGATCTCCTCGATCGCCGTGCTGCGCCTCGACGGCGACCTGTACGAGTCGACCCGGGAGGCGCTGATCCCGCTCTACCCGAAGCTCTCCGCGGGCGGCTTCATCATCATCGACGACTACAACATGGAGCCCTGCCGGGCGGCGGTGCACGAGTACCGCGACGAGCACGGGATCACCGACGAGATCCGGCCGGTGGACAACGGCGGGGTCTTCTGGCGCAAGACCGCCTGACCCGCGTACGCCGAGAAGGGCGCCGCCTCCCGACGGAGGCGGCGCCCTTCTCGTGTGGCCTTGCCGACGCATGCGCGAAGGCCCTTCTCCAACGGGGGAGGAGAAGGGCCTTCGCTGTCGGTGACCGACGCCGGCGGTCAGTCGGTCTTTGTCTGGAAGAAGACCGCGGCGAGGGTGACGGAGACGACGAGGATGCCGACGGACCAGGTGAGGGCGATCCACGGGTTGTCGCCGACCGGCCGGTCGAGCAGGAACCCGCGGACGCTCTCGATGATCGGCGTCGACGGCTGGTGCCGGGCCACGCCCTGCAGCCAGCCGGGCAGCGTGTCGATCGGCACGAACGCGCTGCTGACGTACGGCAGGAACATCATGATGAAGGCGAAGCTGGCCGCCGCGTCGGTGGACTTGGTGAGCAGCCCGACCACCGCGGAGAGCCAGGACATCGCCAGGATGAAGGTGACCAGGATGCCGCCGGCGGCGAGCCACTGGAGCAGGCTGGCCTCGGGCCGGAACCCGATGAGCAGGGCCACCGCGATCACCACGACGGTGGAGACGACGTTCTTGATGACGCTGGCGGTGACGTGGCCGCCGAGCAGCACCGCCCCGCTGACGTCCATGGACCGGAAGCGGTCGATGATGCCGGTGCTCATGTCGTTGGCGACGCCCACGCCGGTCTGGGCGGCTCCCCACACCGTGCAGAGCAGCAGCACGCCGGGGGACACGTAGGTCACGTAGTCGCCGCCGGTCTGGATCGCCCCGCCGAAGAGGTAGACGAAGAGCACCATCATCATGATGGGCAGCATCAGCGCCATCATCAGGGCGTCCAGGTCCCGGCTGGTCAGCCGGGTGCAGCGCCCGATCATGGTCACCATGTCGGTCCCCAGCGAGGTGGGCCGGGGCCGGTTGCGCAGGACGATGGTCTCAGTCACCGACTGTCTCCTTCACTCTCTCCACCTCCGGGGCCGGGGTGGGGTGACCCGTCAGCGCCAGGAACACGTCGTCCAGCGTCGCGCTGTGCACCTGGAACTTCGTGATCCGGTTGCGCTGCGGGTCTGCCTCGTCCAGCACGGCCCGCACCTGGTTGGCGGAGCCGTCGGTGGTGACCCCGATCGTCAGCAGGTCGAGATCCTTGGTGACCACCCGCTCGCCCAGCAGCATGAGGACGTCCTCCAGCGCCGTGCGGTCGACCAGCTCCAGGTCGAGGCGCTGACCGGCGACCCGCTCCTTGAGCTGGGTGGGCGTGCCCTCGGCGACGATGGTGCCGCCGTCGAGCAGGGCCACCCGGTCGGCCAGCCGGTCGGCCTCCTCCAGGTACTGCGTGGTCAGGAAGATGGTCAGGCCGTTGGCGGCCAGGTCGGCGATGACGCCCCACAGCGCGAGGCGGCTGCGCGGGTCCAGGCCGGTGGTCGGCTCGTCGAGGAAGACCACCGACGGCGCCCCGACCAGGCTCGCGGCGAGGTCGAGCCGGCGGGCCATGCCGCCGGAGTAGGTGGCCAGCCGACGGCCACCGGCGTCGGTCAGGTCGAACCGGGCGAGCAGTTGCGTCGCGCGTTCCTGCGCCTCGGCGCGGGACAGGCCGGTGAGCCGGCCCATCATGCGCAGGTTCTCCTCGCCGGTCTGGTTCTTGTCGATCGCCGCGTACTGCCCGGTGAGGGTGATGGCCCGCCGCACCTTGCGGCGCTCCTTGACGACGTCGAAGCCGGCGACCCGGGCGCGGCCCGCGTCGAGGGAGGTGAGCGTCGAGAGGATGCGGACGGTGGTGGTCTTGCCCGACCCGTTCGGGCCCAGCAGGGCGAAGACGCTGCCCCGGGGGACGTTGACGTCCACGCCCTTGAGCACCTGCACGTCGCCGTAGGACTTTCGTAGCCCGGTGGCTTCTATTGCCAATTCGTAGGCCATCGTGGTTGCACTCCTCGCCGTCCCTGCTCCGGGTGGTCTTCTGCGTGCCCCGTACGCTGATTCGTGTAGACTGTACGCAGTTCGATGTTTGCCTGTCAACCGGCTTCGATGCCGCAGGTCAGGCCCGTTTTTCAGCGCCCGTCGCGCGCCTGCCGGCGGCGGCTCGCCGGGCGGCGCCGGGGTCGTGTCGGCCCGGGGTTGGCCCCGCTGTGGTCGAGGGCTTCCCCCGTGCCTGTCGCCACGGCCCGCAATGGGAGGTGGCGGGGCTGGATTTCCCGTGCCCGACAATGCGCGGAATCATCGCTGCCGGCTCGGCGGCGACGCGTTCGGAAAGGCTTTCACTCATTTTCCGTCATCCGGGATCAGATGGGGGATGACCCTGACTTGTGGCCCGGCGGAACGTTCGCCGACCCCTAGGTGGCGACCATTGGCACTGCTCACCGCCGTGATCCGGAAGGAGTCCGTCGACCGCCCATGGGGGTTCCGGGAGACCGGTCCGGGGCCCGTCGCGCGGTGTGGGCTTGACGCGCCGAGTACGCGGTGTGTACGGTCTGCACATAACGGTATACGGCATACACAGAAGATTTCGGAGTCCTTTCCCGAGCTGATTTCTGTTCGGTTCGAGGTTGACGCCGGGAAAGTCGCCACACTCATTTCGTTCTCACTTGTCGCATTGATGCTCGACTTCATTCGTTTCGTCGCGCCCCGTGCGGACGCGGCGGTGGAGGGCGGCGAACGATGCGGCGGCGCGGACGCGAGGGCGGAGGCGGCCGGCGGCGCGGGAGAGGGCACCCACGGGTGGTCGCCGGGGCGGGCCACCCGGGAGGTGAGGGCGACGGTGATCGGAGCGCACGGAGAGCGGATGAGGGCGATGTCGGGAGGAATGGTGGGCCTGCGTTGGGAACGCAACGTGGAGGTCACGGTGTCCCCGGACGGGTGGCTGATCCTGCACCGGCAGCCCACCGCCGTCACGTACCGGTATCCGCCCTTCGTCACGGTCTCCTGGATCTCGCTGCAACGGCACGGCGGCGACCTCCACCTGGCGGCCGACGAGGTGGCCACCAGCTGGCAGGCCGACCGGGCGGAGATCATCGTGGTCATCGGCCGGTGGCTCGACGAACTGCGCGAGGCCGGGCTGGTGCGGGAGGACTGACCACGCCGACCGCCGGCGCCCCGGTGCCGTCGCGACCCGGTCGTGCCGCGGCGGCGGTGTCGAGGGGGTCAGTGGCATCGCGAGGCCCAGGCGCCCGGCGCCCGGTAGTCCACGGCCGACCAGGACGCCTCGGCCCGCCGCGAGACGGTCGCGCTCCCGTCCCGGGCGGCGCGCAGCGAGCACATCAGCGCCACCGTGGCCGCCGCGAGCTCCTCCTCGGTGGGAGCGCCCCGGACCACCACCAGACGGGGGACCGGCCCGGCCGCGTCGAAACCCTCCGGCGCGGTCACGTCGGCGGGTTCCCGTGCTTGCGCCCCGGCAGCTGCACCCGTTTGGCCCGCAGCGTCTCCAGCGCCCCGACCAGCACCGCGCGCGTCTCCGCCGGGTCGATGACGTCGTCCACCAGGCCCCGCTCGGCCGCGTAGTAGGGATGGACCAGCTCCTGCTCGTACTGCTTGATCCGCTGCCGCCGGGCCGCCTCCGGGTCCGGCGCCGCCGCGATCTCCCGGCGGAACACCACGTTGGCCGCGCTCTCCGCGCCCATCACCGCGATCTCGTTGCTCGGCCAGGCGAAGGAGAGGTCCGCGCCGATCGACCGGGAGTCCATCACGATGTACGCCCCGCCGTACGCCTTGCGCAGGATCACCTGGATCCGGGGCACGGTCGCCGAGCAGTACGCGTACAGCAGCTGGGCGCCGTGCCGGATGATCCCGCTGTGCTCCTGCGCGGTGCCGGGCAGGAAGCCGGGCACGTCGACCAGGGTCACCAGCGGGATGCTGAAGGCGTCGCAGGTCTGCACGAAGCGGGCCGCCTTGGCCGAGGCCGGCCCGTCGAGGGCGCCGGCGAGCATCCGGGGCTGGTTGGCGACGATGCCCACCACGTGCCCGTCCAGCCGGGCCAGACCGCAGACTATGTTGCGGGCCCAGGAGGCGTGCACCTCCAGCAGGTCCCCGTCGTCGACGATCTCCTCGATCACCTCGCGCATGTCGTACGAGCCGCGGGAATCGGCCGGCACCAGGTCGAGCAGGCGCGGGCAGCGGCGGTCCGGCGGGTCCCCGGTGGGGTGCACCGGGGGCAGCTCCCGGTTGTTGGAGGGCAGCAGCGAGAGCAGGTGCCGCACGTCGGCCAGGCACTCCGCCTCGGTGTCGTACGCGAACGAGACGGTGCCGGTGACCGAGGCGTGCACCTCCGCGCCGCCGAGCTGCTCGTGCGTCACCGTCTCGCCGGTCACCGCCTGCACCACGTCCGGCCCGGTGAGGTACATCTGGGCCACGTTGCGCACGGCGAAGACGAAGTCGGTCAGCGCCGGGGAGTACGCCGCGCCGCCGGCGCAGGGCCCGAGCATCACGCTGATCTGGGGGATCACCCCGGACGCCTGCACGTTGCGGCGGAAGATGCCGCCGTACCCGGCCAGGGCGGTGACCCCCTCCTGGATCCGGGCGCCCGCGCCGTCACCGAGGCAGACCAGGGGCGCGCCGGCCGATTCGGCCATGTCCATGATCTTGTGGATCTTGTCGGCGTGGGCCTCGCCCAGCGACCCGCCGAAGATCCGGAAGTCGTGCGCGTACGCGAAGACCGTCCGGCCGTCGACCTTGCCCCAGCCGGTCACCACGCCGTCGGTGTGCGGGCGGCGGTCCTCCAGCCCGAAGCCGGCGGCCCGGTGCCGGCGCAGCTGCTCGATCTCCCGGAAGGTGCCCGGATCGAACAGCAGGTCGAGCCGTTCCCGGACGGTCAGTTTGCCCTTGGCGTGCTGCTGCGCCGTGGCTCGGGGCCCCGGTCCGGCCACGGCCGTGGCCTTGACGGAATGCAGCTCGGCCACCCGGGACCCGAGGTTGGAATGCGGTTTGTCCACCATGCGCCGTCGCCCCTCACGCTCGCCGACGTCGACCCGCGTCAACCGGCCGGTCGGGTTCTCACGTAACCACCGCCCGCGGCGGCACGACCAGAACGGTCGCCCCCTAACCCCGGCGACCGATCCCCTAGCCGCCCTCCCGGCCACCCCAGGTTCATCGCCGTTACCGCAGGTCAGCGCGGTTGTGGGCGGGGTCGGCGAAACTGATCGGACACTCTGCCGAAGAGCTTGACGGTGTTCTGCCGTACTGCTTAGCATGTACGCGTGGGGCATACGCAGAAGCGTGCCCCGTGTGGTGGGGCACCTTTGGAAATGGCCGTTCAGGCCCGATGAGCGACGAGGTCTTGTCCCCGTCTCCAGGCGGACGACGCCGGGATCTCCGTGCCCTGGACGATGAAATCGGCATAGACGGGCATAGAAGGGTTTCGGCTCAATGAGCGATTCTGTCGGGCTACTGGCCAAACTGCCGAGTGGTCGGCGTTCCAAGTGGGCCATCCTCGCGTTGTGGATTGTCCTCGCCGTCGTGCTCGGCCCGCTCTTCGGCAAGATCGAGGACTACGAGGACCGCACTCCCTCGGGCAGCCTCCCGCGCGGCGCCGAGTCCACCGCCGTGATGGAGGAGCTGGACAAGTACCGCTCCGCCTCGGAGGCCGTCCCGGTCGTCGCCGTCTACACCCGGGAGGCCGGGATCCAGGACGCCGACCGGAGCAAGGTGGAGGCCGACCGTGCGGCCTTCGCCAGGTTCGCCGACGGCGGCGCGGCCATCGAGCCGGCCATCCCGTCGCAGGACGGCAAGGCGCTCATGCTGGTCGTGCCGCTCACCCGCGACGACGTGGAGATCGACTTCGCGGTCAAGGACCTGCGGGCCGCCGCCCAGGCCGGCGCACCGGCCGGGCTCGACGTCGACCTCGGCGGCCCCGGTGGCCTGCTCAACGACTACACCCAGGCGTTCGAGAACCTCGACGTCAACCTGATGATTGCGACCAGCTCGATCGTCGTGGTGCTGCTGTTGCTGATCTACCGCAGTCCGTTCCTCTGGATCTTCCCGCTGCTGGCCGTCGGCTTCGCCAGCGCGCTCACCCAGGGCGTGGCGTACCTGCTCGCCAAGCACGCCGGGCTGCCGGTCAACCCGGCGAGCTCCAGTCTGCTGATGATCCTGCTGTTCGGCGTCGGCACCGACTACGCGCTGCTGCTCATCGCCCGCTACCGCGAGGAGCTGCGCCGGCACGCCGACAAGCACCTGGCCATGGGCATCGCGCTGCGCCGCTCGGGCCCGGCGATCCTCGCCTCCGCGGCGACCGTCGTGGTCGGTCTGGCCTGCCTCGCCCTCGCCGACATGCAGAGCGCCCGCAGCCTCGGCCTGGTCGGCGCCACCGGCGTGCTCTGCGCGTACCTGGCGATGGTCACCATCCTGCCGGCGCTGCTGGTGATCGCCGGCCGGTGGGTGTTCTGGCCGTTCGTGCCGAAGTTCGGCCAGGAGGCCCGGGAAGGGCGCGGGTTCTGGTCCCGCATCGGTACGGCCGTCGGCCGCCACCCCCGGGTGGTCTGGCTCGGCTGCCTGATCGTGATCGGTGGCCTCGCCGTCAGCGCGCTCGACATCAAGATGGGGCTGGCCCAGACCGAGGTGTTCCAGACCAAGCCCCAGTCGGTCACCGCGCAGGAGAAGCTCGCCCGGCACTTCCCGTCCGGCGCGTCCGACCCGGCCATCCTGGTCGCCGACGCCGCCGCGGCCGGGCCGGTCAAGGCCGCCGCAGCCGGTGTCGACGGTGCGACGGTCGGCCAGGAGTCGCCCAGCCCGGACGGACGCCGGGTCATCATCGACGTGGTGCTCCGGGACGCGCCGGACAGCGCCGCGGCGAAGGAGACCATCGACGACATCCGGGACGCGGTGCACGCCGTACCCGGGGCCAACGCGAAGGTCGGCGGCACGACGGCGGAGACCCTCGACATCGACCGGGCCTCCAGCCGGGACGCCAAGGTGGTCATCCCGGTCGTGCTGGCGGTGATCCTGCTGTTCCTGATCATCCTGCTCCGCGCCCTGGTGGCGCCGCTGGTCCTGCTCGGCACGGTGGTGGCGTCCTACTTCGCCGCCCTGGGCGCGTCGCACCTGCTCTTCAAGCACGTGTTCGGGCACGAGGGGACGGCCTGGCAGTTGCCGCTGGTCAGCTTCGTCTTCCTCGCGGCACTCGGCGTCGACTACAACATCTTCCTGATGACCCGGGTGCACGAGGAGGCCGCGCGCCACGGCCACGCCGAGGGCGTACGCCGTGGTCTGTCGACCACCGGCAGCGTCATCACCTCGGCCGGCATCGTGCTGGCGGCGACCTTCGCGGTCTTCGCCTCCATGCCGGTGGTCGACATGATCCAGTTCGGGGTGGTGGTCGCGGTGGGTGTCCTCCTCGACGCCTTCCTGGTGCGGACCCTGCTGGTGCCGGCGCTCTCCTTCGACATCGGCCGGGCGAGCTGGTGGCCCGGGCGGCTCTACCGGGACCTCGGCAAGCCGGCCACCGCGCCGGTCAGCCCCGGGGTGCCGGGCCCGGTGCGGGCCACCAAGTAGCGGCCACCGGGCGGGGCGGGCCGGGTCGGTCCGCCTCCCCCCTGGGTGGGGCTGGGCGCTCTGCCACGGGCGGTCGATGCAGGCGCCGCGTTGGCGGGACCGTGACCCGGGGCAAGGAGCTAGCGACCCGGAGCAGGACGTGAGGTCAGCGATGGCGGCGCGCCCGACGATTCGTCGGGCGCGCCGCCTCGTCGCTTCACAGGCCTTGGATCCGGCTGCGCCGATCCTGAACTGGTCGGGCGGTCAGGGCACCACCTGGCGCAGAGCGCCGACGCCGCGCTGCCCGTGGTGCGGCGCGGTTTGCGGTGTGTCGGGGTGACGATCGGCCGGGATGCCCCGACACGCCGCAAAGCGGGGAGGGGTTCTCGCCGTCGATCGGGGAGTCGTCGGGCGCTCGGCGTCGGCGGCGGTCGCTCGGGCGACCTGCCGTCGGCGACATGACCGGGGGCGTCGAGCGGGGCGGCCGGGCGTCGACCACCGGTAGCCGGTGCCGCTGGGCGGCTGACGGGCGTCGGCCGGCTCGAGCTGGTGGAACGGCAGCTGGTCAGGCCCGCTGGTTCCGGTGGGTGGCGGCGCGCCGCCGGCGAGCCCGGGTCGGTGGCCATTGGCACCGCAGCGGCTGCCGGGCGGCCCTGGTCATCACCGCGCCCCAGGTGGGGTGGTCCAGCACGCCCTGGGCGCTCCGATGTGGGCCGCCCGCCTTCCGGGGCGCCACCGGGACGACGTGACACGCCGGGTTCTGCGGGAGGTGGGACGGGCCGCCTGTCGGGAAAGGGTCAGGCCGACCGGCCTGCAGCGGGATGGGACGCCGCTGGTGGCGGTCCCAGCGGCGCGAGTCGCATCGCTGTCCGGCGGTCCCGGCCGGCCGGACGGCCAGCGCGTGAAGGCCCCTCGTCCGGGCGGTCGACCGGCCCCGCCGAGGTCCGGTCAGGTCACGGCCAGGTCACAGACCGGCTGTCGGGTGACCACGGGCCGGCGGGTGCGGGCCGGTGCCCCGCCGGCGCGACCCGGTAGGAGCGGAGCGGACCTGCGCGAATGCGGAGAAGCGGCCGCACTGGGCTTAGGAAAGTGAACAATAAGTTGCCGGATCAAGTAACGTTTCGTGACACCTGAAGATCGTTCACAGCGATCCTCGTATTGATTAGCGGTCGAGCCGGCGACGTGTGCAGACGCAATAAAAATGGGACACACCGACGAACTGGACATTCTGCAATTCGCCTGGATCGGATCGCCGACAGAACGGCCTGGCCAGGGGCCTGTGCCCGATCTGTGCTAAAGAGGGTGGACTGGCATCACCGTCGATCTGCGGATATGATACGCGGCAACGTGGCTACCAGTGTTGGAGCGTTTCGACTACTACGCTATCTAGGGGTATGCAAACGTGGCGACCATGGGATATGAGGGGGCCCTGTCGCTGTTGCAAGGGCTCCTTCGCCAATGCGACGGCTCAACCGGTCGACTGGCGCTCGTCGAGGGGGGACTGGCCAGCGGTAAAACATATCTGCTCCGTCAATTTTCGCGTTACGTGGCGGAGACGGATGCGTTACTTCTGACTGGTACGGGATCGCGGGCGGAGCAGTCGGTGCCGCTCGGCGTGGTCGACCAGTTGTTCCGGAGTGCCGACCTGGTGCACGCGCTGCCCGAACGGGCCGCCCGGCTCATCGGTTCGGTGGACCCGACCGGCCAGGACGGGGGATGGTCGGACCCACCTGCGGAGCCCGATGCTCGATCGGGCTGGATGCGTGAGTTCTGCGGGGTGCTGCTGGGCCTGGCCCGGGAGCGCACCGTCGTGATCGTCATCGACGATCTGCAGTTCGCCGATTCCGCCTCGCTGCGGCTGTTGTTGTCCTTGCAGCGACGGATGGATGCGGCCCGAATGCTGCTCGTCCTCGGCAAGTGGCACCGGCGCCGGCCGACTCTGCCGCTTTTCTACACGGAACTCACCCGCCAACCGCACGAGAGCATCAAGTTGTCCGCGCTGACCGTGCCGGACATCGCCGATCTGCTCGCCAGGAAATGGGGAAAGGCAGCGCCCGATTCGGTTGCGCAGGAATACCACGAACTGACGAATGGTAATCCGCTGTTGGTGCACGCGCTGCTCGACGACAATGCGGCGGAAGTCGGCAACGAGGACGGGGCCACGCCCGTCGTCGGTGACGGATATGCCCATGCCGTGCTCGCCGGCCTGCACCGGTGGGACGCGCAGCTGCTGGACGTGGCCGCCGCGGCCGCGGTGCTGGACGACCGTTCCGATCCGGCCCTGATCGGCCGTCTTCTCGGAATGCGGACGGAAACCGCCGAGGAGATCGTCGGAATACTGACCGAGGCCGGCGTGCTGCGGGACTGCCGCATGCGGCACAGCCTCGGCGGCACCACGGTGCTGGAGAGCATGAGCGCGGCCGATCGGGCCGCCGTCTACGTCCGCGCCGCCGACCTGCTGCACCAGCAGGGTGCCCCGGCGGCCGAGGTCGGGCGGCACCTGCTCCACGCCGAGCAGGTGCCCGCCGACTGGGCGGTCGCCGTCCTGCGTACCGCCGCCGACCAGGCGCTGGCCGGGGACGACCCCGACCAGGCGGTGCGCTACCTGGAACTCGCGCTCTCCGGCTGCACCGACCGCAGGGAACGGATCGCCATCATGCACGCGCTGACCGGCGTGCTCTGGCGACGGAACCCCTCGGCCACGCTGGCGTACCTGCCCTGCCTGCAGGGCGCGGTGCAGGACGGGGAACTGCACGGGCCGGACGCGGCGGCGGTGATCCGCTACAGCCTCTGGAACGGCGACGAGGACGCGGCGGCCCAGGCGGCCACGGCGCTCGGCGCGTCCGGCGACCCGGTCGACGCGCAGACGGCGGCCGAACTGGCCGTCAGCTTCCACTGGTTCCTCGGCACGGCCCGCGGGCGGCTGCCCGAGTTCGGGTCCAACGGCACCACCCACCCGAGGGACCTCTGGGCGGACGCCGCGCAGCGGCTCACCTCGCTCTGGGGCCGGGGCGGCGGGGAGGCCGCCACCACCAGTGCCGAGCACATCCTGCGCAGCTGCCAGATCGGTGAGACTCCACTGGAGGTGGTGGCCGCAGCGTTGCTCGCGGTGCAGCGCGGCAACAAGCCGGAACTCGCCCGCACCTGGTGCGACCGGCTGCTGCGGCAGGCCGCGGAGCGGGGGGAGGTCACCTGGCAGGCGGTGCTCTCCTCGCTGGCGGGCAGCATCGCGTACCGGCGCGGTGACCTGGTCAACGCGATCCGGCACGCCGAGCAGGCGCTGGCCCTGCTGCCGGAGAAGGGCTGGGGGGTCCTGATCGGTCAGCCGCGCGCCACCCTGATCGTCGCGCGGACGGCGCGGGGCGAGTTCGAGCAGGCGGCGCAGGTGCTCCAGGCGCCGGTGCCCGACTCGATGTTCGGCACCGTGTTCAGCCTGCCGTACCTGCGGGCCCGGGGGCAGTACCACCTGGCCACCGATCGGGTGCTCGCCGCCGGGCGGGACTTCCAGCTGTGCGGCCGGCTGATGCGCGAATGGGACGTGGACGTGCCGGCGCTGATCCCGTGGCGCAGCGACCTGGCCGAGGTGAACCTGCGGCTCGGCCGCTCCGTCGAGGCCCGGGACCTGCTCACCCAGCAACTGGAGCGGGCCCGCGGGGCCGACGTCCGGGTGCGGGGCATCTCGCTGCGGGTGCTCGCCGCCGCCAGCGAACCGGCGCAGCGTCCGACGCTGCTGCGGCAGAGCGTGGAGTGCCTCCAGGCGGCCGACGACCGGCTGGAGCTGTCCAAGGCGCTGACCGCGTTCAGCGTCGTCCGGCAGCAGCTCGGGGAGTTCGACCGGGCGCGGGTGCTGGCCCGGCGGGCCGCGCAGGTCGCGCAGGCGGGTACGACCGGGCCGGCGGTCCCCGCCGGCGGGGACCGGCCGGTCGAGCCGCCCGCGCTGGTCGGCCGCTGGCACGACCGGGAGAAGGAGGGGCGGCACGTGCTCAGCGAGGCCGAGCGTCGGGTGGCGAAGCTGGCCGCGTTGGGTCACACCAACCGGGAGATCAGCCAGACGTTGTACATCACCGTCAGCACCGTCGAGCAGCACCTGACCCGGGTCTACCGCAAGCTCGGCATCACCCGGCGCACGGACCTGCCGGCCGAGCACGAGCTGCGCAAGCGGCTGTCGGAGTCCCGCGGCGAGGGTGCCGCCGGGCTGCTCCACGCCGGGCAGGACTGGGAGGAGCTGGCCGGCTGAGGGGAGACCGCGCCCGTCCGGAGCATCCGGGACAGTGCTCCGGACGGGCGCTCTGCTGTCCGGACGTACGACGGCGCCCCGACCGGACCCGGTCGGGGCGCCACAGCGGTGCGGGAAACCGTCGCCCGCGGAGCCGGCCGGCCGGGCCCGCCGGGCCGCGCACGTCAGGGGGCGCTAGGGGTTTCCGGGGGTACGGGGCTGCACCAGCATTGCCTCACACGGGCGTCACGGGTCAGTGGCCGACCCGGGCCTCGGTCACCCGGCCCGTGACGCCCAACGCGGTGAGGCTCGCCCAGATCGTGCCGGGGGTGGCGAAGTTCTCCAGGCTCAGCAGGTCGTCGACGAACCGGACCCGGTACGTCGACTCGAGGTCGGAGATCAGCTCCACGGTGGCCATCGAGTCCAGGCCGAAGTCGCGCAGCGGGGTGTCCTCGGTGAGGGTGTCGGTCGGCGACAGGAAGGCCAGGTAACCCCGCAGGATCCCCTCGAACCGTTCGTCCAGCATGGGTCACTCCGAATCTGTCGGAACCGGTGTCGGCGGTGACCTCGATACAAGTACCTGCCCGTGCGGCCGACAACCCCTGCCGCCCCTTACTGTTGGAGCACCGGATGGTAGACGTGGACGGTCCCGCCCTGTCGGCGCGTTTCCTTCGCGGCCTGGCGGCGAACCCCACCGGCACGGCCCTGCGGGTCGGATCCCGCGCCGTGAGCTACGAGGAACTGCACGAGCTGGCACTGGCCCGAGCCGGTGCCCTGCACGCCGCCGGGGAGCAGCCGCCGCGAGCCGTCGCGGTGCTCACCGGCAAGAGCGTCGAGGCGTACGCGGGGATCCTGGCCGTGCTGTACGCCGGCGCCACGGTCGTACCGCTGCACGCCGGTTTCCCGGTGTCGCGGACCCGGCGGATGCTGGAGGTCTCCGGCGCGACGGCAGTGGTGGCCGACGAGGCCGGCCTGGCCACCCTCGGCGAGCTGGCCGGCGCCGGGCTGGAGCTGCCGGTGCTGGCGCCCGGCCTGGACGCCGACGCGGTGCCGGGCGCGGCGCGCATCCCGCTCGGCGATCGGCCCCTGGACGCGCCGCTGCCGGTCACCGCGTCGCAGGTGGCGTACGTGCTGTTCACCTCCGGCTCCACCGGCCGGCCCAAGGGCGTGCCGATCACCTACGGCATGACCGACCACTACTTCCGCCTGGTCGACCGGGACTACGACTTCGAGGCCGCGGACGTCTTCTCGCAGACCTTCGACCTGAACTTCGACTGCGCGGCGTTCGACATGTTCTGCGCCTGGGGGGCCGGGGCGACCGTGCAGCCGGTGCCCGCCCAGGCCTACCGGGACCTGCCCGGCTTCCTCGCCGAGCGCGCCGTGACGGTCTGGTTCTCCGCGCCGAGCGCGATCACCCTGATCCGCCGGCTGGGCGGCCTGCGCCCCGGCGCCATGCCCGGGCTGCGCTGGAGCCTGTTCGCCGGGGAGGCGCTGCGCGCCGCGGACGTGGCCGACTGGCACGCCGCCGCCGACCGGTCCACGGTGGCGAACATCTACGGCCCCACCGAACTGACCCTCACCATCACCGGCCACCGCTGGTCGCCGGAGACCTCCCCGGGGCTCTGCGTGAACGGGCTGGTGCCGATCGGGCACCTGCACGAGGGGCACGACGCCCTGCTGCGCACCCCCGACGGGGAGCTGTCCGACCACGAGGGTGAGCTCTGCGTCACCGGCCCGCAGATGACCTCCGGCTACCTCGACCCCGCCGACGACGAGGGACGGTTCCTCGACCACGACGGGCGCCGCTGGTACCGCACCGGCGACCGGGTACGCCGGCTGGCCGACGGGGAGCTGATCTACCTCGGCCGGTGGGACGCGCAGGTGCAGGTGAACGGCTGGCGAATCGAGCTGGCCGAGATCGAGCACGCGCTCGCCGGCTGCCCCGGCGTACGGGACGCGGTGGCGGTGACCCGGACCGTCGACGGGCTGGTGGAGATCGTCGTCTACTACACCGGCGAGCAGGTCCCGGCCGCCCAGCTCGCCAAGCAGCTCGCCGAGATCCTGCCCAAGGGGATGCTGCCCCGCCGGTACACCCACCTGGACGAGTTCCCGCTGAACTCCAATCGGAAGATCGACCGCGGCCGGCTGGCCCGAGCGGCGGCGAGCTGATCCGCCAGCCCCCGATCGGCACCGGTAGGGGCTGGTAGGGGATTCGGAAAGCACGGCCGGAACGTAATCCTGGCCGGGTGGCAGAAGAGGGTACGGAAAACCGGGGAACGCCCACGTCGGCCGCCCGCCTGGCGGGCCTGCCGGGACCGGAGCAGACGCGCGTCCTTGTCGACCTGGTCCGCGCGCACGCGCTGGCCGTCCTGCGGGAGATCGGCGCGGACGACGCGCCGGACGCCGTCGACGCCGGCCGGCCGCTGCGCGAGCAGGGCCTGGACTCGCTCGGGCTGGTCCAGCTGCAACGGCAGCTCACCGCCGCCACCGGCCTGACCCTGCCACCCACCGTCGGCTTCGACCACCCGACCGCCACCGCGCTCGCCGAGCACCTGCGTACCCTGCTGCTCGGCGAGGGGCCCGACGGTGCCGAGCCGGCCCCGGCCGGACCGTCGGCCGAGGAGGAGCCGATCGCCATCGTCGGCATCGGCTGCCGCTACCCCGGCGGGGTGGACTCCCCGGACCGGCTGTGGGCGCTGGTCGCCGAGGGCGGCACCGTGGTCACCGAGTTCCCCACCGACCGGGGTTGGGACCTCGACCGGCTCTACCACCCCGACCCCGATCACCCCGGCACCACGTACGTGCGGCACGGCGGCTTCCTCGACGACGCGGCCGGCTTCGACGCCGAGTTCTTCGGCATCAGCCCGCGCGAGGCAAGCGCCATGGAACCGCAGCAGCGGCTGGTACTGGAGACCGCCTGGGAGGCCCTGGAACGGGCCGGCATCGACCCGCAGTCGCTGCGCGGCAGCCGCTCCGGCGTCTTCATCGGCGCCGACCCGCAGGACTACGGCATGCGGCTGCACGAGGCCCCGGACGGCCTCGACGGCTACCTGATGACCGGCAACTCGCCGAGCGTCGTCTCCGGGCGGCTCGCGTACGTGCTGGGCACCGAGGGACCCACGCTGACCGTCGACACCGCCTGCTCGGGCTCGCTGGTCGCGCTGCACCTGGCCGTCCGCTCGCTGCAACGCGGCGAGTGCACCCTGGCGCTGACCGGCGCGGCATCGGTGATGGTCAACCCCGGCGCGTTCACCTCCTTCAGCCGCCAGCGCGGGCTCTCCCCGGACGGCGTCTGCCGCCCGTTCGCCGCCGCCGCCGACGGCACCGCCTGGGCCGAGGGCGTCGGGCTCCTCGTCCTCGAACGACTCTCCGACGCCCGCCGCCACGGCCACCCCGTGCTCGGCGTCATCCGGGGCACCGCGATCAACTCCGACGGCGCCAGCAACGGCCTCACCGCCCCGAACGGCCGCGCCCAGCAACGGGTCATCCGGCAGGCGCTGGCCGACGCCGGACTCACCCCCGGCGAGGTGGACGCGGTGGAGGCGCACGGCACCGCCACCACCCTCGGCGACCCGATCGAGGCGCAGGCCCTGATCGCCACGTACGGGCGGGGCCACCACGCCGACGCGCCGCTCTGGCTCGGCTCGATCAAGTCCAACCTCGGTCACGCCCAGGCCGCCGCCGGCGCCGCCGGGGTGATCAAGATGCTGATGGCGATGCGGCACGGCACCCTGCCCCGCACCCTCGGCGTCGACGCGCCCACCCCGCACGTCGACTGGTCGGCCGGCACCGTCCGCCTGCTCACCGAGGCCCGGCCCTGGCCCACCGACGGCGCCCCGCGCCGCGCCGGCATCTCCTCCTTCGGGGTCAGCGGCACCAACGCGCACGTCATCGTCGAGGAACCGCCGCCGGTCCAGCCGGCCCCCGCGGCGGACCACGGACCGCCGGTCGCCGCCGCGCTGCGCCCGGTCGTCGTCTCGGCCCGGACCGCGCCGGCGCTGCCCGCCCAGGCCGCCCGGCTGCTCGACGCCACCGACCCGGCCGGCACGCCGCCGGAGCTGGCCGACCTGGGCTGGTCGCTGGCCACCGGCCGCGCGGCCCTCACCCACCGCGCGGTCCTGCTGGCCCGCGACACCGACGAGGTACGCGCCGGACTGCGCGCCCTCGCCGCCGGTGACCCGGCCCCCGGGCTGATCCGGGGCACCGCCACCGGCGGCCGGCTGGCCCTGCTCTTCACCGGCCAGGGCAGCCAGCGCCTCGGCACCGGACGCCGGCTGCACGCCGCGTACCCGGTCTTCGCCGACGCGCTGGAGGAGGCGATCGGCCACCTGGACCTGCAACTGGAACACTCGCTCTGGGACGTGCTCTTCGCCGCCGAGGGCAGCCCCGAGGCGGCCCTGCTCGACCAGACCGGGTACGCCCAGCCGGCGCTCTTCGCCGTCGAGACCGCGCTCTACCGGCTCGTCGAGTCGTGGGGCCTGCGGCCGGACTTCGTCGCCGGCCACTCCATCGGCGAACTGGCCGCCGCCCACGCGGCCGGGGTCTTCTCGCTGCCCGACGCCGCCATGCTGGTCGCCGCCCGGGGCCGGCTCATGCAGGAGCTGGAGTCGGCCGGTGCGATGGTGGCGGTGGCCGCCGCCGAGGACGAGGTCCGCGAGCTGCTCGTCGACGGGGTGGACCTGGCCGCCGTCAACGGGCCGGCCGCCGTGGTGATCTCCGGCGTCGAGGACGAGACGCTGCGGATCGCCGCCGAACTCGCCGGCCGGGGTCGGCGCACCAAGCGGCTGCGGGTCAGCCACGCCTTCCACTCGCCGCTGATGGAGCCGATGCTCGACGAGTTCCGCCGGGTCGCCGAGCTGGTCGCGTACGAGCAGCCCCGCGTCCCGGTGGTCTCCAACGTCACCGGCGCGCTCGCCACCGCCGGCCTGTGCACCCCCGACTACTGGGTGCGGCACGTCCGGCAACCGGTCCGCTTCGCCGACGGCATCGGCTTCCTCGACGCGGCTGGCGTCGACACGTACCTCGAACTCGGGCCCGACCCGGTGCTCACCGCGATGGCGCAGGAGTGCGTCGCGCCCGACGGCGACCGCGCCTTCGTCGCCGCCCTGCGCCGCGACCACGACGAGGAGCGCGAGGTGCTCACCGCGGTGGCGGCGGCGCACGTCCGGGGCGCCCGCGTCGACTGGTCGGCCTGCTACGCCGGCAGCGGCGCGCGCCGCGTCGAGCTGCCCACGTACGCCTTCCAGCACCGGCACTACTGGCTGACCTCCCCGCCCGCCACCGGCGACGCGTCCGGGATCGGGCAGCTCGCCGCCGACCACCCGCTGCTCGGCGCGCTGCTGCACCTGGCCACCGAGGATGGCACGGTGCTCACCGGCCGGCTGTCCCGCCGCTCCCACCCGTGGCTCGCCGACCACGTCATCGGCGGGGTCAACCTGGTGCCCGGCACCGCGCTGGTCGAGCTGGCCGCGTACGCCGGCGACCAGGTCGGCTGCGCGCTGGTCGAGGAGCTGACCCTGGAGGCGCCGCTGGTGCTGCCGGACGACAGCGGGGTCGCGCTCCAGGTCGTGGTCACCCCGCCGGACGGCGACGGGCGGCGCACGGTGGAGTTCCACTCCCGCCGGGAGGACGCCCCGCCCGGCGGCGACTGGACCCGGCACGCCAGCGGCGTCCTCGCCCCGACCGGCGCCACCCCGGCCCGCGACGACGACCTGGCCCGGTGGCCGCCGCGCGACGCCGAGGCCGTCGACGTCACCGACTTCTACCCGCGCCTGGCCGCGCAGGGCTACGGCTACGGGCCGACCTTCCACGGGCTGCGCGCGATCTGGCGGCGGGACGGCGAGGTCTTCGCCGAGGTGGCGCTGCCCGAGTCCACCACCGACGGTGGCGCGTACGGGCTGCACCCGGCGCTGCTCGACGCCGCGCTGCACGCGCTGGACCTGGCCCTGCCGCAGCCCGCCACCGGGGTCACCCTGCCGTTCACCTGGTACGACCTCACCCTGCACGCGTCCGGCGCCACCGCCGTGCGAGTGCGGCTCACCGCGACCGGGCCGGACACCGTCCGGGTCGTGCTGGCCGACGCCTCCGGCGCCCCGGTCGCCACCGTCGGCTCGCTGCTGGTGCGCACCGTGGACGCCGAACAGCTCGGCGCCGGCACCGGCGGCGGGGACCTGCTGCGCATCGAGTGGACCGAGCAGCCCGCGCCCGCTCCCGCCGACTTCTCCGTGGCCGTCCTCGGCCCGGACCCGTACGGGCTGGCCCACGCGCTCGGCGTACCCGTGCTGACCGGCCCGGCGGCCGTCGAGGCCACGCCGGACCTGCTGGTCGCGACCTTCGACGCCGTGGACGGCGAGACCCTGGCCGGCGTACGGGCCGCCGCGCACCGGGCGCTGCGGCTGGCCCAGGACGTCCTCGCCGACGACCGGCTCGCCCACACCCGGCTGGTCGTGGTGACCCGGCACGCCGTACGGGCGCTGCCGGAGGACCCGATCGAGCTGACCACCGCGCCGCTGTGGGGCCTGCTGCGGGCGGCGCAGGCCGAGAACCCGGACCGGCTGCTCCTGCTCGACCTCGACGCCGCCACCCCGGCGACCGCCCTGCCCGCCGCGGCCGCCGCCGGCGAACCGGAGCTGGCGCTGCGCGAGGGTCGGCTGCTCGCCCCCCGCCTGGTGCCCGTCCGCCGCCCGCGTGGCGGCGCCCCTGACACCTGGGACGGCACCGTCCTGGTCACCGGCGGCACCAGTGGCCTCGGGGCGGTGCTCGCCCGGCACCTGGTCACCACCCACGGCGTCCGGCACCTGCTGCTGGCCAGCCGGCGCGGACCGGACGCCCCCGGCGCCACCGTGCTGCGCGACGAGCTGACCGCCCTCGGCGCCCGGGTCACCCTCGCCGGCTGCGACGTCGCCGACCGCGACGCCCTCGCCGCGCTGCTCGCCACCGTCCCCGCCGACCACCCGCTGACCGGTGTCGTGCACGCCGCCGGCATCGTCGACGACGGCACCTTCGACGGCCTCACGCCGCAGCGGGTGGACGCGGTGCTGCGCCCCAAGGCCGACGCCGCCTGGCACCTGCACGAGCTGACCCGCGACGCCGATCTGCGCGCCTTCGTGCTCTACTCCTCGGCCGCCGGCTTCCTCGACGGCTCCGGGCAGGCCAACTACGCGGCGGCCAACACCTTCCTCGACGCCCTCGCCGCGCACCGCCGCGCCGCCGGGCTGCCCGCCACCAGCCTCGGCTGGGGGCTCTGGCCCCGCGACATCGGCATGGGCGCCGGGGTGGACGACGTCGCCGCACACCGGGTGAGCCGTCTCGGCCTGCAGGAACTCACCGTGGCGCAGAACCTCGCCCTCTTCGACGCCGCGCTCGGCGTGGACGAGGCGTTCCTCGCCCCGCTCCGCTTCGACCTGGCGGACCTGCACCAGCGGGCCGCCGAGCTGCCGCCGCTGCTGCGCCGGCTGGTCCGCGCGCCCCGGCGGCCCGCCGCCCGGGCCGGCGCCGGTGCCGTCCCGGTCGAACTCTCGCTGGCCCGCCAGCTCGCCGAGCTCACCGAGGCGGAGCGGACGTCGGTCCTGCTCGACCTGGTCCGTACCCAGGTGGCCGCCGTGCTCGGGCACAGCGGCGCGGATGCGATCGCGCCCCGGCAGGCGTTCAACGAGATCGGCTTCGACTCGCTGGCCGCGGTGGAGCTGCGCAACCGGCTCAACGCGGCGACCGGGCTGCGGCTGACCGCCACCCTCGTCTTCGACTACCCGAATCCGCGGGCGCTGGCCGGGCACCTGGCCGAGAAGCTGCTCGACCTGCGTCCGGCGGCGGAGCCGGTCCGCACGGCGGTGCCCGCCGTCCCCGACGAGCCGATCGCCATCATCGGCATGAGCTGCCGCTACCCGGGCGGGGTGAGCTCGCCGGAGGAGCTGTGGCGGCTGGTCGCCGATGGCGTGGACGCGATCGGCGAGTTCCCCGCCGACCGGGGCTGGAACGTCGACGAGCTGTACGACCCGGAGCCGGGCCGGTCGGGGCGTACCTCCACGAAGGAGGGCGGCTTCCTCTACGACGCCGCTCTCTTCGACCCGGACTTCTTCGGCATCAGCCCGCGCGAGGCCGGCGCCATGGACCCGCAGCAGCGGCTGATGCTGGAGGCGTCCTGGGAGGCGTTCGAGCGGGCGGGCATCGACCCGCACTCGGTCGCCGGGTCCCGTACCGGGGTGTTCGCCGGGGTGATGTACCACGACTGGGCGACCCGGCCCGGCGAGATGCCGGAGGAGGCGCTGGGCTACCTGGGCAACGGCGGACACACCAGCGTGGTCTCCGGGCGGGTCGCGTACGTTCTCGGCCTGGAGGGGCCGGCGGTGACCGTGGACACCGCCTGCTCGTCGTCGCTGGTGGCGCTGCACTGGGCGATCCAGGCGCTGCGTACCGGGGAGTGCGAGCTGGCCCTGGCCGGCGGCGTGACCGTGATGTCCACCCCGGACACCTTCATCGACATGAACCGGCAGGGCGGTCTCTCCTCCGACGGGCGGTGCCGGTCGTTCGCCGCCTCGGCCGACGGCACCGGCTGGGGTGAGGGCGCCGGCGTCCTGCTGGTCGAGCGGCTCTCCGACGCCCGCCGCAACGGCCACCCCGTCCTGGCGGTGGTGCGTGGTTCGGCGGTGAACTCCGACGGCGCGTCCAACGGCATGACCGCGCCGAACGGCCCGTCGCAGCAGCGCGTGATCCGCGCCGCCCTGGCGGCGGCGGGCGTCAGCGCCGCCGAGGTCGACGCGGTGGAGGCGCACGGCACGGGTACGACGCTGGGCGACCCGATCGAGGCGCAGGCGCTGCTGGCCACCTACGGGCAGGAGCGCCCGGCGGACCGTCCGCTCTGGCTCGGCTCGATCAAGTCCAACCTCGGCCACACCCAGGCCGCCGCCGGGGTCGCCGGGATCATCAAGATGGTCCACGCGATGCGCAACGGCGTCCTGCCGCCCACCCTGCACGTGGACGCGCCGTCGGCGCAGGTGGACTGGTCCGCCGGGGCGGTGGAGCTGTTGACGCGGGCGCGGGAGTGGCCGGTGAACGGGCACCCGCGCCGGGCCGGGGTGTCGTCGTTCGGCATCAGCGGCACCAACGCCCACGTCATCATCGAGCAGGCCCCGGAGCAGACTCCGGTGGCCGTGCCCGCGACGCCGGCCGGAACCACCGGTGACGCCTCCGATTCCGTCGCCCTTCCGGTGGTGCCGTGGTTCCTCTCCGCCCGCTCCGAGTCGGCGGTCCGGACCCTGGCGGGCCGGCTGGCGGAGTTCGCGTGGTCGATGGACCCGGGGGAGATGGCACCCGCCGCCCGGACCCTGGCGACCGGCCGGGCGCTCTTCGACCACCGGGCCGTGGTGCTCGGCGCGAACCCGGCCGAGCTGTCGCCGGCCCTCGCCGCGCTCGCCGCCGGCGAGTCCCGGCCCGACGTGGTGTCCGGGGTGGTCCGGGGCGGTCGGCTGGCGGTGCTGTTCACGGGTCAGGGCGCGCAGCGTCTCGGCATGGGTCGTCAGCTGCATGCCGTGTTCCCGGTGTTCGCGTCGGCCTTCGACGCGGTGGTGGCGGAGTTGGATGCGCACCTCGATCGGCCGTTGCGTGAGGTGGTCTGGGGTGACGACGAGGAACTGATCCGTCAGACGGGCTATGCGCAGGCGGGGTTGTTCGCCGTCGAGGTCGCGCTGTTCCGCCTAGTCGAGTCGTGGGGGGTGCGGCCGGACTTCGTGGCCGGGCACTCGATCGGTGAGCTGGCCGCCGCCCACGTCGCCGGTGTCTTGTCGCTGTCGGATGCGGCTCGCCTGGTGGCGGCGCGTGGGCGGTTGATGCAGGCGTTGCCGGCTGGTGGGGCGATGGTCGCCATTCAGGCGTCGCAGGAGGAGGTGCGCACGGCGCTGACGGGCCCGAGTGCCTCGTTCGCGTCCTACAAAGCTGATGACGTAAACGACTCAACCGCCACCGCCATTGCCAACGGCGTTGGCCAGATCGGGGCGAACGGCCTCGGCGATGACTGCGGCACGGTCGCAGACGACGGCAACGGCCGGACGGCAGGCGCAGTGGTGGACATCGCGGCCGTCAACGGCCCCCGGTCCGTGGTCATCTCCGGCCCTGAAGTCGCCGTGCTCGCGGTCGCCGAGCACTTCACCAGGCTGGGGCGCAAGACGACCCGGCTGCGGGTGAGTCACGCGTTTCACAGCGGCTTGATGGACCCGATGCTCGACGAGTTCCGGGCCGTTGCCGCGGAGCTGACCTACGCCGAGCCGCAGCTTCCGGTGGTGTCGAACCTGACCGGTGCCCTCGCCAGCAGCGAGCTGACCGACCCGGAGTACTGGGTGCGGCACGTCCGGGAGGCCGTGCGCTTCGCTGACGGCGTCACCGCCCTGCACGGGGCGGGCGCGACGGCCTTCCTGGAACTCGGCCCGGACGCCGCGCTCACCCCGATGATCGAGGGCATCCTCACCGACGAGGTCACGATCATCCCCAGCCTGCGGCGGGGACACGACGAACAGCGCCAAGCCCTGACCGCGCTGGCGAGGCTGCACGTCACCGGCGCCACCGTCGACTGGACCGCACTCCTCCCGCAGACCGGCCGCACGGTCGACCTGCCCACCTATCCGTTCCAGCGGCAGCGTTACTGGGTGAACCCGCTGCCGCCCGCCGGCGACGTCGGCTCGGTCGGGCTCGACCCGGTCGGACACCCGCTGCTCGGCGCCGCCGTCCCGAGCGCCGACACCGATCGGGTGGTGCTCACCGGGCGGCTCGCCGTCGACCGGCAGCGCTGGCTGGCCGACCACGAGATCCTTGGCGCGGTGCTGCTGCCCGGCACCGGCTTCGTCGAACTCGCCGTCCGGGCCGGGGACCACGTCGGCTGCGGCCGGGTCGAGGAACTCACCCACCGGGCCCCGATGATCCTGCCCGGCCGGGGCGCGGTCACCGTACAGGTGGTGGTCGGCTCGCCCGACGACAGCGGAGTGCGCCAGATCGGCATCCACTCCCGACCGGAGGGCGGGCACGGGGCGTGGACCCTGCACGCCACCGGCGCGGTCGCGCCGACCGCCGCCCCGGCGACCTGGGACCTCACCCAGTGGCCGCCGCCGGGTGCCACCGCACTGCCGGTGGAAAGCTTCTACCCGGGGCTGCGCGCCCGGGGCTACGGCTACGGCCCGACGTTCCAGGGGCTGCGGGCCGCCTGGCGGCGCGGCGAGGACGTCTTCGCCGAGGTCGCGCTCCCCGAGGGCGAGGACGCCGAGCGGTACGGCCTGCACCCGGCGCTGCTGGACGCCGCCATGCACGCCGACCAGCTCGGCGAGGACGGGCCGCTGGACGGCGAGACGCTGCTGCCGTTCTCCTGGTCCGGGGTCACCCTGCACGCCGCCGGGGCGCGCGCGCTGCGCGTACACCTGGAACGGCTGCGCGGCGACGAGGAGTGCCGGATCCGGGTGGCCGACCCCGACGGGCAGCCCGTCGCCACCGTCGAATCGCTGCTGGTGCGGCCGGTCTCCGCCGGGCAGCTCGCCGCCGTCCGGGACGACCGCGCCGGCGCGCTGCTGCGCCTGGAGTGGACCCCGGCGCCGGTCCCGCCGACGACCAGCCGGGCCGTCGTGCTCGGCGACCTGCCGGGGACCGGACTGCCCGCGTACCCGGATCTGGCCGCGCTCGGCGCGGCGCTGGACGCGGGGGAGACCGGCACCCCGGACCTGGTGCTGCTCGGGCTCGGGCCGGCCGAGGGGGACCCGGCCGAGGCGGCCCGGGCCGTCACCCGCGACGCGCTGCGGACCGTGCGGTCCTGGCTGGCCGACGGCCGGCTCGACGGGGCCCGGCTGACCGTCGTCACCCGGCAGGCGGTCGCCACCGCGACCGGCGAGGACGTCGACCTGACCCAGGCGCCCGTCTGGGGGCTGCTGCGGGCGGCGGCCGGCGAACAGCCGGGCCGGTTCGGGCTGCTCGACACCGACGGCAGCGCCGAGTCCGCGCGGCTGCTCGCCGCCGTCGCCGCCGCCGAACCCGAGGCGGCGGTCCGCGCCGGCCGGGTCAGCGTGCCGCGACTGGCCCGGCTGCGCCCCGCCGACGGCGCACCCGGCTGGAACCCGGACGGCACGGTGCTGGTCACCGGCGGCACCGGCGGCCTCGGCGCGCTGATCGCCCGGCACCTGGTGACCACTCACGGGGTACGCCGGCTCGTGCTCACCAGCCGGCGCGGCCCCGACGCGCCCGGCGCGGCGACGCTCCGCGACGAGCTGCGCGGGCTCGGCGCGGTGGAGGTCACCGTCGCCGCCTGCGACGTCACCGACCGCGCCGCCGTCGCCGCCGTGCTCGCCGCCGTTCCCGCCGAGCACCCGCTCACCGCCGTGGTGCACGCCGCCGGCGTACCCGGCGCCGGCCTGGTCGCCGACCTCGACCCCGACGGGCTCGACCCGGTGCTGGCCCCGAAGATCGACGGCGCCTGGCACCTGCACGCGCTGACCCGGGACCTGCCGCTCGACGCGTTCGTGCTGCTCTCCTCCGCCGGAGGGCTGGTGCTCGCCGCCGGGCAGGGGCACTACGCCGCCGCGAACGTCTTCCTGGACGCCCTCGCCGCCCACCGGGCCGCCGCCGGTCTGCCCGCCACCGCGGTCGCCTTCGGTCTCTGGGACCTCGGCGAGGCCGCCGCCGACGACGTGGCCCTGGTGCGCCGGCTCGGCCTGCCGGCGCTCGGCGTCGACGACGGGCTCGCCCTGCTGGACGCCGCCGTGGCGACCGCCGAGCCGCTGGTCGTGCCGCTGCGCGTCGACCCGGCCGCCGTCCGGGCCCGCGGCGACGTGCCGACCCTGCTCCGCGGCCTGGTCACCGCCCCCACCCGACGCGCCGCCGCCGGTACGACCGGCAGCGGCGGCGCGGGCACCGGACTGGCCCAGCGACTCGCCGGCGTCAGCGAGCCGGAACGGCACCGCCTCCTCGTCGAACTGGTCCGTACCCGGGTGGCGGCGGTGCTCGGCCACTCCGGCACCGACGCGGTCGCCCCCGACCGGGCGTTCAAGGACCTCGGCTTCGACTCGCTCGCCGCCGTCGAACTGCGCAACGCCCTCAACGAGGCGACCGGCCTGCGGCTGCCCGCCACCCTGGTCTTCGACCACCCGACCGCCGAGGCCGCCGCGCGTTTCCTCACCGACCGGCTGCTCGGCGCCACCCCCGCCGCCGCGTCCGCCGGCGCCGCGCCCACCCCGGCCGCGCCCGACGACGACCCGATCGCCATCGTCGCGATCCACTGCCGCTACCCGGGCGAGGTGCGCTCCGCCGACGACCTGTGGCGGCTGCTGGTCGAGGAACGCGACGCGATCTCCGAGTTCCCGGTCGACCGGGGCTGGGACGTCGACGCGGTCTACGACCCGGAGCCCGGCGCGGCCGGCAGGACGTACGTCAAGACGGGCGGGTTCCTGCACGACGCGGCCGAGTTCGACCCGGAGTTCTTCGGCATCATGCCCCGCGAGGCGCTCGCCATGGACCCGCAGCAGCGGCTGCTGCTCCAGGGCGCCTGGGAGGCGTTCGAGCGGGCCGGCGTCGACCCCGCCTCCGTGCGGGGCAGCCGCACCGGCGTCTACGTCGGCGTCATGTACACGGAGTACGGCAGCCGGGTGCAGCAGCACGTGCCCGAGGAGATCGCCGCGTACCTCAGTGGCGGCAGCGGCGCCAGCATCGCCTCCGGGCGGGTGGCGTACGCGCTCGGACTGGAGGGGCCGGCGGTCACCATCGACACGGCCTGCTCCTCCTCGCTGGTCGCGCTGCACATCGCCTGCCAGGCGCTGCGCCAGGGCGAGGTGGAGATGGCGCTGGCCGGCGGCGTGACGGTGCTGCCGACCCCGGACGTCTTCGTCGACTTCAGCCGGCAGCGGGGTCTCGCCCCGGACGGCCGGTGCAAGGCGTACGCGAACGGCGCCGACGGCACCGGCTGGTCCGAGGGGATCGGGCTGCTGCTGGTGGAACGCCTCTCCGACGCCCGGCGCAAGGGCCACCCGGTGCTCGCCGTGGTGCGCGGGTCGGCGATCAACCAGGACGGCGCGTCGAACGGGCTGACCGCCCCGAACGGCCCCTCCCAGCAGCGGGTCATCGAGGCGGCCCTCGCCGCCGCCGCGCTCGCCCCGGCCGACGTGGACCTGGTCGAGGGGCACGGTACCGGCACCGCGCTCGGCGACCCGATCGAGGCGCAGGCCCTGCTGGCGACGTACGGCCGGGACCGGGACCGGCCGCTGTGGCTCGGGTCGGTCAAGTCGAACCTGGGGCACACCCAGGCCGCCGCCGGTGTGGCCGGGGTGATCAAAGCGGTGCAGGCGATGCGGCACGGGCTGATGCCGGCGACCCTGCACGTCGACGCCCCCTCCGACGAGGTCGACTGGTCCGCCGGCGCGGTGGAGCTGCTGACCCGGCCGCGGGAGTGGCCGGCGCAGGCCCGCCCGCGCCGGGCGGCGGTCTCCTCGTTCGGACTCAGCGGCACCAACGCCCACATGATCATCGAGGAGGCGCCGGCGGATCTGGCCGGTCCGGCCCGGCCGGCCGACGCGGCGGGCGGCGACGAGCCGACCGTGCCGGTGCAGCCGTGGGTGCTGTCCGGGCGTACCGACCGGGCGCTGCGGGCGCAGGCGGAGCGGCTGGTCGCCCACCTCGACGAGCGGGACGACCTGGCCGACCGGGACGTCGCGTGGTCGCTGGCCACCGGCCGGGCGGCTCTGGAGCACCGGGCCGTGGTGCTCGGCGCGGACCGCGCCGAGCTGGTCGACCGCCTGACCGCCCTGGCGGCCGGGGAGGTCGCCACGGGCGTGGTCTCCGGCGTCGCCCGCTCCGGCGGCCGGACGGCGGTGGTCTTCACCGGTCAGGGCGCGCAGCGCCTCGGCATGGGCCGTGAGCTGCACGCCGTGTTCCCGGTTTTCGCAGCGGCTTTCGACGCGGTGGTGGCCGAGCTGGACGGGCACCTGGACCGGCCGTTGCGGGAGGTGGTCTGGGGTGATGACGAGGGGCTGATCCGCCGGACGGGTTACGCGCAGGCGGGGTTGTTCGCCGTCGAGGTGGCGCTGTTCCGGCTGGTGGAGTCGTGGGGTGTGCGCGCTGACTTCGTGGCGGGGCACTCGATCGGTGAGCTGGCCGCCGCGCATGTCGCCGGGGTGTTGTCGCTGGGGGATGCGGCGCGTCTGGTGGCGGCGCGGGGTCGGTTGATGCAGGCGCTGCCTGAGGGCGGCGCGATGGTGGCGGTGCAGGCGTCGGAAGAGGAGGTGCGGGCGGCGCTGGCGGGTCCGGGTGTGGTAGTCGGATCCTTTGGAGCTGATGTCGTAAACGATTCAGCCGCCATCGCCAACGCCAACGGCACTGATTCGATCGCGGCCGACGGCAACGAGACCCGCACCGGCACCACCGGCACCACCGGCACGGGCATCGCGGCCGACGGCAACGAGACCCGCACCGGCACCACCGGCACCACCGGCACGGGCACCGGCACCACCGGCACGGGCACCGGCACCACCGGCACGGGCACCGGCACTGGCGCTGATTCGGTTTTGGCCAATGGCAACGGGACCAGCACCAGCACCAGCACCGGCATCGGCGCTGGTCAGGTCGCCGTCACCGGCACCGGGGACGGCATGGGCCAGATCGAGGCCAACGGCACGGGTAACGGAGGCGGTCTGGCGGCGGCTGGCGGGGTGGACATCGCCGCCGTCAACGGCCCCCGATCGGTGGTCATCTCCGGCCCCGAGGCCGCCGTGCTGACGGTGGCCGAGCACTTCACCGAGCTGGGCCGCAAGACCACCCGGCTGCGGGTGAGCCACGCGTTCCACAGTCACCTGATGGACCCGATGCTCGACGAGTTCCGGGCCGTTGCCGCGGAGCTGACCTACGCCGAGCCGCAGCTTCCGGTCGTGTCCAACTTGACCGGCACCCTGGCTGGCGCCGGGCTGACCGATCCCGACTACTGGGTGCGGCACGTCCGCGAGGCCGTGCGCTTCGCCGACGGCATCACCGCCCTGCACCAGGCGGGGGCGACGACCTTCCTGGAACTCGGCCCCGACGCCGCGCTCACCCCGCTGATCGAGGGCGTCGTTGCCGACACCGTCGTCGCGCCGGCCCAGCGCCGGGACCGGCCCGAGGTGACGCAGCTGCTCGACGCCCTGGCCCGGCTGCACGTCACCGGGACCCCGGTCCGCTGGACCGAGATCCTCGGCGACGGCAACCGGGTCGACCTGCCCACGTACCCGTTCGAGCGGCGGCACCTGTGGTTGCACGCGCCGAAGACCCGGGCCGGCGACGCCACCGGGCACGGCCAACGCGACGCCGACCACCCGCTGCTCAGCGCCGTCATGGTGGCGCCGCAGGGCGGCGGGGTCGTGCTCACCGGCCGGCTCGCCCTCGACACCCACGCCTGGCTGGCCGACCACAACGTGATGGGCATGGGGCTGCTCCCCGGCACCGGCTTCGTCGAGCTGGCCCTGCGGGCCGCCGAGGAGGTCGGCTGCGACGTGGTCGAGGAACTGATCATCGAGCAGCTGATGCCGTTGCCCGACCACGGCGGCGCGGCCGTCCAGGTCGTGGTGGGGGAGCCGGACGCCGGCAACCGGCGGAGCATCGCCATCTGGTCCCGCTTCGACGACGCCCCGCCGGAGGTGGGCTGGACCCGGCACGTCACCGGCTGGCTCGGCACCGAGAACGCCCCGCCGGTCACCCCGGAGGAGTTCGGCGTCGGGGTCGGCCAGTGGCCGCCGGCCGGCGCGCAGCCGGTCGACATCAGCGGCGTCTACGACTACCTCACCGCGCAGGGCTACCACTTCGGCCCGATGTTCCGCGGGCTGCGCGCCGTCTGGCTGCGCGGCCGGGACCTCTTCGTCGAGGTGGCGCTCCCCGACGAGGCCCGGCAGGACGCGGCCGCGTACCGGCTGCACCCGTCGCTGCTCGACGCCGCGCTCAGCGCCACCGACTTCCTCGGCGGACGCAAGCCGCAGGACATCGGCGCCGGCCAGCTGCCGTTCTCCTGGACCGGGGTACGCCTGCACTCGGGCGGCCGCAGCGGCCTGCGGGTACGGATCAACTGGACCAACTCCGACGCGAGCGCCGGCTCCGAGGCGGTCCGCCTCGACCTGGCCGACACCACCGGCACCCCGGTCGCCACCGTCGAGTCGCTGGTGGTCCGGCCGGTCACCGCGGACCGGCTGGTGGCCGCCGGGGCGGCGATGACCGGCACCCGCCACCTCGACTCGGTGTTCCGGGTCGACTGGCCGCAACTGCCGCTGGGCGAGGCCGCCGAGGCGGTACCCGGGCGGTGGGCGGTGCTCGGCGACGAGGTCGACCTCGGCCGCGAGGACGTGCCCGCGTACCCGGATCTGGACGCCCTGGCCGCGGCGGCCGCGACGGACGGCGTACCCGAGGTGGTGTTCCTGCCGGTGGAACCGGCGGACGGCGAGGTGCCCGACGCGGTCCGCGACGGTGTGGCCGGGGTGCTGGGGACCGTCCGGGGATGGCTCGCCGACGAGCGGTTCGCCGCCACCCGGCTGGTGGTGCTGACCTGGTTCGCGGCCGACGACGACAGCGGACACCTCGACCTGACCGTCGCCCCGGTGTGGGGTCTGCTGCGCGCCGCGCAGGCCGAGAACCCGGACCGGCTGATGCTGGTCGACCTCGACTCCGACGAGGCCAGCCTGCGGATGCTGCCGGCCGTGGTCACCCTCGGCGAACCGGAGGTCGCCGTGCGCGGCAACCAGGTGAAGGTGCCCCGGCTGGCCCCCGTCCCGGTACCCACCGAGCTGCCCCCGTCGCCCTGGCGGGCCGACGGCACAGTGCTGGTCACCGGCGGCACCACCGGGCTCGGCGCGCTGGTCGCCCGGCACCTGGTCGGCACCCACGGAGTGCGGCACCTGGCGCTGGTCAGCCGGCGCGGCCCGGACACCCCCGGCGCCGCGCAGCTGCGCGACGAGCTGGCCGCGCTCGGCGCCGAGGTGACCGTCGCCGCCTGCGACGTCACCGATCCGAAGGCCCTCGCGGCGCTGGTCGACGGGCTGGCGCAGCCGCTGACCGCCGTGGTGCACGCCGCCGCCGTGCTCGACGACGCGCTCTTCACCTCGCTCACCCCGGACCGGCTCGACGCGGTGCTGCGCCCCAAGGTGGACGCCGCCTGGGCGCTGCACGAGCTGACCGAGGAGCGGGAGCTGACCGCTTTCGTCCTCTTCTCCTCGGTGGCCGGGCTGCTCGACCCGGCCGGGCAGGGCAACTACGCGGCGGCGAACAGCTTCCTCGACGCGCTGGCCCGGCACCGCCGCTCGATGGGGCTGCCCGCCACCTCGCTGGTCTGGAACCTCTGGGGCGAGGGCGCCGGCCTGGCCGGCGGCACCGACCCCGGGGTCACCCGGCGGCTCGCCGCGATGGGCATGCCGGCGCTGGCACCGGCCGACGGGCTCGCCCTGCTCGACCAGGCGATGCGGGTGGCCGAGCCGGTGCTGGTGCCGCTGCGCCCCGACCCGACCGGGACGCAGATCCCGGCCAAGCTGCGCGACGTGGCCCGCGCCGCCGCCGGGCGCCGGCCCGCCCCGGCGGCCACCCCGGCCACGAGCCCCGAGGCGCCGGCGGCCCCGGTGGACGAGGGCAGTCTCGTCCAGCGCCTCGCCGCGCTGCCCGAGGAGGGCCGGCAGCGGATGCTGCTGGACCTGGTGCGCGGACACGTCGCCGCCGTCCGGCACGCCGAACCGGGGGAGATCGACGTCCACCGGGGTTTCACCGAGCTCGGCCTGGACTCGCTGGCCGCGATTGAGCTGCGCAACCGGCTCAGTGCCGCGACCGGGCTGCGGCTCGCCGCCACGCTGATGTTCGACCACCCGACCCCGGCCGAGGTCGCCCGGCTGCTGCGCGAGGAACTGGCCGAGGAGGTACCGGTCGGCCCGTCGCCGGACGCGCCCGCCGGGCCGGACGCCGCCGACGCCCCCGACGAGGACGACGTACGCCGCCGGCTGGCCACCATCGGACTGGACGCGCTGCGCGAGGCGGGCCTGCTCGACGCCCTGCTACGGCTCACCGCGCCGGGCGTCGAACCCCCGCCCACCGCGGCGCCCGCCGCCGCCGACCGCAGCGAGGAGATCCGGAACATGGCGGTGGACGACCTGGTCCGCGCGGCCCTCGGCGGCGCCGACCCGAACGGGGCGCACCGGTGAGCGGCGTGGACACCGACCAGATCGTCGCGGCGCTGCGGACCTCGCTGCTGGAGAACGACCGGCTGCGGCAGGAGAACGCCCGGCTGGCCCAGGCGGCCGACGAGCCGATCGCCATCGTCGGGATGGCCTGCCGGCTGCCCGGCGGGGTGGACTCCCCGGAGAGCTACTGGGAGCTGCTGGCCCAGGGCCGGGACGCCGTCACCCCGTTCCCCACCGACCGCGGCTGGGACACCGACGCCCTGTACGACCCGGAGCCCGGCCGTCCTGGCCGGACCGTCACCCGGGAGGGGGCCTTCCTGCACGACGCCGCCGACTTCGACGCCGACCTGTTCGGCATCTCCCCCCGGGAGGCCCGCGACATCGACCCGCAGCAGCGGGTGATCCTGGAGACCGCCTGGGAGGCGCTGGAGCACGCCCGGATCGACCCGCTGTCGCTGAAGGAGAGCCGCACCGGCGTCTACTGCGGCGTGATGTACCACGACTACGACGGGGCCGACGGCGGCGGCAGCATCACCAGCGGGCGGATCTCCTACACCCTCGGGCTGCAGGGGCCGTCGGTCTCGCTGGACACCGCCTGCTCGTCGTCGCTGGTCGCGCTGAACCTGGCCGGGCACGCGCTGCGCGCCGGGGAGTGCAGCCTCGCGCTGGCCGGCGGCATCACCGTGATGTCCACCCCGGAGACGTTCGTCTACTTCAGCTCCCAGCGCGGGCTCGCCCCGGACGGCCGGTGCAAGTCGTTCGCCGCCGCCGCCGACGGCACCGGCTGGGGGGAGGGCAGCGGCCTGCTCGTCCTGGAACGGCTCTCCGACGCCCGCCGCAACGGCCGGCGGATCCTGGCCGTGATCCGGGGCGCGGCGGTGAACTCCGACGGCGCGTCCAGCGGCATCACCGTGCCGAACGGGCCCGCCCAGCAGCGGGTGATCCGGCAGGCCCTGGAGAGCGCCGGGCTGCGACCCGCCGACGTGGACGCCGTTGAGGCGCACGGCACCGGCACCCGGCTCGGCGACCCGATCGAGGCCCAGGCGCTGCTGGCGACGTACGGGCGGGACCGGGCGGGGGAGCCGCTCTGGCTCGGGTCGGTCAAGTCGAACCTCGGGCACACCCAGGCCGCCGCCGGGGTCGCCGGGGTGATCAAGATGGTGCTCGCGATGCGGCACGGGCTGCTCCCCGCCACGCTGCACGTCGACGCGCCCACCCCGCAGGTCGACTGGTCGGCCGGGCGGGTGGCGCTGCTGACCGAGGCCCGGCCCTGGCCGGAGACCGGCCGGCCGCGCCGGGCCGCGGTGTCCTCCTTCGGCATCAGCGGCACCAACGCACACGTGATCCTCGAAGAGGCGCCGGCCGAGGGCGGGGACGCCGCCGCGCCGGTGCCGGGCTGACGGGCGGGAGAGCGATGACTTCGCGTACGGGAACCACGGCGGGCCGGGTCGACCCCGGTGCCTTCCGGCACGTCCTCGGGCTCTTCTGCACCGGGGTCACCATCATCACCGCCGCCGGCGACGGGGTACGCCCGGTCGGTTTCACCTGTCAGTCGTTCGTCTCGCTCTCCCTCGACCCGCCACTGGTCTCCTTCTCGGTGTCGCGCACCTCCCGCTCCTGGCCGCTGATCCGGGCCCGGGGCGCGTTCGGGGTGAACATCCTGACGGCCGAGCAGGAGGGGCTGTGCCGCACCTTCGCCAGCCGGGCCACCGACAAGTTCACCGGCGTGGACTGGACCCCCGGCCCGGTCACCGGCTCGCCCCGGCTGCCCGGCTCACTGGCCTGGGTGGAGTGCACCGTCGAGGCGGAGTACCCGGGCGGGGACCATGTCATCGCCGTCGGCCGGGTCCGCGACATGGAGGTGGTCGACGGCGACGCCGACCCGCTGCTGTTCTTCCTCGCCGGCTTCCGCCGACCCGCTCCGGCCGTCCCGCCGGCTGCCGCCGTACCCGGGTCCGTGCTCGCCGCCGGCGCTCCCGCCACCGCCGTCCCGGGCACCCCCTAGACCGCGCCGGCCGACCCCTGAACGGGCCCCGCCGGCCCCCTGATTACGCCCTTCGCCAGGCCGGATCCCGCCTTTGCGGCCCTAGGGTCGAGGCAGCCATCGACGGGCCTCGGCGCGGCGAGCACCAGCGACGCCGGTCGTACCCGTGGTCGACGGCCCGCGCCCGGTACCGGCGACCGCCCGGCCTCCGCTACCGCGGCCGGCCGCGCGCGTCATGGCCACCGGGCAGCATCTCGTCACGCGGAGGAACGCATGCGATTCGGCTTGATCTACCACCACCAACTTCCCCGCCCGTGGGCCGAGGACAGCGAGGAACGGCTGTTCCAGGAGGCGCTGGAGCAGATCGAGCTGGCCGACCGGCTCGGCCTGGACTACGCCTGGGGCACCGAGCACCACTTCTTCGAGGAGTACTCCCACTCCGCGGCGCCGGAGGTCTTCCTCGCCGCCGCCGCGGCCCGGACGAAGAACATCCGGCTGGCGCACGGCATCATCCACATGCCGCCGGCGGTGAACCACCCGGTGCGGATCGCGGAGCGGCTGGCCATGCTGGACCTGATCTCCGGCGGCCGGGCGGACTTCGGCTCCGGCCAGGGCAGCTCCCAGCTGGAGGTGGGCGCCTTCGGCATCGAGCTGGCGGACAAGCAGGAGCAGTGGCACGAGGCGCTCGAGGTGGTCATCCGGATGATGACCGAAACCCCGTTCACCGGCCACAAGGGCAAGTGGGTCGACGTGCCCGTCCGCAACATCGTGCCCAAGCCGAAGCAGAAGCCGCACCCGCCGCTCTGGCGGGCCTGCACCCGGCGGGAGAGCATCCAGGAGGCGGCCCGCGAGGGCATGGGCGCGCTCGCCTTCTCCTTCGTCAACCCGGAGGAGGCCGAGGAGTGGGTGCAGGCCTACTACCGGACGCTGGAGTCGGACGACTGCGTCCCGATCGGTCAGGCGGTCAACCCCAACGTCGCCATGGTGCTGCCCTTCATGTGCCACGAGGACGAGGAGGTCGCCCTCGACCGTGGGCTGGAGGGGGCGTACTTCTTCTCGTACGCGCTGATGCACTACTACATCACCGGTGAGCACCAGCCGGGCGTGACCGACATCTGGCAGAGCTTCCAGGACGCCCGGGAGGGCATGGGCTTCACCCGCGACGCCATCGTGCCGGACGAGAAGGACCTCCAGTCGGCCGAGTCGCAGGCCATGATGGACCAGGTCGGGCAGCTGCGCCGGGGCATCGGTACCCCGCAGCAGATCGCCGACATCATCCGCCGGTACGAGGCGGTCGGCGTCGACCAGATCATCTTCTCGGTGCAGATCGGCAAGAACAAGCACGAGCACATCATGGAGTCGCTGGAGCTGTTCGCCCGTGAGGTGATGCCGGAGTTCGTCGACCGCCGGGAGGCCCGCGAGGCCGCCAAGCGGGACCGGCTCGACGTCGCCGTCAAGGCGGCCCTCGGCCGGGTCACGCGGCAGACCAAGGACGTCTCCGACTTCGTCATCGCCCCGGAGATGTCGCTGTACGGCGACGCAGACGACGACGACTGACCCACCGCCGCACCCGAGACGACCCGACGGCCGCCGTGGTCCGCACCACCGGACCCGGCGGCTGCCGTGTCCCCGACGTCAAGGATGGACGAGATGGCCGTACCCACGGACAACGGCGCCTGGATCCGGCGCTTCCACCCCGCCCCGGACGCCCCCACCCGGCTGGTCTGCTTCCCCCACGCCGGTGGCTCCGCGTCGTACTTCTACCCGGTGTCGCAGGCGCTGAGCCCCACCCTGGACGTGCTCGCCGTGCAGTACCCGGGCCGGCAGGACCGGCGCGCGGAGCCGGCCTTCGAGGACGTACCCCGGCTGGTCGACGCCCTGGTCGACGAGGTGGCCGTCTGGGCCGACCGGCCGCTGGCGCTGTTCGGGCACAGCCTGGGCGCGACCGTGGCGTTCGAGGTGGCCCGGCGACTGCAGGCGCGCGGGACCGAGGTGTCGGCGCTCTTCGCCTCCGGCCGGCGGGCGCCGTCGCGGCACCGCCCGGCCTGGGTGCACGAGGGCGACGACGACGCGCTGATCAGCGAGATGCTGAAGCTGGAGGGCACCGACGCGCAGATGCTCACCGACCCCGAACTGGTCCGCATGATCCTGCCGGCGCTGCGCGCCGACTACAAGGCCGCCGAAACCTACCGCTACCAGCCGGGTCCGCCGCTGACCTGTCCGGTGTACGCGCTCACCGGCGACGCCGATCCGCAGGTCGACGTGCCGGACGCGGAGAGCTGGCGGGAGCACACCATCGGCCCGTTCGCGCTGCACGTCTTCTCCGGCGGGCACTTCTACCTCAACCGGCACGCCGCCCAGGTCATGGCGCTGATCCGCCGGCACGCCGCGGACGGGGTGGTGGCCGGCCACGCCCGCGCCTGACGCCCGCCGCTCCCCGGGCCTGGCTCCCTGGTTGGGGCCCCACGGTGGCGGCCGGGGCGGGCACGGGTGCGAGGGGCCCGGCGGGCGGGCCCGCCGGGGTCGCTACAAACCTGATGTCGTGGATGGCTCAGGCCGCTGCGGGCGGGACAGGCGTGTCGCGGGCGCTGTGGAGCTGATGTCGTGGGCGGTTCAGGCTGCCGCTGGCGGGACAGGCGTGTCGCGGGCCGCTGTTGAGCTGATGTCGTGGACGCTCAGGCCGCCGCCGACAGGCCAGCCTGTCGCGGGGCGCTGTCGAACTATGACGTGGACGACTCGCGGCCCTCGCCGACCGGGCAGCGGCGGTCGGCCCGGGAACCGAGGTCCCGGGGCGGGAGGGCGGGGGTCACCGCGACGGATCAGCGGGCGGGCTGAGTCGTTCACGACATCAGCTCCACAGCGACGGGAACAGGTGCGCGTCGGCCGGCGGAGGCAGGGCGACCGGGCGGCGGTTCAGTGCTCCGCGTCGCCCGCGGCGCGGGCCGCGGCGCGCTGCTCGACCAGGGCGCCGACCCCGTCGAGGATGCGCTCCAGGCCGAAGACGAACTCGTCATCCGGCCCGGCCGGGGTGTCCAGCACGCCGGCGTCGATCACCGCGGTGAACGCCGGGAAGCGGTCCGGCCCGGCGAGCTTGCGGACCAGCTGGCCGTAGGAGGACATCGCGGCCAGCTCGTCGGGGGCCTTGGCCATGAACGAGGCCTGCACGTCGGCGGAGACGGTGGCGTCGTTGCGGCAGAAACCGCTCAGCAACATGATCACCGACAGCTTCTCGCCCTCGCCCAGCGCGGTGCCGCCCAGGCACTCCAACCCCCGCTCCAGCCAGATGATCTGGTTGGGGGTGACCGGCGGGCCGAGGGTCGGGATGTGGAGCGCCCAGGTGTGCTTGCGCAGGATCGCGTGCTGCTCCCAGGTCCACCGGGCCAGCCCGGCGCGCCACCCCTCGTCCGGCGAGTCGGGCCCGGACGGCGGCGTCTGGTAGATCGCGTCCATCATCAGCTGGAGCAGCTCGTCCTTGGCCGACAGGTAGCGGTACAGCGACATGGTGGACGCGCCCAGATCCGACGCCACCCGGCTCATCGACACCGCCGACAGGCCCTCCGAGGCGGCGATGGACACCGCCGCGTCGACGATGCGCGGAAGGCTCAACGCGCGCTTGGGACCCTTGTTCGGTCGGTCCCGCAAACCCCAGGCGTCCCCGATGTATCCCGGCAGCCCCGGATCAATGCTTCCGCCCATCGACTCCACTTTCCCTCTGAGACGCCCGGCCGCGGTCATCCGCCCCTCGCCGCCGCCCCTCGCTGCGGTTCAGGGTATGCCGCCGCCCGAACGATGTCTGCACGGGATTGGGGAACCGGACGGTCGGTGCCGTGACAGTAACCGTTCCGTCCCGTCCCGTGGTGCCGGCATAGGGGGCCCAGCGCCGACCTTAGGGGGTGCGGAACCTGTCCGGCGTGCCGGCGCGCTGCTTGAATCGACCCGATCGATTTACCGCCGCCCCCTGATGAGAGAGGCGTCGCAGCGATGACCGAAACAGCCGATGCCGTGACCACCGGTACCGAGCGCCCGGATTTTCCGCTGGACCGGCGCCGGTGCCCGCTCGCCGTTCCGCAGGAATACGAGGTGATGCGGGAGGAGAATCCACTCGCCCCGGTGACCAACCGGATGACCGGAAAGCCCGTCTGGGCGCTGACCCGTTACCGGGACGTGCGCCAGGTGCTGGGTGACCCGTCGATGAGTTCGAACGCTCGCAATCCCTCCTATCCGGCGCAGTTCCACGTGCCGGAGGAGATGCTGCCGTACATCGCCTTCCCGTTCCCGGCGATGGACCCTCCGGAGCACACGGTCCGTCGGCGAATGGTGATCCCCGAATTCACCGCCGCGCGGATCAACAAGCTCCGCCCACGGATGCAGCAGATCGTCGACACGCAGATCGACCAGATGCTGGCCAAGGGTGGCCCGCTGGACCTGATGGCCGAGCTGGCGCTGCCCGTGCCGGCGCTGCTGTTCTGCGAGATGCTCGGCGTCGACCCGGTGCACATCGGCTATTTCCGCCGCTACGCGGAGACCACCACCGGCCGGGACTCCAGCCAGGAGGCGGTGGCCGGCGCGATCGCCGAGATGGACGAGTTCCTCGATGAGCTGATCACCGAGAAGACCAAGAACCCGGGCGACGACCTGCTCAGCAGGATCGCGGCCCGGCTGCCCGACGAGCCCACCCTCGAACACGAGGACCTGGTCGCCATCGCCCGGGTGCTGGTGATCGCCGGCTCCGACACCACCGCCAACGTTGTCTCCCTCGGCACGGTGCTGCTGCTGCAGCACCCGGAGCAGCTCGCCGAGCTCAAGGCGGACCCGTCGCTCTGGCCGGGCGCGGTCGAGGAGTTGCTGCGCTTCCTCAGCATCCTCGACTCGGCGACCGTGCGGGTGGCCACCCACGACGTGGAGGTCAGCGGCGGCACCATCCGCCAGGGCGAGGGGGTGCTCGCGCTCAACGGCGCGGCGAACTGGGACCCGGAGCGTTTCCCGGAACCGGAGAAGTTCGACATCCACCGCAACGCCGAAGGGCACATGGCCTTCAGTTACGGCAACCACATGTGCCCCGGCGCGAACCTGGCCCGGATGCAGCTCGAAACCGTCTTCCGTACGCTCTTCGAGCGCATTCCGGATCTGCGCCTGGCCGCCGACGTCGACAAACTGTCGTACATGTTCGACGCGCACGCCTACGGGTTGCACGAACTGCCCGTCACCTGGTGAGCGACGGATCGCCGACAATGCGCGTCGAGGTCGACCGGGATACGTGCGTCGGTTCCGGCAACTGCGTGCACTTCGCACCCGCCGTGTTCGACCAGGACGACCGCGACGGTCTCGTGGTCGTCCTGGCGGAATCGCCGGAACCGGCACTGCGCGCGGCGACCCGTACGGCCGCGCTGAACTGTCCGGTCGGCGCCATCTCGGTCGATCGGACACATTCCGGCAGCCCGCCGGTCCGGCCCGCCCCCTAGGGCGCGGTCGGGCCGGCGGAAGCCGTTCAGGGGTTGCCCCGGAATTAGGGGGTCGCCGCTATGGAACCGCACTCCCGCGAGTCGCTTGAATTGTGCCGACTCGATCCAGACGACGGTTCGGAGCAGAAAAAATGATCAAGCTTCCGGAGTCGGACGGCACGCTGACCGTCTACCACCCGACCCAGGCTCCGCGCGTGGTGCAGCCCGCCGACCCCTCGGAGTTCCGGACCCGTTCCGTGCTGGCCACCGCGCACGTGCTGGGTGACCCGCTGGCCGACAACGAGCCCTTCGGGCCGCCCGGCGGGGACCCGCCGCCGCAGTCGCTGGACTGGGAGGCCACCCTGGCCTTCCGCCGGCACCTGTGGTCGTACGGCTTCACGCTCTGCGAGGGCATGGACACCGCGCACCGCGGCATGGGGCTGGACTGGCCCGGTGCCGCCGAGCTGATCCGCCGCTGCGGCGCGGAGGCGAAGGCGGTCGGCGGGCGGATGGCCGCCGCCGTCCTCACCGACCAGCTGGAGCCGTTCGCCCCGGTCACCCTGGCCGAGGTTCAGGCGGCCTACGAGGAGCAGCTGGCCGTGGTCGAGGAGGCCGGCGCCCAGCCGGTGATCATGTGCAGCCCGCACCTGAACGTCGCCGTCCGCGGCCCCGAGGACTTCGCCACCGTGTACGGCAACCTGCTACGCCAGTCGAGCCGGCCGGCGATCGTGCACTGGATCACCTCGGAGTGGGACCCGCGCAACTCGGAGTACTTCGGCTACGAGGAGCCCGACGACGCGTACGACGCGCTGATCGCGATCGTCCGGGACAACCTGGACAAGGTCGACGGCGTCAAGATCGGACCGGCGTCGCTGGCCCGGCAGGTCGAGTGGCGCAAGCGGCTGCCGGAGGGCGTCAAGTTCTACACCAGCGACACCACCGAGTACCCGGAGATGTTCGTCGGCGACTTCTCCGGGCAGAGCCACCCGCTCACCCCGGTCATCGACGCGGTCGTCCCGATCGCCGCCGAGGCGTTCCGGGCGCTCGACGCCGGTGACGACAACCGGGCCCGGGGGCTGCTGGAGGAGACCCTGCCGCTCAACCGGCACCTGTTCAGCGGCGAGGGCCGGAGCATCTTCTTCTTCAAGACCGGAGTGGTCTTCCTCGGCTGGCTGGCCGGGCACCACGACCACTTCCGGATGGTCTGGGGCGAGCAGTCGGCCCGCTCCGTGCCGCACCTGGCCGCCGCGTACCGGCTCGCCGACAGCCTCGGCGCGCTGCCCGACCCGGAGCTCGCCGAGCGGCGGATGAAGCTCTTCCTCGCCACCTCGGGGATCGAGCAGTGAGCCGGGCCGTCGTCCTCGGCGGCGGCCTCGCCGGGATGCTCGCCGCCGCCGCGCTGGCCCGCGCCGTGGACGAGGTCGTCGTCGTCGAACGCGACCAGCTCCCCACCGAGCCGCAGCCGCGCAAGGGGCTGCCGCAGGGCCACCACAGCCACATCCTCATGCGCGGCGGCGTCGAGGCCTTCGACCAGCTGCTGCCCGGCGTCACCGACCGGCTCTACGCCGCCGGCGCCAAGCGCCGCGGCCTGCCCTCCGGCGCGCTGGCCCGCGGGCCGGAGGGCTGGATGGAACGGCTGGACACCGACGCGTACCTGCTGCTGTGCAGCCGGGAACTGCTCGACCACGTGGTCCGCGACCAGGTGCTGCGCGAGGCGCGGATCAGCGTCCGGGAGGGCACCCGGGTCACCGGGCTGGTCGGCGACGCCGACCGGGTCACCGGCGTGCGGGTCGAGCAGGGCGGCGCGGAGGCCACCCTCGACGCCGACCTGGTGGTCGACGCCACCGGCCGCGCCACCAGCGCCCCGAAGTGGCTGGTCGACCTGGGCCTGCCCCAGGTCCGCGAGGACGTGGTGGACGCCGGCATCGTCTACGTCAGCCGCTGGTTCACCGAGCCGCCCGGCACCCGCGACGACTTCCCCGGCGTCATGATCCAGATGCAGGCCGGCACCGGCCGGCCCGGCCAGGGCGCCGGGCTGCTGCCGATGGAGAACGGCCGCTGGATCCTCAGCCTCTTCGGCAGCCGGGGCGGCGAGCCCCCCACCGACGAGGAGGGCTTCGCGCAGTTCGCCCGGGACCGGCACCACCCGATCATCGCCGACCTGATCGCCCAGGCCCGCCCGGCCGGGCCGATCCGCGCCTACCGGAGCATCCCGGACCAGCGGCGGCGCTTCGAGAAGCTGCCCGTGCCGGAGGGCTTCCTCGTCATCGGCGACGCTGCCCAGGCGCTGAACCCGGTGCACGGCACCGGCATGTCGGTCGCCGCCCAGTGCGCGCTGGCGCTGCGTACCGAGCTGGACGTGCGGGGCCTGCGCCCCGGCTTCTCCCGCAACGTGCAGGCCGCGATCGCGAAGATCAACCAGGGTGCCTGGCAGATCGCCGTCAACACCGACCAGGGGCTGCCGCACGTGCGGGCCAACGTGCCGCTGCGCGGCGGCGCGTTCGCCAACAAGATGGCCGCCCGGGTCGCCCGGACCGGCTGCGGCAACCGCATGGTCATCAACACCGTGTTCAACGTTGCGTCGCTCTGCGCGCCGATGACCCGGATGATGACCCCCGCCTTCCTCTGGGCAGTGCTGCGCGGCCCCCGTACGCCGGCGCTCACCGCCGAGCAGGCCATCGCGCAGTTCCCCGAGTTCGGCGACCTCGTCAAGGTCGACGCGGCGCCCCGGTCCACGACCAGCCCGGCCTGACCATGCACGACCCGCAGACGGCTCACCTCGCGATCGGAACAGGCGGTGGTACCCGGTGAACCAGGAGATGCCGTCGCGGGACGGCGAGGTGCTGCCCTGGCTGCTCTCCGCGCGCGGCACCGACGCGCTGCGCGGGCAGGCGGCCCGGCTGTCGGCGTACCTCGAGGACGCCGCCGACCTGCGGGCGGCGGACGTCGGGCACTCGCTGCTGACCACCCGGGCCCGGCTCGGCCACCGCGCCGTGGTGCTCGGCGCGGACCGCGCCGAGCTGCTCACCGGGGTACGCGCGCTGGCCGACGCCGCCGACGCCCCCGGCCTGGTCACCGGCACGGTCCTGCCCGACGCCCGGGCGGTCTTCGTCTTCCCCGGCCAGGGCTCCCAGTGGCCCGGGATGGCCCGGGCACTGCTCGACGAGGCACCCGCCTTCGCGGCCCGGCTCGCCGAGTGCGCCACCGCGCTGGAACCGTACGTCGACTGGCGGCTGCTGGACGTGCTGCGCGACACCGAGTCCCCGCTCTGGGACTCCGTCGACGTGGTGCAGCCGATGCTCTGGGCGGTCATGGTCTCGCTGGCGCACCTGTGGCAGGAACACGGGGTACGGCCCGCCGCGGTGGTCGGCCACTCGCAGGGCGAGATCGCCGCCGCCTGCGTCGCCGGTGCGCTCACCCTCGACGACGGCGCCCGCGTCGTCGCCCTGCGTAGCCGGCTCATCGGCGCCGAACTCGCCGGCCTGGGCGGGATGATGTCCGTGCTGCTGCCCCGCGACGCCGTCGAGGCCCGGCTGCAGCGGTGGGCCGGCCGGCTCCAGCTCGCCGTGGTCAACGGCCCGTCGTCCATGGTGGTCTGCGGCGAGGTCGCCGCCCTCGACGAGTGCCACGCCGAGCTGACCGCCGACGGCGTGCAGGTCCGCCGGATCGCCGTCGACTACGCCTCGCACTCGCACTACGTCGAGGGCATCCGGGAGAAGCTGATCGAGGCGCTCGCCCCGATCAGCCCGCGTACCGCCGGAGTGGCCTTCTACTCCACGGTCACCGGCGAACCGCTGGACACCGCCACGGTGACCGCCGACTACTGGTACCGCAACCTGCGCCAGACGGTCCGCTTCTCCGACGCCGTCCGGGCGCTGCTCGCCGACGGGCACCGCGTCTTCGTGGAGTCCAGCGCCCACCCGGTGCTCACCTCCGCCGTGCAGGACACCGCCGAGGCGGCCGGCGTCAGCGCCGTGCCGATCGGGTCGCTGCGCCGCGACGACGGCGGGCTGCGCCGCTTCGCCACCTCGCTCGCCGAGGCGTACGTGCACGGCGCCCCGGTGGACTGGACCGGCTTCCTCGCCGGGGGCCGCGTCGTGGGTCTGCCCACCTACGCCTTCCAGCGCCGCCGTTACTGGAAGAACCCGACCGGGCGTACGACCGGCGCCGGCGAGGGCACCGCGGGCCACCCGCTGCTGACCGGGCTGGTCCGGCCCGCCGAGGGCGACGGCCTGCTGCTCACCGGCCGGCTCTCGGTGACCCGGCAACCCTGGCTCGCCGACCACGAGGTGTACGGCCGGGCGGTGCTCCCCGGCGCCGCCCTGGTGGAGCTGGCGCTGCACGCCGGCGAGCAGGTCGACCTGCCCGGAGTCGCGGAGCTGACCCTCGGCGCGCCGCTGGTGCTGCCCGAGCGGGGCGCCCTCGCGCTGCAGGTGGTCGTCGGCGGCCCCGACACCGGCGGCACGCGGCCGGTCAGCGTCCACTCCCGCCCCGAGGAGTCCGACCAGCCGTGGACCCGGCACGCCGAGGGGCTGCTGGCCCCCGCCGCGCCGCCGCCCGGCGCTGGACCGGCCGACTGGCCGCCGTGCGACGCGACCGCCGTCGACATCCGCGACGGGTACGCCCGCCTCGCCGACCGGGGCTACGGCTACGGCCCGGCATTCCAGGGCCTGACCGGGCTCTGGCGGCGCGGCGACGACCTCTTCGCCGAGGTGACCCTGCCCGAGCCGGCCCAGCCGGACGCCGACCGGTTCGGGGTGCACCCGGCGCTGCTCGACGCCTGCCTGCACGCGGGCGTGATCGAGGAGCCGGGCGGGGACACCCTGCTGCCGTTCGCCTGGACCGACGTCACCCTGCACGCCGTCGGGGCCACCGCGCTGCGGGTCCGGGTGCGGCGTACCGGGCCGGACCGGGCCGCGATCGAGGCGGTCGACCCGGCCGGGGCGCCGGTGATCTCGGTCGGCGCGCTGGTGGCCCGCCCGGTCGCCGCCGAGCAGTTGGCCGCCACCGGCGCGCCGCCCGTGCAGCCGCTGCGCCTGGACCGCCGGCCGGTCGACCTGGCGGCGGGCGTCGACTCGTTCGACGGCTGGGCGGTCCTCGGCACGGACCCGCCCATCGGCGCGCCCGCCACCAGCCACCCCGACCTGACCGCGCTCCGGGCCGACCTGGACGCCGGTGCCGCCGTACCCGAGGTCGTGCTCTGGGCCGTCACCCCCGACGGTGGCGACGTGGTCGACGCCGCCCACGCGGCGGCCGGGCGGGCGCTGCGGGTCGTCCAGGAGTGGCTGGCCGACGAGCGGCTGGCCGAAGCGACGCTGGTGGCGCTCCTCCCCGAGGCCGACGACGACCTGCGCTCCGCGCCGGTGCGGGGCGTGCTCCGGGCCGCCGCGGCCGAGCACCCGGGCCGCTTCCTGCTGGTCGGCGCCGACGGCGATCCCGCCTCCCTGGCGGCGCTGCCGGCCGTGCTGCGCCTCGGCGAGCCCGAGGTGACGCTGCGGGCCGGTGCCGCCGCCGTACCCCGGCTGGTGCGGGCCTCCGCGGACGGCGACGCGCCGCCGGCGCTGGCGCCCGACGGCACCGTCCTGGTCACCGGCGGCACCGGCGGCCTCGGTGCCCTGGTGGCCCGCCACCTGGCCGCCGTCCACGGGGTGCGGCACCTGCTGCTGACCAGCCGCCGCGGCCCCGACGCCCCCGGCGTCGACGCGCTCCGCGCCGAGCTGACCGACCTCGGCGCGCGGGTCACCGTCGCCGCCTGCGACGCCGCCGACCCGGTGGCGCTGCGCGCCCTGCTCGACGCCGTCCCGGCCGCACACCCGCTGACCGGGGTGGTGCACGCCGCCGGGGTGCTCGACGACGGCCTCGTGCAGTCGCTGACCCCCGAGCGGATGGACGCCGTACTGGCGCCGAAGGTCGACGCCGCCTGGCACCTGCACGAGCTGACCCGCGACGCCGACCTGGCGCTGTTCTGCCTCTTCTCCTCCGCCGCCGGGGTGCTCGCCCCGGCGGGTCAGGCCAACTACGCCGCCGCGAACCTCTTCCTGGACGCCCTCGCCGCGCACCGCCGCAGCCGGGGCCTGCCCGCCCACTCGCTGGCCTGGGGGCTCTGGGCCGGCGGCACCGGGATGACCGGGCACCTCGACGAGACCGCCCTGCGCCGCCTGCGCCGGCAGGGCTTCGACGCCCTCTCCGAGGCCGACGGGCTGGCCCTGCTCGACGCCGCGCTGGCCGGCGACGTCACCGCGCCGGTGCTGCTCCGCCTGGACCCCGCCGGCCTGCGCGCCCAAGCCGCCTCGGGTGCGCTGCCGGCCGTGCTGCGCGACCTCGTCCGGGTGCCGCGCCGGCAGGCCCACCGGGGCGCCGGCGCCGCCTCGCTGGCCGACCGGCTGCTGCGGCTGCCCGAGGAGGAACGCCGCCGTACCCTGCTGGACCTGGTCCGCGCCGAGGTCGCCGGGGTGCTCGGTCACGCCACCCCGGACGCGATCGAGGCCGACCGGGCTCTCAAGGAACTGGGCTTCGACTCGCTCACCGCCGTGGAGCTGCGCAACCGCCTCAACGCGGCGACCGGGCTGCGGCTGCCCGCCACCCTGGTCTTCGACCACCCGACCGTCTCGGCGGTCGCCGCCCACCTCGTCGCGACGCTGCTCGGCGCGGCCCACCCGGCCACCCCGGTCGCGACGACCCCGGCGGTCGCCGACGAGCCGATCGCGATCGTCGCGATGGGCTGCCGCTTCCCCGGCGGGGTCGGCTCGCCGGAGCAGCTGTGGCGGCTGGTCGCCGACGGGGTGGACGCCATCTCCGGGTTCCCCACCGATCGGGGCTGGGACACCGACGGGCTGTACCACCCCGAGCCGGGACTGGCCGGGCGTACGTACACCCGGTCGGGTGGGTTCCTGACCGACGCGGGGGAGTTCGACGCGGACTTCTTCGGCATCAGCCCGAACGAGGCCGTGGCGATGGACCCGCAGCAGCGGCTGCTGCTGGAGTGCGCCTGGGAGACCCTGGAACGCGCCGGCATCGACCCGGCCACGCTGCGCGGCAGCGACACCGGCGTCTTCGCCGGCCTGATGTACCACGACTACGCCGGCAGCACCGCCACCGGCTCGATAGCCTCCGGCCGGATCGCGTACGCCCTCGGGCTGGAGGGGCCGGCAGTCACCGTCGACACCGCCTGCTCGTCGTCGCTGGTGGCGCTGCACTGGGCGGTCCGCGCGCTGCGCGCCGGCGAATGCTCGCTCGCCATCGCGGGTGGAGCGACCGTGATGGCCACCCCGGAGGTCATCCTGGAGTTCTCCCGGCAGCGCGGGCTCTCCCCGGACGGCCGGTGCCGCTCGTTCGGCGCGGGCGCCGACGGGACCGGCTTCTCCGAGGGGGTCGGCCTGCTGCTGGTCGAGCGCCTCTCCGACGCCCGCCGCAACGGTCACCCGGTGCTGGCCGTCGTGCGGGGCTCGGCGGTCAACCAGGACGGCGCGTCGAACGGGCTCACCGCCCCGAACGGTCCGTCGCAGCAGCGGGTCATCCGGGCCGCCCTGGCCTCGGCCGGGGTGCCGGCGGCCGAGGTGGATGTGGTGGAGGCGCACGGCACGGGTACGACGCTGGGCGATCCGATCGAGGCGCAGGCGGTGCTGGCCACCTACGGTCAGGACCGGCCCGCCGATCGTCCGCTGTGGTTGGGGTCGATCAAGTCGAATCTGGGGCACACCCAGGCCGCCGCAGGTGTGGCCGGCGTGATCAAGATGGTCCTGGCGATGCGGCACGGGGTCCTGCCCCGCACGCTGCACGCCGAGGAGTCGTCGCCGCAGGTGGACTGGTCCGCCGGTGCGGTGGAGCTGCTGACCGAGGCGCGCGAGTGGCCGGTCGACGGCCGCCCCCGCCGGGCCGGGGTGTCGTCGTTCGGCATCAGCGGCACCAACGCGCACGTCATCATCGAACAGGCCCCGGACGACGCGTCGACCAGTGCGTCCGGCCCGGGCGTGGACTCCGGGGTGTCCGGCGCGCTGCCGTGGCTGGTGTCCGCGAGGTCGGTGCCGGCCCTGCGGGCCCTCGCCGGTCGGCTGGCGGACGTCGCCGGGTCGATGAGCCCGGCGGACGCGGCCGCGGCGGCCCGCACCCTGGGCACCGGCCGGGCGCTGCACCCGCACCGGGCCGTGGTGCTCGGCGCGGAACCGGCGGAACTCTCCGCCGGCCTGGCCGCCTTGGCCGCCGGGGAGACCGCCCCGAACACGGTGACCGGCACACCGCGGGGCGGTCGGTTGGCGGTGCTGTTCACCGGTCAGGGCGCGCAGCGCCTGGGCATGGGCCGCTCGCTGCACGCGGTATTCCCGGTGTTCGCGTCTGCGTTCGACGCGGTGGTGGCGGAGTTGGACGCGCACCTGGATCGGCCGTTGCGTGAGGTGGTCTGGGGTGATGACGAGGAGCTGGTCCGGCTCACCGGTTACGCGCAGGCTGGTCTGTTCGCCGTCGAGGTGGCTCTGTTCCGGCTGGTGGAGTCGTGGGGTGTGCGGCCGGACTTCGTGGCCGGGCATTCGATCGGTGAGTTGGCCGCCGCGCATGTCGCCGGGGTGTTGTCGCTGGCGGATGCGGCGAAGCTGGTGGCGGCGCGGGGTCGGTTGATGCAGGCGTTGCCCGTTGGTGGGGCGATGGTGGCGGTGCAGGCGTCGGAGGAGGAGGTGCGGGCGGCGCTGGCGAGCCGGGGTGTTGTGGTCGGCTCCTTTGGAGCTGACGTCGTAAACGATTCAGGCGGCCACGGCCACGGCAACGGCAGCGGCAACGGCAGCGGCACTGGCACTGGCACTGGCTCCGATTCGGTCGCGGCCACCGGCACCGGCATCGGCGCCGGCACCGGCGCTGGTCCGGTCGCCTTCAACGGCACCGGCACCGGCACCGACGACGGCCAGGTCGCGGCCAACGGCACGGGCACGGGCAATGGTGACGGTCCGATGGCCGCTGGCGGTGTGGACATCGCCGCCGTCAACGGCCCCCGGTCGGTGGTCATCTCGGGCCCCGAAGCAGCCGTGCTCGCGGTTGACGAACACTTCACCAACCTGGGCCGGATGACCACCCGGCTGCGGGTCAGTCATGCGTTCCACAGCGGGTTGATGGCCCCGATGCTCGACGACTTCCGCACCGTCGCCGCAGAGCTGACCTACGCCGAGCCCCAGATCCCGGTCGTGTCGAACCTGACCGGCGCCCTCGCCACCACCGAGCTGACCGAGCCCGACTACTGGGTGCGGCACGTCCGCGAGGCCGTGCGCTTCGCCGACGGCATCACCGCCCTGCACCAGGCGGGTGCCATCACGTTCCTCGAACTCGGCCCCGACGCCGCGCTCACCCCGATGATCGAGGGCACCCTGACCGACGACGTCACGATCATCCCCAGCCTGCGGCGCGGACACGACGAACAGCGCCAGGCCCTCACCGCCCTGGCCAAGCTGCACGTCACCGGCACCACCGTCGACTGGACCGCATTGCTCCCGCAGACCGGCCGCACCGTCGACCTGCCGACCTACCCGTTCCAGCGGCAGCGGTACTGGCTCGCGGCCCCCTCCGCCGCCGACCTCTCCGGATTCGGGCAGGTCGCCACCGGCCACCCGCTGCTCGGCGCGAAGGTGACCGTCCCCGACGACGACCTGCTGGTGCTCACCGGCAGGATCTCCGTACCCGGTCAGCCGTGGCTGGCCGACCACGACCTGCACGGCCGGGTCGTCTTCCCCGGCACCGGCCTGCTCGACCTGGCCCTGCACGCCGGGCAGCAGGTCGGCTGCGACCGGCTGGTCGAGCTGACCGCCGAGACGCCGCTGGTCCTCACCGACGAGGCGGTCACCGTACGCGTGGTGGTCGGGCCCCCCGACGACCAGGGCGCGCGGCCGGTCGGCGTGCACACCCGCGGCCCCGACGAGGAGTTGCCGTGGGCCCGGCACGCCACCGGCGTGCTCGCCCCCGGCGGACCCATCCCGGTCCCGCCGCCGGCCGCCTGGCCGCCTCCCGGCGCGGTCCGCGCCGACGTCGAGGATGTCCAGCGCGGCCTGCTGCGCCACGGCTACGGGTACGGCCCGACCTTCCAGGGCCTGCGGGCGGTATGGCGACGCGGCACCGAACTCTTCGCCGAGGTGACGCTCCCCGAGGGGGCCACCGCCGACGGCCACGAGACGCATCCCGCCCTGCTCGACGCGGCCCTGCACCCGCACCGCCTCGACGACGCAGCCGGACCGGTCCAGCCGTCGGTCTGGCGGGACGTCATCCGCCACGCCGCCGCCCCGGCCACGCTGCGGGTCCACCTCGTGCCGGTCGGCGGCGGCGTCACCCTGACCGCCACCGACGCCGACGGCCGTCCGGTGCTGACCGTCGGGCACCTGGAAAGCCGGCTGGTCGGCGCCGACGAACTGGCCGCCGTCAGCGGCGCCGGCGACGAGAGCCTGCTCCGCCTCGACTGGGTGCCCGCGCCCGAGGCCGCCCCCGACGCCGCCCCCGACGCCGCGCCGGCGACCTGGGCCGTGCTCGGCGAGGACCGGTTCGGGGTGGCCCCCGACGCGCCGGCGTACCCCGACCTGGCCGCGCTGCTCGCCGCCGTCGACGCCGGGGCGCCCGAACCGGCGTACGTGCTGCACGCCCCGACCACCCCCGCCGGCTCGGGGCCCGAGGCGGTCCACGCCCTGCTCACCGTGCTGCTCGGCACGGTACGGGACTGGCTGGCCCAGACCCGGCTGCCCCGGACCCGGCTGGTGCTGCTCACCCAGGGCGCGGTCGGGGCGGGGGAGCTGCCCGCCGAACCGGTGCTCGCGCCCGTCTGGGGGCTGGTCCGCTCCGCCCAGTCCGAGCAGCCCGGCCGGTTGGTGCTGGTCGACACCGACGGCAGCGGACCCTCCTGCGTCGCCCTGCCGGCGCTGCTGGCGTACGACGAACCGGAGCTGGCCGTCCGCGACGGCCGCGCGCTGCTGCCCCGGCTTACCCGGGCCTCCGCCGGCGCTGGCGCGCCGCCGCGCTGGGACACCGACGGCACGGTGCTGGTCACCGGCGGGACCGCCGGACCCGGCGCGGCCATCGCCCGGCACCTCGTGGCCGAGCACCGCATCGACCACCTGCTGCTCGCCGTCGACCCGGCCGAGGAGGCCGACAAGGACCTCCTCGCCGAGCTGGCCGACCTCGGCGCAGACGTCACGGTCGCCCCGTGCGATCTCACCGACTCCGACGCGGTGGCCACGCTGCTCGACTCGATCCCCGAGCGGCATCCGCTCACCGCCGTGGTGCACGCCCCCGCCGTACGCGAGGAGAGCCTGCTCGCCGCCACCGCGCCGGAGGCGTTCGCCGCCGCCCTGCGCGCCGCCGTCGACCCGGCGTGGCACCTGCACGAGCTGACCGCCGACCGGCCCCTCGCCGCGTTCGTGCTGGTCTCCTCGGCCGCCGGACTGATGTTCGGCGCCGGTCGACCGGCCACCGCGGCGGCGGCCACCTACCTCGACGCGCTCGCCGCCCACCGGGCCGCCCGCGAGCTGCCCGCCACCGCCCTCGCCTTCGGGGCGTGGGAGGCCGGACCGCCCTGGCTGGACCGGATGGGCCTGCATCCGCTCGGCGTCGCCGAGGGGCTGGCCCTGGTCGACCGGGCGCTCGGGCAGGCCAGCCCCGCCCTGGTCCCGGTACGCCTCGACGTCGCCGCGCTGCGCGCCACCGCCGACGCGCTGCCCGCGCTGCTGCGGCAGGTGGTCCGGGTACCGGCCCGGCGCGTCGCGCCGACCGGCCCCGACCTCGCGCAACGCCTCGCCGGGCTCCCCGACGACCAGCGCGAGCGCTTCCTGCTGGAGCTGGTCCGCACCCACGTCGCCGCCGTCCTCGGTCACCCCGACTGGCGCTCCGTCGAGCCGGACCGGGCCTTCCAGGACCTCGGCTTCGACTCGCTGGCCGCCGTCGAGCTGCGCCGGACGCTGAGCGAGGCGTGCGGCCGGTGGCTCTCGCCGACGCTGGTCTTCGACTACCCGACCTCGCGGGAACTCGCCGCTCACCTCGACGCGGAGCTGGGCGTGCGCGACACCGCCGAGGCCGACCCGGTGCTGCGCGAACTGGACCGGCTCGCGGCGGTGCTCGCCGGCCCCACCGACGGCGACCCGGCCCGGGTCACCGCCCGGCTGGAGGCGGTGCTGCGCGAGTGGCGGACCCGGCACGACCCGGCCGGGCCGGACGGCACGGACGACGACCTGGCCACGGCGACCGACGACGAACTGTTCGCGGTGCTGGACAACCTGGGGATGGGCTGAGCGGCGATGGCGACCGACGACAAGCTGCGCGACTACCTCAAGCGCGCCACGGCGGACCTCCAGCAGACCCGGCGGCGGCTGCACGACGCCGAGCAGCGCTGGCACGAACCCATCGCGATCGTCGCGGCGGCCTGCCGCTTCCCCGGCGGAGTGCGTACCCCCGCCGACCTGTGGGAACTGGTCGCCGCCGGCGGCGACGCGATCAGCGGCTTCCCGCAGAACCGGGGCTGGGACGTCGCCGGCCTGTACGACCCGGAACCGGCCACGCCCGGGCGGACGTACTGCGTCAACGGCGGGTTCCTGCACGACGCGGGGGAGTTCGACGCCGACTTCTTCAAGATCAGCCCGCGGGAGGCGCGGGAGACCGACCCGCAGCAGCGGCTGCTGCTGGAGACCGCCTGGGAGGTCGTCGAGCGGGCCGGCATCGATCCCGCCTCGCTCAAGGGCAGCGCGACCGGCGTCTTCGCCGGCCTCGTCTACCACGACTACGCCGCCAAGGGCGTCGGCAGCCTGGCCAGCGTCGCCTCCGGCCGGGTCGCGTACGCGCTGGGCCTGGAGGGGCCGGCGGTCACCGTGGACACCGCCTGCTCCTCGTCGCTGGTCTCGGTGCACCTGGCCGCGCACGCACTGCGGGCCGGCGAGTGCGGCCTCGCCCTGGCCGGCGGGGTGACGGTGATGTCCACGCCGGACTCGTTCGTCGGGTTCAGCCAGGACCGGGGACTGGCCCCCAACGGCCGGTGCAAGTCCTTCTCCTCCGACGCCGACGGCACCGCCTGGGGCGAGGGCATCGGCCTGCTGCTGCTGGAACGCCTCGCCGACGCCCGCCGCCACGGCCACCCGGTGCTCGGGCTGGTGCGGGGCAGCGCGGTCAACTCCGACGGCGCCAGCAACGGCCTCTCCGCCCCGAACGGGCCGGCCCAGCAGCGGGTGATCCGGGCCGCGCTGACCGCCGCGCAGCTCACCGCCGACCAGGTCGACGCCGTCGAGGCGCACGGCACCGGCACCACCCTCGGCGACCCGATCGAGGCGCAGGCGCTGCTCGCCACGTACGGGCAGGGCCGGCCGGCGGACCGGCCGCTCTGGCTCGGCTCGTTCAAGTCCAACGTCGGGCACGCCCAGGCCGCCGCCGGGGTCGGCGGGATCATCAAGATGCTGGAGGCGATGCGGCACGACACGCTGCCGCAGACCCTGCACGTCAAGGAACCGACCCCCAACGTGGACTGGTCCACCGGCAACGTGCGGCTGCTCACCGAGGCCCGGCCCTGGCCGCGCGGCGACCGGCCGCGTCGGGCCGGGGTGTCCGCGTTCGGGCTCAGCGGCACCAACGCCCACGTCATCGTCGAGGAGCCACCCGCCGACGCCGCCCCGGTCCAGGACGGGGTCGGCGTGCGGCCCGGGCGTCCGGTGGCGCTGCTGGTCTCCGGGCGCGACGAGGCGGCGCTGCGGGCGCAGGCCCGCCGGCTCGCCGGCCACCTGGAGGAACACGCCGACCAGGCGCTCGTCGACGTGGCGTACTCGCTGGCCACCACCCGCGCCGCGCTGGAGCACCGGGCCGCCGTGGTCGGCGCGGACCACGCCGCGCTCCGCGCCGGCCTGGCCGCGCTCGCCGACGGCACCCCCGCCGCGCACCTGGTCCGCGACACGGTACGCGTGGACGGCCGGACCGCCTTCTGCTTCACCGGCCAGGGTGCCCAGCGCCCCGGCATGGGCCGGCAGCTGCACGCCGCCTTCCCGGCCTTCGCCGACGCGTTCGACGCCGCCGTCGCCGCCCTCGATGAGCACCTGGACCGGCCGCTGCGCGAGGTGGTGTGGGGCGCCGACGCCGACCCGCTGAACGACACCGGGTACGCCCAGCCGGCGCTCTTCGCGCTGGAGGTGGCGCTGTACCGGCTGCTGGAGGGCTGGGGCGTGCGCCCGGCGTACCTGGTCGGGCACTCCATCGGCGAGCTGGCCGCCGCGCACGTCGCCGGCGTGCTCACCCTGCCCGACGCGGCGGCACTGGTCGCCGCCCGGGGCCGGCTGATGGGGGCGTTGCCCGCCGGCGGGGCGATGGTCGCCGTCGAGGCGACCGAGGAGGAGGTCCGGCCGCTGCTCGACGAGCGGGTCGACCTCGCCGCGGTGAACGGCCCGACCGCGGTGGTGGTCTCCGGCGTCGAGGCCGCCGCGCTGGCCGTCGCCGAGCAGCTGCGCTCCCTCGGCCGGCGGACCCGCCGGCTGGCCGTCTCGCACGCCTTCCACAGCCCGCTGATGGAACCCATGCTCGCCGACTTCGCCGCGGTCGCCCGCTCGCTGCGGTACACCGCGCCGACCCTGCCGGTGGTCTCCACCCTGACCGGGCGGCCGGTCACCGGCGAACTGACCGACCCCGAGCACTGGGTACGCCAGGTGCGCGGCACCGTCCGCTTCCACGACGCCGTACGGTGGCTCGCCGAGCAGGGCGTCACCACGTTCCTGGAGCTCGGCCCGGACGCGGCGCTCTCGGCCACCGGCCCGGACTGCGTCGCCGACGACCGGGACGCGGTCTTCGTGCCGCTGCTGCGCCGGGACCGCGACGAGGAGCGGGAGCTGGTCACCGCGCTGGCCCGCGCCCACACCCGGGGCGCGGCGGTCGACTGGGCGGCCGTGCACCCCGGCGCCCACCGGGTCGAGCTGCCCACCTACGCGTTCCAGCGCCGCTGGTACTGGTGGGAGGCGCCGGAGCCGGTCGCCGCCGATCCGGCCTTCCTCGACGACCTCGCCACCGCCGACCCCGCCGCCCTCGCCGCCGACCTGGGGGTGGACCCGGCGGCCCTCGGCCAGGTGCTGCCCGCGCTGGCCGCGCTGCGCCGCCGGCACGCCGACCGGTCCGCGGTGGACGGCTGGCGGTACCGGGTGGTGTGGGAGTCCGTCGCCGATCCCGACCCGGGCCCGGCGCCGGCCCGCTGGCTGGTCGCCGTGCCCGACGGGTACGACAGCGACCTGCGGGTCGGCATGATCGCCACCACCATGGTCGAGCACGGCGGCGAGGTGGTCCGGGTCCCGGTGGCCGACGCCGACCGGGCCGCCCTCGCCGCCCGGCTGCGCGACCTGCGCGGCCCCGGCACGGTGGTGCTCTCCCTGCTCGCCCTCGACGACCGGCCGCACCCCGACCACCCGGCGCTGACCCGGGGCGTCGCCGGGACGGTGGCGCTGGTGCAGGCGCTCGGCGACGCCCAGCTCGACGCGCCGATCTGGTGCCTCACCACCGGCGCGGTCGCCGTCGACCCGGGCGAGTCCGCCGACCCGGCCCAGGCCGCCGTGCACGGTCTCGGCACCGGCCTCGCCCTCGACCTGCCCCGGCACTGGGGCGGGCTGGTCGACCTGCCCGAGTTCCCCGACCCGGCCGGCCTGCGCCGGCTGCGCGCCGTGGTCACCGCCACCGGCGGCGAGGACCACGTGGCCATCCGCGACGGCGGGGTGCGCGCCCGCCGGATGGTGCGGGCCGCCCGGCCGGCGGCCCCGCCGTCGTGGCGCCCGCGGGGCACCGTGCTGGTCACCGGCGGCACCGGTGGCCTCGGCGCGCACGTGGCCCGCGCCCTGGCCGGGGCCGGCGCCGAGCACCTGGTGCTGGTCGGCCGGCGCGGCACCGACACCCCCGGCGTGGACGCGTTGACCGCCGAGCTCACCGCACTCGGCGCCGAGGTGACCGTCGCCGCGTGCGACGTCGCCGACCGCGACCAGCTCCGCGACCTGCTCGACGGGCTGCCCGCCCGGTGGCCGCTGACCGCCGTGCTGCACGCCGCCGGGGCCATGCAGCGCATCGCCCCGGTGGGGGAGCTGGCCCTCGCCGAGATCGCCGACGTGGCCGCCGCCAAGGTGGCCGGCGCCGCCCACCTCGACGACCTGCTCGCCGACACCGAGCTGGACGCCTTCGTGCTCTTCTCCTCCGGCGCCGCCGTCTGGGGCAGCGCCGGGCAGGCCGGCTACGCCGCGGCCAACGCCTACCTGGGCGCGCTCGCCGCCCGCCGCCGGGCCCGGGGGCTCGCCGCCGCCGCGATCGCCTGGGGCTCCTGGGACAGCGGCATGGTCGACGCCGACCTGGCCGCCGGCATGCGCCGGCTCGGCGCGCCCCCGATGCGACCCGAGCTGGCGATCACCGCGCTGCCCGAGGCGTACCGGCGCGACGCCGGGGACCTCGTCGTCGCCGACATCGACTGGTCGCGGTTCGCCCCCGTCTACACCATGGCCCGCCGCCGGCCGCTGCTCGACGCGCTGCCCGAGGTGGCCGAGGCGGTCGCCGGCGACGCCACCGCCGGTGCCGGCGGGCTGGCCGACCGGCTCGCCGCGCTGCCACCGGCGCAGCGCCCGCGGGCCCTGCTGGACACCGTCCGCGCCGAGGTGGCCGCGCTGCTCGGCTACGACAGCCCGGCCGCCCTCGACCCCGCCCGCCCCTTCGCCGACCTGGGCTTCGACTCGGTCGCCGCGATGGACCTGCGGCAGCGGCTCACCGCCGCCACCGGCCAGGCGCTGCCCGCCACGCTGGTCTTCGACCACCCGACGCCGGCCGCCGTGGCGGAGTTCCTCGGCGCGGAACTGGGCGTCGGCGCCGCCGACGGCGCGACCGGCCTGGCGGCCGACCTCGACCGGGTGGAGGCCGCCCTCGCCGCGCTGCCGGAGGACGACGCCGACCGGCCGGCGCTCGCCGCCCGGCTGCGCGCCCTGATCGGCCTGGTCGACCGGTCCGCCGGCGACGACCGGCTCGGCGAGGCGGCGACCGCCGACGAGATCTTCGACTTCATCGACAACGAACTCGGGTTGCGCTGACCCACAGGGGTGAGGACGGGCATGGCGGAGGACGGGAAGCTTCTCGACTACCTGAAGCGGGTCACGGCGGATCTCACGCAGACGCGCCAGCGGCTCCAGGAGGTCGAGGGCGTCGAACGCGACCCGATCGCGATCGTGGCGATGGCGTGCCGCTACCCGGGGGACGTGCGTACCCCGGAGCAGCTGTGGGACCTGGTCGCCGGTGGGGTGGACGCGGTCGGGCCGCTCCCGACCGACCGGGGCTGGGACCTGGCCCGGCTGCTCGCCGACGACCCCGACCGGATCGGCACCAGCTACGTCGCCGAGGGCGGCTTCCTCGCCGAGGCCGCCGAGTTCGACGCCGCCTTCTTCGGCATCTCGCCGCGCGAGGCCGCCGCGATGGACCCGCAGCAGCGGCTGATGCTGGAGGTCTCCTGGGAGGTGCTGGAACGCGCCGGCATCGCCCCGGACGCCGTGCGGGGCAAGCCCGTCGGCGTCTTCACCGGCTCCGGCTACCAGGACTACGGCGACCTGCTCAACGCCGCCCCGGAGGCGGCCGAGGCGTACCTGGGCACCGCGGCGGCGGCCTCGGTGATCGCCGGGCGGGTCGCGTACACGCTCGGGCTGGAGGGGCCCACGCTGACCGTGGACACCGCCTGCTCCTCGTCGCTGGTCGCGCTGCACCTGGCGGTGCAGGCGCTGCGCCGCCGCGAGTGCACCCTCGCCCTGGCCGGCGGGGTGATGGTGATGTCCACCCCGGCGCCGTTCGTGGCGTTCAGCCGGCAGCGCGGGCTCGCTCCCGACGGCCGCTGCAAGGCGTACTCCGACGACGCCGACGGCACCGGCTGGGCCGAGGGCGCCGGCGTGCTGCTGCTCGAACGGCTCTCCGACGCCCGCCGCAACGGCCACCCGGTGCTCGCCGTGGTGCGCGGCAGCGCGGTCAACCAGGACGGCGCGTCCAACGGCCTCACCGCCCCCAGCGGGCCGGCCCAGCAGCGGGTCATCCGCGCCGCCCTGGCCAACGCGCAACTGCCGCCCGGCGAGGTCGACGTGGTCGAGGGGCACGGCACCGGCACCACCCTCGGCGACCCGATCGAGGCGCAGGCGCTGCTGGCCACGTACGGGCAGGGCCGGCCGGCGGACCGGCCGCTCTGGCTCGGCTCGCTGAAGTCCAACTTCGGGCACGCGCAGGCCGCCGCCGGGGTCGGCGGTGTGATCAAGATGGTGCAGGCCATCCGGCACGGCCTGCTGCCGAAGAGCCTGCACGTCGGGACCCCGTCGTCGCACGTGGACTGGACGCCGGGAACCGTCCGGCCGCTCGCCGAGGCGCTGCCCTGGCCCGAGTCGGGCCGCCCCCGCCGGGCCGGGGTCTCCTCCTTCGGCGTCAGCGGCACCAACGCGCACGCCATCATCGAGCAGGCCCCCGAGGAGGAACCGGCCGAGATCGCCGCGCCGGAGCCGGCACTGTCGGGGCGTACCCTCGCCTGGGTCCTGTCCGCCCGCGACCCGCAGGCGCTGCGCGCGCAGGCCGCGCGGCTCGCCGCCGTCGCGGCCGGACCCCACCCGGCCGACGTCGGGCACGCCCTGGTCACCGGCCGCTCGGCGCTGGAACACCGCGCGGTCGTCACCGGTACGGCGGCCGCCGCGCTGCTGGCCGGCCTGACCGCCCTCGCCGACGACCGGGAGGCCGCCAACCTGGTACGCGGCACCGCCCGCACCGACGCCCGGGTGGCGTTCGTCTTCCCCGGCCAGGGCTCGCAGTGGGCCGGGATGGCCGTCGAGCTGCTCGACTCCTCGCCGGTCTTCGCCGACACGATCGCCGAGTGCGCCCGCGCGCTCGAACCCTTCGTCGACTGGAACCTGGTCGACGTGCTGCGCGGCGCGCCCGGCGCGCCCACCATCGACCCGGTCGACGTGGTGCAGCCGGTGCTCTGGGCGGTGATGGTCTCGCTGGCCCAGCTCTGGCGCAGCCACGGCGTCGAGCCGGCCGCCGTGGTCGGCCACTCGCAGGGCGAGATCGCCGCCGCCTGCGTCGCCGGTGCGCTCACCCTCGACGACGGCGCCCGGGTGGTCGCCCTGCGCAGCCAGGTCATCGCCGCCGAGCTGGCCGGCCTGGGCGGGATGATGTCGGTCTCGCTGCCCGCCGACGCCGCCCGCGAGCGCCTCGCCGGCTGGGCGGGACGGCTCTCCCTCGCCGCCGTCAACGGGCCCGGCTCGGTGGTGGTCTGCGGCGAGGTGGACGCCCTCACCGCGTTCCAGGCCGCACTGGCCGCCGAGGAGATCCGCACCCGGATGATCCCGGTGGACTACGCCTCGCACTCCGTCTTCGTCGAGGGCATCCGCGACCGGCTCGCCGAACTGCTCGCCCCGGTCCGCCCCCGCACCGCCGAGGTGCCGTTCTACTCGGCGGTCACCGGTGCCCTGCTGGACACCACCGCCCTCGACGGCGGCTACTGGTACACCAACCTGCGGCAGACGGTGCTCTTCGCCGACGCCACCCGGGCCATGCTCGCCGACGGGCTGACCGTCTTCGTCGAGCCCAGCGCCCACCCGACGCTCAAGGTCGGTATCGAGGAGACCGTCGCCGACGCCGGCGCCCCCGCCGTCGCGGTCGGTACGCTGCGCCGCGACGACGGCGGACCGGACCGGGTCGCCGCCTCGCTCGCCGAGGCGTACGCGCACGGCGTCGGAGTCGACTGGCTGCCGCTGTTCGACGGGCGACCGGGGCAGCGGGTGGAGCTGCCGACGTACCCGTTCCAGCGCCGCCGGCACTGGCTCGACGCGGCCGCCGCCGGCACCGGCGACGTCACCGGCGCCGGTCAGCGTCCCGCCGAGCACCTGCTGCTCAGCGCGGTCGTCGCCACCCCCGCCGACGACGGGGTGGTGCTCACCGGGCGGCTCTCCACCGGCACCCATTCCTGGCTGGCCGACCACGCCGTCGCCGGCACCGTGCTGGTCCCCGGCACCGGCCTGGTCGAACTGGCGCTGCGCGCCGGCGACGAGGTCGGCTGCCCGGCCGTCAGCGAGCTGACCATCGGCGCGCCGCTGGTGCTCGCCGACGGCACCGGCGTGCAACTGCGGGTCGCCGTCGGCGCGGCGGGGGAGCGCGGCGTCCGCCCGGTCAGCGTCTGGTCCCGGGCCGAGGACGCCGCCGCCGACGCGCCCTGGCAGCGGCACGCCACCGGCCAGCTCGCCCCGGCCACCGCCCGCCCCGCCGACGACTTCGCGCAGTGGCCGCCGGCCGGCGCCACCGCCGTCGACGTCGCCGGCCTCTACCCCGACCTGGCCGACGCCGGGCTGGCGTACGGGCCGGTGTTCCAGGGGCTGCGGGCCGCCTGGCGGTCCGGTGCCGAGGTGTACGCCGAGGTGGAGCTGCCCGAGGAGGCCACCGCCGACGCCGAGCGCGCCGACCTGCACCCCGCCCTGTTCGACGCCGCGCTGCACGCGGTCGCCCTCACCGACGCCGTCGACGACCGGGCGCTGCTGCCGTTCGCCTTCACCGGCCTCACTTTGCACGCGGTCGGGGCGTCCAGCCTGCGGGTGCGGATCACCCCGCTGCGCGCCGGCGAGGTCGCCGTAACCGCCGCCGACGCCGGCGGCGCGCCGGTGCTCTCCCTGGACTCCCTCGTCCTGCGGCCGCTCCCCGCCGACCTCGCCCCCGCCGCCACCGGGCCCGTCGCCGAGGCGCTCTACCGCACCGTCTGGACGCCGGTACCCACCCCGCCGCCCGCGCCCGTCCAGGTCGGACGGTGGGACGACGGCGAGGTCCCCGACGTGGTGGTGCTGCCGGTCCCCGGCGGCACCGACGCGGCGGCGGTGCACGACACCACCCGCCGCGTCCTCGCCGACCTGCAGCGCTGGCTCGCCGACGACCGGTACGCCGCCACCACCCTGCTGGTGCTCACCCGCGGCGCGGTCGGCCGCGACGGCGAGGACGTCACCGACCTGGCCGGCGCCGCCGTCTGGGGCCTGGTCCGCTCCGCCCAGTCGGAGCACCCGGACCGGATCGTCCTCGCCGACACCGACGTCAACGTCGAGCACGCCGTCGCGCTCGCCCCGACCCTCGTCGCCGCCGGCGAGCCGCAACTGCTGCGGCGCGACGGGGACCTGCTCGCCACCCGGCTGGTCCGCGCGCCGGCCACCGGCGACGCACCGCCCGCCGCCCGGATCGACCCGGCCGGCACCGTGCTGATCACCGGCGCCAGCGGCACCCTCGCCGCCGTCGTCGCCCGCCACCTCGTCCTCGCCCACGGGGTACGCCACCTGCTGCTGCTCAGCCGGCGCGGACCGGCCGCCCCCGACGCGGCCGACCTGGCGGCCGAGCTGACCGGCCTCGGTGCCTCGGTCGCCCAGGTCGCCTGCGACGTCACCGACCGGAACGCCCTCGCCGCCGTGCTGGCCGACGTGCCGGCCGCGCGCCCGCTGACCGCGGTGGTGCACACCGCCGGGGTGCTGGACGACGGCACCATCGCCTCGCTCACCCCCGAGCAGGTCGACGCGGTGCTCGCCCCCAAGGTGGACGCGGCGCTGCACCTGCACGAGCTGACCCGCGACGCGGACCTCGGCGCGTTCGTCCTCTTCGGCTCGGCGGCCGGCGTGGTCGGCGCACCCGGGCAGGGCAACTACGCGGCGGCGAACGCGTTCCTCGCCGGCCTCGCCGCGCACCGGCGCGCGCAGGGGCTCGCCGGCCAGTGCCTGGCCTGGGGTTTCTGGACGCAGGCCACCGGGATGACCGGGCGGCTCGGCGGCGTCGACCGCGCGCGCATCTCCCGCAGCGGCATGATCGGCCTCGCCGTGGACGAGGGCCTGACTCTGCTCGACGCCGCCTTGGACCGTCCCGACGCTCTGCTGCTGCCGGTCCGCTTCGACCTCGCCGCGGTCCGCGCCCAGGGCGACGTGCCGGCGCTGTTCCGTACCCTGCTGCCGGTCGCCCGGCGCAGCGCCGCCGGGGTACGCGCCGACGCCGGCTCCCTGGTGGACCGGCTGCTCCGGCTGCCCGACGCCGACCGCGAGCAGGCGGTGCTCGACCTGGTGCTGGACCGGGTGGCGCTGGTGCTCGGCTTCACCTCGGCCGCCGCCGTCGCCCCGGAGCGGGCGTTCCGCGAGCTGGGTTTCGACTCGCTCACCGCGGTCGAGTTCCGCAACCGGCTCAACCAGACCCTCGGCCTGCGGCTGCCGGTGACCGCGGTCTTCGACTATCCCTCACCGGCCGGGCTGGCCCGCTTCCTGGTCGACGAGCTCTCCGGCACGACCACCGTGACGTCGGCCGTGGTGGCGGCGAAGCCGGTCGACGAGCCGATCGCCATCGTCGCCATGAGCTGCCGATTCCCCGGCGGGGTCAGCTCGCCCGAGGAGCTGTGGCGGCTGGTCGCCGACGGGGTGGACGCGATCGACGACTTCCCCGCCGACCGGGGCTGGAACCTCGACCAGCTCCACGATCCCGGGTTCACCACGCCCAACAGCAGCTACACCCGCTCGGGTGGGTTCCTGCACGACGCCGCCGACTTCGACCCGGCGTTCTTCGGGATCAGCCCGAACGAGGCGCTGGGCATGGACCCGCAGCAGCGGCTGCTGCTGGAGTGCGCCTGGGAGACCTTCGAGCGGGCCGGCATCGACCCGGTGACGCTGAAGGGCAGCCCGACCGGGGTCTTCGCCGGCCTGATGTACCACGACTACCCGGCCAACAGCGGCACCGGCGCGGTGGCCTCCGGCCGGGTGGCGTACGTGCTGGGGCTGGAGGGGCCGGCGGTCACCATCGACACCGCCTGTTCGTCCTCGCTGGTGGCGCTGCACCTCGCCGCCCAGGCGCTGCGGTCGGGGGAGTGCGACCTGGCGCTGGCCGGCGGGGTCAGCGTGATGGCCACCCCGGAGATCTTCGTGGAGTTCAGCCGGCAGCGGGCGCTGTCCCCGGACGGTCGCTGCCGGGCCTTCGCCGCCGCCGCGTCCGGCACCGGCATCGCCGAGGGCGCCGGGTTCCTGCTGGTCGAGCGCCTCTCCGACGCCCGCCGCAACGGCCACCCGGTGCTGGCCGTGGTACGCGGTTCGGCGGTCAACCAGGACGGCGCGTCCAACGGCATGACCGCGCCGAACGGCCCGTCCCAGCAGCGCGTCATCCGCGCCGCCCTCGCCTCGGCGGGGGTGCCGGCGGCGGAGGTCGACCTGGTCGAGGCGCACGGCACCGGCACCACCCTGGGCGACCCGATCGAGGCGCAGGCCCTGCTCGCCACGTACGGCCGGGAGCGCCCCGCCGACCGGCCCCTCTGGCTGGGCTCGGTGAAGTCGAACCTGGGCCACACCCAGGCGGCGGCGGGCGTGGCCGGGGTGATGAAGGTCGTCCTCGCGATGCGGCACGGGGCGATGCCCCGGACGCTGCACGTGGACGCGCCGTCGCCGCAGGTGGACTGGACCGCCGGGGCGGTGGAGCTGCTGACCGAGACGCGGGAGTGGCCGGTGAACGGGCACCCGCGCCGGGCGGGCGTGTCGTCGTTCGGCATCAGCGGCACCAACGCCCACGTCATCATCGAGCAGGCCCCGGAGCAGACTCCGGTGGCCGTGCCCGCGACACCGGCCGACGGTGCCGCCGGTCCGGCGCAGGTCGTGCCCTGGCTGCTGTCGGCCCGCTCGGAGGCGGCGCTGCGGGCCCAGGCCGGGCGCCTCCCCGGGTACGCGGGCGAGCGCGCGGACCTGCGGGACGGCGACATCGGGTGGTCCCTGGCCACCGGGCGGGCGCTCTGGGAACGGCGGGCGGTCGTCCTCGGCGCGGACCGGACCGAGCTGCGCCGCGGCCTCGACGCCCTCGCCGCCGGCACGCCCGACCCGACGCTGGTCTCCGGCGTGGCCCGGGCCGGTCGGCTGGCGGTGCTGTTCACCGGTCAGGGCGCGCAGCGCCTCGGCATGGGTCGTGAGCTGCATGCGGTGTTCCCGGTGTTCGCGGCGGCCTTCGACGCGGTGGTGGCGGAACTGGATGCGCACCTGGACCGGCCGTTGCGTGAGGTGGTCTGGGGCGAGGACGAGGAGCTGATCCGTCAGACGGGCTATGCACAGGCCGGGTTGTTCGCGGTCGAGGTGGCGCTGTTCCGGCTGGTGGAGTCGTGGGGTGTGCGGCCGGATTACGTGGCCGGGCATTCCATCGGGGAGTTGGCTGCGGCGCATGTGGCAGGGGTGTTGTCGCTGGGGGATGCGGCGCGGTTGGTGGCGGCGCGGGGTCGGTTGATGCAGGCGTTGCCGGCTGGTGGGGCGATGGTGGCGGTGCAGGCGTCGGAGGAGGAGGTCCGGTCGGCGCTGGCGGGACCGGATACCTCTGTCGCGTCCTACAGAGCTGATGACGCAAACGACTCAACCCCCACAGCCACCGGCACGGGCGCTGGTCAGGTCGCGGCCAACGGCGTCGGCGTCGGCAACGGCAACAGTCAGGCCGCAGGTGCCGGTGTGGACATCGCGGCCGTCAACGGCCCCCGGTCCGTGGTCATCTCCGGCCCCGAAGCCGCCGTGCTCGCAGTCGCC